>NZ_LT838813.1:1220000-1525000 GCF_900176595.1 Aquiflexum balticum DSM 16537
AGACTCAAGTCTCTTCAATAATGGAGTCAAGGTTCCTGAATCCAACTGAAGTTTTTCCCCTATCTGTGAAACCATCTGTCCATCCTTTTCCCAAAGTACCAACATCACCAGGTATTGTGGATAGGTTAGGCCAAGCTCTTCCAATGGTTCCCGATAAGCCTGTGAAATAAGTCTGGAAGCTACATAAAACTGAAAACCGGGATCTTCTTTCAAATTTGTCATGGGATTTTTTATTTGTGGACAATTGAATTTATGGAAATAAAAAATAAGAATCAATAATACCTCCCAATCATCGGATGATCCACAATCGCCTTTTTCAATTCCAAAGCTTTAATTTCCCCCATTTTCTTATAAGCAATTTTTCCTCCGGGTTCGATCAATAAGGTAATGGGCAAACTTCCGTCCCATTCATTTCCTACTACATCTATGACTGCATATTTGTCTTCCGTATCTATCAAGTAGTTAGGGACTGCTGAGTATTTGCTTTTGAGGAATTTCAGTACTTTTTCTTCCTGATTGGGATTGTTCATACTTAATGAGACAAACTGAAAATCCCTGCCTCCATACATCCTTTGGATATCGATAAATTCAGGGTATTCCACCACACAGGGGCCACACCAAGTTGCCCAGAAATTGATGAGCATTAAATTCTCAGTTGGGTTTTTTAATAGATCAGCCAATCCGGAAGGAGAGATTTTTTGGACTTCCACCGGTTTTTCCTTCCATTCCGCATTTACTTTTTTGGTGTATTCATTTTTCCAGGCCCATTTGGTGGAGCAACCAAAAGCGGGAGTAATCGCCTTGTCAGGATCCAATGCTTCTCCGGCCATAGTATTGTCAATGGCCATCCTCAAATCCTCCGCATTGGCTGTTCCGGGTTTTTCGGAAGCATCCAATCGGCCGGAATAGGAAAGTTTACGGTCTTTGTCAAACACAAAAACATGTGGTGTTGCTGTTGGCCCATATGCCAAAGAATATTCATGCCTATCCCCATCATAAAGGTAAGGGAAGTTATAATTCATATCCACATACCTGATTTGCATGCTTTCATAATCATCACTCAGATCGGTGTAGCCCAATTCCTCAGGCAATAAACCTATCGGGCTGTTTGGGGAAATGGCTACAAAAGCCACCTTTTTACCTGAATAGTCATCAACGATATCATTGAATCTTTCTTCGTATGCCTGTGCTGTTGGACAATGGTTGCATGTAAAATAGACTACCAGAACATCTGAATCGCTGAAATCATCAATGGATACATATCTTCCATCGACATTGGGAAGCTTGAAATAAGGGGCTTTGTCACCGATTGCCAATTTACCAACAGGTTGTTCTGACATCTCCTGTGGATTAGGGACGAAACCTTCCGTAGAGGCGATAGTATCATTTCCTTCTTTGTTTCCATTTTGTCCACATGCCCAAAACATGGTGACTGTTAGCAATAGTACTGTGGATAACTTGTATGTTTTCATAACTTTTTTATATAAGGTGCTTTTTTAAGGTAAAGTGAAAAACCGTTTTCATAATATATTCATCCCCCCATCAAATACGCCGCAATCTGCCCAATCTCATTTTCAGAAATATCCATCCAAACCGGGCTCGGCATTAAGCTGTGGAGAAGTTGTCGCCTACCTTTGATCATTTCAGATGGGATAAGGTGTTTCCTGCCTGAACTTTCCATTACCGTAACCACCGGGCCACTGGATAGAAGCATACCGTAAAGCATAGCTCCGGAGGTCAATTCAATCAAGAAAGTCTCAGAGCCAAAACCTACAGCGGCATCAGGTTCCAAAATGGCCTCAATCAAACCCGTTTTGCTGAATTTTTGGTTTACCTGCCGTAGATCCGGGCCTATCTCGTTTTCCACCTTCCCAATGGAATGACAAACCGCACAATGTCGAATGGCCAGTGCCTCCCCTTGCCCCAAGGAAGTCTTTGCCCTTTCCACTTCCTTCCTGTCCAGTAATCTTGGAACTTCCATGGGAAAATAATGCGCCAATAAACTCTTATTCGCCAAATTGATCTCCGCATTCATCCATTTTGCAGCCAGTTCTTTTTCATGCTTGGAGAGCCTTTCCATGATGGCAAGTTGAGTGAGGTGTAACCTTCCCTGGCTTTCGGAAGCCAAGGCTATAATGGCCTTTTCCCTATCTGCCTTTGCTGCCAATGTGTCCAACAAAGTTGTTTTAAAAACCAATACCTCAGGTTCCACTTGAGGTAAGTTATCCTGAGGGGATTCCCAGTCCGCCAAATAGGTTTTCCATTCATTGGTTTTTCTAAACTGTAGCCACCATTGGGCTTGAGATTTTTCCTCCCCCGAGGCCTTGGCGTAAAAATTACGAATAACTGCTGCGGCCTTTGGTGTATTAATAAATGCCAAAGCTGTCATCGTTTCTTCCATTTCTTTTTCTGATAGCTTAGCCAATCGAATAGCCAAGTCTTCCACTGCATCGGCAGGGTGGAGTTCCCAGACCAATTTCGCTAAAGGTTTCGGCCACGCCTCGGGATCTTTCGTATCAAAATATCTGAGTAACTCAGGATAAATCTTTTCTCTGTGCGCTGCAAAACCTAGTCCCAAGGCATGGAGCAACCAGGGATCATTTCCATCGAAGGTCCCTACTATAGAAAACAGTAAACTCCGACTTTGGTCCAAAGGCAATGCCTGTAAGGCTATGGCCACTTCTGCCATAACCACAGAATGTTTTGACTCTAAGGCAATAGCGGCATTGTTCAATAAATTGGCTTTATCAAATTGCCTCAATGCCCTGAAGGCGGCGAGTGCCAATTCTGCGTCATGATGATCTAAAAAACCGCGGATCTTTTCCCGCTCTCCCAACTCGGCCAATAACCAAATAGCCCTCGCCTGTATAAAGGGATTGTCGGATTCCAGCAACGGCAAGAGGGCAGGTATGGAAGCTTGGCCTTCCTTCAACAAACCTTCCCTGGCGTATCCCCTTACATGGATGGCAGGATTTTGAAAAGCCTGAACTAGACCCTCTACGCTGGAAAAATCCAAGTTGGGTTTTTCGAGTGATTTATTCTTGGGCTGTATTTTATAAATTTTGCCATGCCCCGTTTTATCCATCATACGATGGCCTCCCACGATAGGGTCAAACCAATCTGCTACGTATAAAGCACCTTCCGTGCCCACTGCAATATCGCTGGGTCTAAACCACTTGCTCTGATCGTCCTCCACTTCATGCCAAATGTAATTGGTATTGTCTATCTTAACTGAAGAAATAAAAGCCGTTCTCTCCTCAAGTGGATAACCCGCCCCCCGCAATGTAGGATGATAGCCAAAAATAATATTTCTACCTGCGTCAGCACTAAGTAACATGCCTTGGTAGGCCTTTCCCAATTCATCTCCTTCTAATCTCACTATGCCTGTAGGAGAGCCAGCACCATAAATATCACCTGCCGGCAAAACACCGGGATCATGTTGGTGCCAATGTGCCATAGGCACTGTGTGTCCTGGTCTACGGTCTGCCTGCCAGGTTCTTTCTCCATTGGCGCTAAAAAAACCAGCGTTACTGCCTTCCATCAGCCAGGTAGTCCTGCAAGAAGCTGTCTGATCATCATTGTCGCTTTGCCACATATTGCCAAAGGAATCCACTGCCACTTCAAAGGCATTTCTAAAGTTGTGTGACATCACCTGCATGCCTGTCCCGTCTTGATCCACCCTAATTACCAAACCCCCAGTGTACACATTTCCATCATCGCTTACCTGATTGGGTAAGTTCTCTTCGGCATATGGGGTGTACTCGTTGTACACACTACCGGATCGAAGGATCCAACCATTCTTATCCGTCACCTGATGTGGTCCAGCATTTCCTACAATAAAATACCACTTTCCGTCAGGGCCTAAAACTCCTGCATGTAGACCATGATCATGATCCCTACCCCCAAAGCCAGTAAGAAATATCTCTTTTTTGTCGGGTATATCATCCCCATTTTCATCGGTATAGATGATGATGTGAGGGGAACAGGAAACTATTACACGATTCCCTACCACTGCTAATCCGAGGGGGGACCGTAAATCAGGATCCTGCACAAACACTTTGGAGCTGTTAGCCTTGCCATCCCCATTGCTGTCTTCCAAAATCACCACTCTGTCTCCCTCTTCATGCACCATGTGACCTTCTGCATTTCTGAAGTCCCTGTAATTCACTGCCTCTGTCACCCAAACCCTTCCTTTTGCATCTACATCTATATTGGTGGGATTAAAAAAATCCGGGGATTCTGACCAAAGTATCACCTCCAAATCTTCAGGAACAAATAGCAGTGGAGGATCTTCTTCTGGGCCGGTGCAATTTAAGAATAGCATCACAGGTACTACTATATTGAATAGTTGTCTCATGTATTGAAAGTTTGATGCAAGAACTTCAAATTTTTTCTGTAGGCCTCTGTCATTTCCATTCCATTAGGAATAGCCCCTTCCAGGATAATCCAGTTGCGGTAACCTATTTCATCCAATACATTTCTTACTTTCACAAAATCCACTTCTCCCTTACCCAGGAGTTGCCCGTTTTCCTTGGCATGGACTTCACAAATGTAGTCGGTTCCTAGCAAGCGCATCTCCTGAAAAATATCGTATCCCATGCTGGTGGCATTGGCCACGTCATAATAGACCCTTACATGGGAAGAACCCACTTTTTCTATGATATCCAAATGCTCCTCAGCAGAAAGCCAGGATTCTACGGCCAGAAAAACATCTTGCCTTTCGGCTTTTGGTGCAACTTCCTTTAGTTTCCGTATCACTTCTTTTTTGCCTTCCGGATCATTGCGTAAATCACCTTTACCAAAAAAAGCAAGGAGTACCACTTTACATCCCAAGGCTTTGGCCACGTCTATACTGTCATGAACCCATTCTTGTGTATGCCCTTCTGATTTATAGGGAACCTCATTTAGCTCTCCTATTGCCAAACTTGCAATTTTCACTCCCGTAGATCGGGATGCCCGTAAATATTTTTCTTGCATGTCTGACTGTCTAAGGTGCATATTATCCTTGGTCGTTCCCAAACTTACCTGTATCCCATCCAGCCCAATTATCTTGGCAGTTTCGAATGCGTTTAGGGAGGCCGTTTGACCTATAGACCAATCACAGGCGCCAAAAGAAAAAGGAATTAATGGTTTTGCTTTAAGGGCCGTAGGAAGGAAGAGAACGCCCAAACCAATGCCCAAAGATTGTCGGATAAAGGTTCTTCGAGGAGTGACTTGGGTCATAAACATTGGAAATTTCTTTACACCAAGATAGATAAATCTTCCTATAAGTTAAACAAACAAAACCATGTTGCACCCAAAGGAATGGTATCCCACTTTTTCATACATGGGAGGACTGAAAAGGCTATTGACAAATCTATTAATACCTCCTCAAGGAAAAGTTCATTCCCTTTTCAGTAAGGTTCTGCATGGCCTATTTTACGTATGAGGCCTTATTGAGATAATCAAAACTTTGCTTCACACTTTCGATCGGTTCGAAATTGTATCTTTCCACCTCTACAAAGTAATCTTTCATTCCCTGTGCATAGGCTGCTTCAAAAATGGCCTTGAAGTCCAAAGTGCCGCTTGCTCCGATTTCCTCTTCATCTTTGATATGGAGGACAGGGAACCTCCCTGGATATTTTTGAAGGAAATCTACAGGATCCTGTCCACCTTTTTGAGCCCAATAGACGTCAAGTTCATAACACACCAATTTAGGATCAGTATTTTCAATCATAAAATCCATCATCATTTTTCCTTCGATGTTTTCAAACTCACGCGCATGGTTGTGAAATCCGAACATCATTCCGGATTTTTTGGCCACTTCCCCAATAGCATTGTAATAGTCACACCAAACTTTCAACTCATCCAAGGTTTTTGGAATCGGCATAGATGGTTTGATAATATATTTTGCCCCCATCTTTTTATGGTCAGAAACAGCTTGTTTCCACCAATCCAACACTTCATCTTTTTTTGCAGGATTATAATCTCTTGGCCCTCCGACATGAGCGCTGTTTAATTTCATTCCCAAGTCAGCTATATACCTTCTAAAGAAAACAGGATCCATTCCATAGACTTTTCCTTCCGTATAATTAGCAGATTCCAGGTTTTTATAACCTATGGAAGACACCAAACGAAGTGTATTTTGTGGATCTTCCTTCATGTCCTCTCTTACAGAATACAACTGAAGTCCTATGGGGAGCTTTTTGGCAAATGAAGATGCTATCAAATCAGTCGGTTTTAATAATGTTCCCAAAGCGATGGCCCCGGAAATTTTCAAAAAGTCTCTTCTGTTGTTCATAATCATCTTGTTTAGAGTTTGTATCCGTTTTCGTAGTTATAATGCAATTTCGCAGCTGCTTCCCAGTCATTTGGGAAAATTTGGTTGACAGGATCCCAATCCAAGGGTCTACCGAGTTCATTGGCAATGTTTCCGATTGTACAGACCACACATGTACTGTGACCGATTTCTACCGGTACAATTGGATCTTTTCTTTTCACAACCGAATCGATAAAATCCCAATAGTGGGGTGGATATCCTAAATTTGGACGTTCCATGGTGGGTTTTAGACTTGCATCCGAGGAATCGAAATTCCCTCTCGAAACCTTTATCCAACCTTTTTCTCCTATAAATTTAACACCTTGGCGTCCCTCATCAAAGGGCCCAACAATCATTTCTGTTCCATTTTCATAAAGGTATTTCAATGGATTTCCGGCATTTTTAGGAATTACTTTTACAGGTCCGTTTCTGTCCATTCCCAAACCCCATTGGGCAATATCAAACATATGTGCCCCCCAATCTGTCATGAAGCCGCCGCCCGTTTCACTGAATTTCCTCCAAGCAGCCCATAGTTTCTCGTTTTCTTCTGGTTTCAAGGAAATTGGTGGATTGAGATTTTCATTGAAATGCATTTTTGGAAGTGGCCCCAACCAAGCGTCCCAATCCAGACCATTTGGAATAGGCTGTGCTTCTAAGTCATAAGGTGTTGGATGTTCGGGTTGACCCACATGGACCAATACCTGATTGATTTTACCAAGTCTGCCTTTTTGTACCATTCGCGCAGCATGCTGAAAGTTGAGATCTGAGCGCTGTTGGCTTCCTACAGCCAAGACAATTCCATTACTTCGTACAGCTTTTAGGAGTTCTTGACCTTCCTTGATGGTGAGGGTCAGGGGTTTTTCCAAATAGACATCTTTTCCTGCCTTGCAGGCATCAATTGCCATCAGTGCATGCCAATGGTCCGGGGAGGCAATAACTACAGCATCGATGTCCTGTCTTGCCAGAAGATCTTTGTAATCTTTATAAACATCAATTTTTGGGCTGGGCTTACCAAGTTCATTGCTTATTTTTTCTACCCGTAAACTGAATCTATCTCTTTTTATTTCATAGACATCCGCACCGGCCAATACCTCCACCCCGGGAATGCGCATCATGCCGTTCAGTATTCCCATCGCTTGCCGTCCTAATCCGATAAAACCAAGACGGATTTGATGAATATCTTCAGAAATCGGAAAAAAAGGATTTTTTGCATAAGCCGTTTTGGGTAAAAATGAAAGTCCTGTAGCACTGAGAATAGTGGTCCCCAGAAATTTTCTTCTAGAAAAAAAGTTCTTTTTCATACTTATATGGATTTAGGTTTATTGCTGATATTATTCCAACGATGAAGCGTCAATGTGGTTGATTATTTGTAACTTTTGAATAAGTTCAGTATAATAATAATCTAATTTGATCTTTGATAAAAATTAAAATTCGTAAATGTCTTCTTCCACTCTCTTTAGTTTTATGAAAGGCCCTAATCTTTATTTGTAAGGTAATGAAGGATAAACCCAAAATTCTTGTCATTGGTAGTGCCAATATGGATATGGTAATCAAAACAGATCATTTTCCGGTACCAGGAGAAACTATCATAGGAGGAAATTTTTCTTTGATCCCCGGAGGTAAGGGTGCCAATCAGGCTGTAGCTGCTGCAAGATTGGGTGGGGAGGTTGGTTTTTTGGCACAATTGGGTGAAGATGTATTCGGTGCCCGGAATTTGGAAAATTATCGAAAGGAAGGAATCAATATTTCTTTGATCAAACTGAATCCCAACAAACCTTCAGGAGTTGCCTTGATAACTGTGGATAAGTCCGGAGAGAATACCATCATTGTTGCTCCGGGAGCAAATGAGACCCTTTCTGTTGATGATTTATACAAGGCAAAAGATAGTTTTGAAGCAGCAGATATGATTTTGATTCAATTGGAAATCCAACTTTCTGTGGTATTTGAAGCATGCAAAATGGCATTTGACCTTGGAAAGAAAATCATTTTAAATCCAGCCCCAGCTGCCATTCTTCAGCCGGAAATATTCCCATTTCTCTTTTTAATTACCCCCAATGAGACTGAAGCTGAACAATTAACAGGGGTCAAGGTATTTGATAAACATACTGCCTTTGAAGCTTCTGAGATGCTTATGGCAAAAGGAGTGGAAAATGTAATCGTCACCATGGGTGCGGCAGGGGCATATGTACATACCAGGGAATTCAAAGGAATAATTCCGACCAAGAAAGTGATCGCATTGGATAGCACAGCGGCAGGGGATACATTCAATGGTGCTTTGGCAGTGGCTTTGGTCAAAGGTGGAGGAATGAAAGAGGCGGTTGAATTTGCTTTAAAAGCAGCTACGATTTCTGTTACCAAAATGGGTGCGCAAAGTTCTATCCCCTACTTGAAGGATTTGTCTTAACTTATGAATAACCAAAATCCCATAAATCATGAAAAATAATATTTCCAGCCTGATTTTATTGATAACAATTTGCACCGTACTTTTTTCCTGTGGTCAACCGGACAATGTCAGGATAATTTTTGATACCGATGCCAATAATGAATTGGATGATCAATTTGCACTCATGTATCTTTTGGCGAATGGAAAAAGCTTTGATGTGGAAGGAGTGACTGTCAATGCAACAAAAAGCGGTGGAGGTATTCAGGAACATTATGACGAAGCTCAAAGAATCATGGAATTGGCAGTTTCTTTTGATAAAGTCCCATTGTTAAAAGGGGCAGATGCTTCTTTTGAGGAAATAAGTTCAACCCTGAATGATGAAAATTATGATGGGAAAGCTGCGGTTGATTTTATTGTCAAAGAAGCCAATGAAGGAAATGATTTGGTGGTATTGGCTGTGGGCAAATTGACCAATATTGCCTTGGCCTTGAAAAAAGATCCATCTATTGCTTCAAAAATGAGGGTGGTATGGTTGGGATCAAATTATCCAAAGCCAGGTGAATACAATCAGGATAATGATACGGTATCCATGAATTTTATTTTGAACACAAAAGTACCTTTCGAAATGGTGACGGTGCGGTATGGAGAAGCTTCGGGCACGGATGCAGTCAGAGTGACCCAGGAAGAAATCAATACCCGAATGCCCGGAATGGGACCAAAAACAACAAAGCCCATCAGAGGAAGGCATGGAGGAGAGTTTTCAACTTTTGGGGATTATGCAGTGAGTTTATTTGAGCACATTGAGTATCATGGTGACCCACCTTCCAGGGCTTTATTTGATTTGGTGGCGGTTGCTATCTTGAAGAATCCCAATTGGGGAGAAGTTAGGGAAATTCCTGCACCGATTTTGATCGACAATCAATGGGTGGAAAGGCCGGAAAATCCAAGAAAAATAACCCTTTGGGAGAATTTTAACAGGGATGCCATCATCCATGATTTTTATCATTCCTTATCCAATTACCAAAATGTCCAACCCAAACTTTAAGCCATGTATATCATCGAATCCTATTCTTTGGCTGTTCTTTTCTGTGTTATAACCATGTTATGTTGGGGTTCTTGGGCCAATACCCAAAAACTCGCTGGAAGCAATTGGAGGTTTGAACTTTTTTACTGGGATTATGTGATCGGGATTGTGGTGTTGGCATTGATTTTTGGATATACCCTTGGAAGTAATGGAGAATATGGCAGGAGTTTTTCAGAAGATCTGTTTCAGGCGAGCAGCAAAAGTTATGCTTTGGCCTTTATTGGGGGAGTGGTTTTCAACTTGGCAAATATTCTCATCGTAGCCGCTATTTCCTATGCGGGGATGTCAGTGGCTTTTCCTGTGGGTATTGGCTTGGCATTGGTGCTCGGGGTACTGGTGAATTATATATCAACTCAAAAAGGAGATCCGATTTTACTGTTTATTGGTGTGGCTTTAGTAGCATTGGCTATCATTTTTGATGCCTTGGCCTACCAAAAACTTGCAAAAACCAATCAAAAAAATCCCAGAGTGGGATTGGCCTTGGCTTTGGTAGGAGGTTTTCTGATGTCATTTTTTTACTTCTTTGTTGCCCAGTCTATGTCCTTGGACTTTTCCAATCCGGAGGGAGGAAAATTCACTCCTTATGGCGCTGTCTTTGTATTTTCTGTCGGGATACTTTTAAGCAATTTTATTTTCAATACCATTTTGATGAAAAAACCTATAGAAGGAAATCCATTATCTGGAGCAGATTATTTTGCCGGAAAACCCTGGGTTCACTTTGTTGGAATTTTGGGAGGGATCATTTGGTGTGTTGGAATGTCATTCAGTATCCTTGCTGCAGAAAAGGCCGGACCTGCTATCTCCTACGGCTTGGGTCAAGGTGCCACGATGATTGCTGCCTTTTGGGGTGTGTTTATATGGAAGGAGTTTAAAAATGCTCCCAAAGATACCCATTGGCTTATAGGTGGGATGTTTTTGTTGTTTGTTTTGGGATTGGGGTTGATTGTTTACGCGGGGGTTTAGAAAGCTTCTTCCACCTCGTATTTCCAAAGGTAAAAATTAGCTCTTTCCAGTCCTTCAAAGGATCTTCCGGGATTGGTTCGGATGATGACACGCTTTCCTTCATCATCCGCCAATTTTACCATTTGATGACTGCCGAAGTAGGAAATCTTTACAATTTTTCCGGTCAATTGTTGGCCGTCTCTTTGGACAACCTCTCCATGCTCGGGACGGAAGTGCAAAAGGACTTTGCCTGTGAATTTTTTTGCCTCAGGGTCTGCAATAAAGCCAAAAGTTGTATAATACCCTTCTTCAGTGGGCGTGGCCAATATCTCGTTTCTTTTACCAAAAAAATTTGCCACGTAGGGATTTACGGGATTTTCGTACAGATTTTTTGGAATATCTATTTGCTGAAGATATCCCTTGTGCAGTATGGCAATCCTGTCAGCTGTAGAAAGTGCATCCTTAGTATCATGCGTTACAAAAATCGCAGTAATGCCTGTCTTTTTGATAATCTGACGGATTTCTTCCCTTACCTGATCTTTGAGCAAGGCATCAAGATTACTGAAAGGTTCATCCATCAATAGGATTTTGGGATTGGGGGCAATTGCCCTTGCCAAAGCCACACGTTGCTGCTGACCACCGGAAAGTTGGTGTGGATATTTTGAAAAATCTTCCTTTAAACCTACTAATTTGAGTGTTTCCAAGGCGATTTGTTCCGGATTTCCTTTGGCCTTTTTCAATCCGAATTTAACATTTTCAAGGATTGTCAGATGTGGAAACAGGGCATAATCCTGGAAAACCATCCCGACTTGCCTTTCATGGGCGGGGACTGATCTGACACCTTCCACAATGGTCTGTCCCAAAAGGGAAATTGAACCCGAGTCCGGATGTTCCAACCCGGCGATTAGTCTTAGCAATGTGGTTTTTCCAGAACCGCTCTCTCCTACCAAGGCAAGTATCTCTCCTTCCTCTACATCAAAAGAAACGTCATTGACAGCAAACTCATCTGCTTTGTTATATTTTTTATTGATGTGTTGGAGTGATAAAATCCTCATCCGGTTTATAAAGCGTTCTCTAAAGTTCTCGTTTTTTGATCAATCTGTTCAGGAATATGATAGGAATGATTCCTGTCAGAATGATAATCAGGGCGGCATTGGCTGATTCAGCAATCATCTCGTTGGTGGCCATGTCAAAGGCCTTGGTGGCCAAAGTTTGGTAATTGAACGGACGAAGGATCAAAGTTAAGGGTAATTCTTTTAATACATCTACAAATACCAGCAATATGCCTGATACCAAACTTGTTTTGATCAATGGCAGGTCAATTTTCCATAGTGTCTTGGTACTTCTTACGCCAAGCAGCCTACTGGCTTCATTGACATGGATGCCGATTTTTTGAAAACCAGCTTCTACAGGATTATAGCCTACAGCCATAAACCTTACAATGTAAGCAAATACCAAAGCAAACAATGTCCCCGAGAAAAACAGTCCCGCAACCTGAGAAGTGAACAAAGTACCATAAATCCATTTGTCCAAGGAAATAAATGGAATCATCACGCCTACAGCAATCACCGCACCTGGAATAGCATAGCCCAAAGTTGCAATCTTGGTAATATTTTTAACCCATTTAAATGGACTTAATCTCAATGTGTACAGCAATACAATAGAAAGTATAACAATAAAAATTCCACTTAAAGCAGCCAATCCAAAACTTCGATAGATCAACAATAAGAAGTCCTGATTTACCACTTTAGTGTAAGTCATGCTGACCCACTGTAAAAGTTGAAGAAATGGAAAAAGAAAACTTAACAGGAATATGGATGAACAAATACTTGAGTATAAAATTTTTTTGCCCAATGTGGGATGGACCCGGGCTGTTGGCTTCTGTATTCCATTGACAGAGGAATATTGTCGGTTACCACGTTGCAGAGACTCGAGATAAAGGATCACAAAAACAAAAACCATCAAGATGGCTGCCAGATAGATTGCTGTGGATGCGTCCCCCATTGAAAACCACGCCCTGAAGATTCCCGTGGTAAACGTGTTGACCCCAAAATATTTGACGGTACCATAATCATTCAATACTTCCATGGATGCCAGCGCAATCCCGGCGACAATAGCTGGCCGGGCCATGGGTAAAGCAACTTTAAAAAAAGTTTTGAATCGATTGACTCCCAATAAAAATGATGCCTCTTGGAAAGTTTTGGATTGCTGCAGGAAAGATGATCGGGTTATCAGAAAGACATAAGGAAACAGTGTAATCGATAAAATAAAAATTGCACCTGGAAGATTCATAATATCTATCAAGCTGCCTTTTACCTGTACATCAAAGTTGTTTCTGAAAAAAACCTGAATAGGTCCTGTATAACCCAATAAGCCGACATAAGTATATGCCATAATATATCCCGGAAACCCCAAGGGCAAAATCAACAGCCATTCAAAATATTTTCTTCCCGGAAATTCATAATTGGATACCAACCAAGCTGTACTGACCCCTAGCAGGAATGTCATTAAAGCAACTCCTAAAAGCAAAAGGATGGTATTCTGAAAATAGCCCACTAGCAGATTATTGGCAATATGTGACCAACTTCCGCCAGGACTATCAAAAAGTTTGATAAAAATGGTAAATAAAGGAGTGGCTACCAGCAGCAGTATCAGCAGCGAGTAGCCAGTCCATTTATTCCACCAGAAATAATTTCTTTTTAAAATGTTCAAAACGGTAATTTATTTCCAGCCCACTTTGTCAAAAATCATGACGGCATCGTTGTTGTTGTCTCCCAGAACTGACAAGTTGAGATCGTCAGCTTTAAAAGATCCCCAACTTTTCAACATTTCTGAAAATTCAACTTTGGGATTTACGGGATATTCAAAATTGATATTGGACAAAAGCCCTTGGGCTTCTTCATTGGAAAGAAATTCTATCAATTTGATAGCATTTTCTTTATTAGGAGCATACTTTGTCACAGCAGCACCCGATATATTGATGTGTGTTCCTCTATCAGATTGGTTGGGGAAGAAAATGGAGATTTTGTCAGCAGCTTTTCTTTCTTCTTCATTGGCATCATTGAGCATGATACCGATATAGTAAGTATTTACAATAGCTACATCACCTTCACCGGAAGCAACAGCTTTAACCTGATCTCTGTCACTGCCTTTGGGGGCTCTTGCCATATTTTCCAACAATCCCGCAGCCCATTGTTCTGCACCTTCTTTACCATGATGTGCAATAATGGAAGCTAAAAGAGATTGGTTATAGATGTTTTCAGAACTTCGGGTAAGTACTCTACCTTTCCATTGTGGTTCAGTCAGGGCTTCATAACTGCTCAGTTCTTCAGGATTTACTCTTTCTTTGCTGTAAGCGATTATCCTTGCTCGGTATGTTAGACCAAACCAAAAACCTTCAGGATCCCTGAATTTGGCAGGAATATTTGCATTCAAATTTTCAGAATTTACAGATTGTAAAAGGTCTTTTTCTTCAGCCCGGTGTAATCTTCCTGCATCCACAGTGATAAGGACATCTGCCGGAGAATTTACCCCCTCCAGTTCCAGTTTTTGTATCAGTTCATCTGCTGAAGCCGAAACGACATTCACTTTGATGCCTGTTTTTTCGGTAAACATGTCAAATAGCTTTTGGTCTGCTTCATAATGCCGATGTGTATAGACATTGACCTCTTCCTGCTTTTCTGTGCCGGAACCGCATGAAAACAAAATTGCCCCGAAAGAGGCGATTAAAGTTGATTTGAGAATATTTTTTAGCATAATATAAATAGTTGACAGGGCAAAATTAATCATTATTTAAATCAAATCTAAATAAAAAGAAAAAAGATTTTTATATTTGAGAGCCTTGAAGCAACAAGAGATTTTTGGAAACTTTAGGTGTCATTATAAATTAAAATTATGACGATTCAGCAACTCGAATACATCATTGCCGTGGACAAACACAGGCATTTTGGCCATGCAGCAGAATCCTGTTTTGTGACACAGCCTACCCTTAGCGCACAAGTCAGTAAATTGGAAAAGGAACTGGAGGTAATTCTTTTCGATAGATCCAAAATGCCCGTGATTCCCACAGAGATAGGCGTGCAGGTAATTGAACATGCCAAAAGGGTAGTTTCTGAGAGCAAAGGAATATATGAGTTGTTGTTACAGCTGAAAGGCGATGTCAGTGGAGTAATCAAATTGGGGATAATTCCCACACTTGCCCCTTATCTGTTGCATCGCTTTATCAAAGGCTTTTTGGAAAAATACCCCAAGGTCAAGCTGCAAGTAGAGGAAACCGTCACAGAAGAAATCCTGAGAAAACTAAAAAATGATGAATTGGATTTGGGTGTTGTAGTGACTCCATTGGATGAACCCGGGATTGTGGAAAAGCCGATGTTTTATGAAAAATTCTATGCTTACCTCTCAAAAGATCATCAACTCCTCAAAAAAGACAAATTAAATGTGCAGGATTTGGAATCAGATGACATGTGGATGCTTCAGCAAGGCCATTGTTTCAGAGATCAGGTTTTTAATCTCTGCAATCAAACCAAATTCCAAAGGATGAATTTTCATTATGAAAGCGGATCTTTGGAAGGATTAAAAAACATGGTCAATCAATATAAAGGAATCACTTTGCTTCCGGAGTTATCCACATTTTCTCTGAACGAGGAGGAAAAGCAGCGACTGAGAAAATTCACTGGAGAGGAACCTACAAGGGAAGTAAGTATTGTACTTACCAGAAATTTTTTAAAAAAGAAATTGGTTGAATTGCTCTATAATGAAATCTGTGCTGCTGTCCCTCAGGAAATGACTTCCAAATCACATGGAAAAATAGTGAGGTTTAAGTGATGAAGTTGGAAGTAGAAGCGAGAGATTAGAGGCGAGAGACAAAAACCAAGAGACAAGAAACAAGAAACAAGAGGCTAGATTTAAAAGCGGTTACATAATCTGATAAATTTGTACTTCCGTTTCGTCTAAGAAAATTTTGTAATTTTCCAATCTTCCATGGTGGACAAGTTCTTCCAATTTTAAAATCTACAATCTACAATCTAAAAAAATAATGTCCTCTCATCATTTTGTCAAAGAACAGCAAGAACCGGCTTTAATCATCCTGAATGCAGCAGGTATCAGTTTTGATGCTGTCGCAGCTTTATTGGAATGGGTTCCGACGGTTTTGGTAGCGCAAGAGGAGGTTTTCACCGTAATATCCTGGGGAATTAAAATCGATATCATTCTGGCTGAAATGGATTTTCAGCAACAGCATTTCCATCTGCTGGAGGAGCAGTATCCAGTCAAATTTTTGGGAGTTCAGGATGGAAATTTTCTTGATGAGGGCTTGCAGTATCTGATTGCCTCCAAGCATTCTGCCGTAAATATCATCGGGTTTGATCACCAAAAGGTCTTTGGACTGGAAGGAATACTTGAATTTTTGGATATTGTAGTTTGGGATGGGCCGACCAGGTATTTTCCGATAAAAAAAGGGGAATTCAAAAAGTGGTTTCCTGCCAGTTCCGTTCAATTACATGCACCTGAGGGGACACTGATCGAAGTCAAGACTCCTGATGATTCCAACATCATTGAAATCAGACATGCTACAGTTCTTGAAATTCCTGAAGGAACAAGCATCTTTAAATCAAAAGAGATTTTTTGGGTTGGGGAAATTATGAATCAGGATTGAACGTAGCCCTTACCATCCTATTTTTCCCATTTAGATCCTCGAGAATCTTTACTTCAGTGTATCCGTATTCAGTTAAAATATCAACAGTTTCGTTTCCCAAAGCTTCATTGATTTCAAAATATAGTCTTCCATAAGGTTTTAAAACTTTTTTCGCTTTTTTGCCTATATGCTTATAAAACAACAGCGGATCATCATCATCTACAAAGAGTGCCAAATGAGGTTCATGTTTCAACACATTTTCATGCATCATTTCTTTCTCAGATATCTTCACATAGGGCGGATTGCTGACAATGATATCCAAATGCTTGAGTGGTATTTCCTCGTTTAGAATATCACATTTTTGGAAAACAACCTCAGCATCCAGTGAAATGGCATTCCTGGAAGCCACTGAAAGTGCTTTATCGCTGATGTCCAGACCAAAAACTTCAGCGTCGTTTAATTCCATGGCCAAAGTAATGGGAATACAACCCGAGCCTGTCCCAATATCCAAAATCCGCAACCCGGAATTTTTGTTTTCCTTGATGATCAAATGCACAAGCTCCTCGGTTTCATTTCTTGGAATCAACACATTGGAGTTTACCAAAAATTCTCTGCCATAAAATGGTGCTTTACCGGTGACATATTGAATCGGTTTTCCTTTAAGCAGTTCCTTCAAGGCATTTTCGAGTTCTATCGGAATTGATTCCACAACATTATTACTGAATAGATCTATTCTGTTCTTTCCCAAGTACTCTTCAAAAAGCCAAAGAACAAGAGATTCTGATTCCTGTTTGGAATAAATTGTCTGAAGCCGCGAAGAAAAAGATTGAAACAATGCTGTAAGGTTCATGCACAGAGAATAATTGTCTATTTATTCAAAGGTATACATTAAGTTAAAGATTAAATTGGTCGCATTGGTTTCCAATCAGCTTTTTATGTTGATCAGCTTGTAAAAAATTATCGCGCCGATTCCATAGCAAAAAACATCCCATAGATCTGCAGTATAGGTTGTAGACCATCGGGGCAAAAGGAATTCGAAGAGAAAAGAAAAATATACCCAACCAACCACTACCTGGGCTTTACTGAAAGTAAAATTCTCCCTCAATGGATGAATCCATCTATAAACCTGCAAAGTAATTCCCAATACTACAGGCATTGCCAATAAGTCATCTAAATAAGCGTGTGCAATTGGAATGTAAATCCCCAATATTTTTTCAAGGAATTGATTGAGCCAAAAGACCAAACAGGCCGATAGAAATAAAGGATTTCGCAAAACCGACATCACCCTGGAAGTGCTGCTATCAAAGCTGCGAGAAAAGTGATAATGGCCATATAAATAGTATAAAAAAAGTTTCCGACCTTCTTTAAGTCGGCTATGAACTTGCTGTCAGTTTCTTTTATATAAAAAATCCACTGTTCTTTGTTAGCCTGTATGTCTTTTTGGCGGTTTTCATGGTATTCCAAATCACGGCTTGACAGGTAATTTCCGCAAAATTCACATTTATCATTGATGTTTGTTTTCCATTTGGACCATTTCCCACAATGGGGGCACTTTTTCTCTCCCATAGTATAAAAATAGAGATACAAATGCAATAACCGAATGATTTAGGAAAATTTTGTTCCTTTAAACTCCATCTTACTTGCTGGCAAAGACAGCTTCATTTTGTTTTTTATCAAGGATTTTTTCTTGTGCAGTTTTCTTTACAAGTAAAAAATTACCTATTGCCAAGGCATCAAGCCCGGTAGAAAAGAAACAGCGGATAGCATCCTTAGGAGATTCTACAACAGGTTCTCCCTGTATGTTGAAACTTGTATTCAAGACAACGGGTACTCCTGTTTTATCTCCAAGTTTTTTGATGACATCATAATACCTTGGATGCAGTTCTTTTCTAACCGTTTGCAATCTTGCACTCCCATCTACGTGGGTAACTGCAGGGATAACCATCTGTTGCTCTTTAAGCACATTACAGACTTTAAGCATAAAAGGCGCTTCCACTTCCAAATCAAAAAACAGGTCCTTGGCTTCCACAATAGCTGATGGCGCAAATGGCCTATAGGCTTCTCTGAATTTGACCTCCGAATTGATTTTATCTTTCATATCCGGAAAAGCAGGATTGGCAAGTATACTCCTACTCCCCAAAGCCCGTGGACCAATCTCCATTTTGTCCTGAAACCAACCGATGATTTTACCACTTTCCAAAAGAGTTGCTGCTGTTTCACAAATATCTTCGTGAAAGGTATAAGTAAGTTTGCAAGCTATAAGTACTTTTTCTATTTCCTCATTGCTGTAGGAAGTTCCCACATAGGGATTGGAATGAACAAAATTTCTGGGATTTTTGAGGATACCATTATAAAGGTAATAGGCCGCACCAATAGCGGTTCCATTATCTCCTGCAGCAGGCATTACATAGACATCCTTGAATTTACTTTCACGGACAATCCGCCCATTCATGACACTGTTCAAGGAAACCCCGCCTGAGATTACAAGGTAATCGGTTTTGGTTTTTTCATAGAGTATATCACAGATTTCCAGCACCCTGTCTTCCAACACGCGTTGAAATGCTGCTGCAACATCCATATGGTGTTTTTTGAATTCGCCGCCACGTTTTCTTGGTTCACCAAAAATCTCAATGAACTTAGGGGATAAATGGGAAATCCCTTTATAATTCATATGCTGGTAATTGAAGTAGCTTAAATCTATATGGATACCACCATTTTTGTCAATGCGGACAATCTTTTCTACTTCTTTTTTGAAAACTTCAGGATCTCCCATTGGCGCAAGCCCCATGGTTTTTCCCTCATCGTAATTGGTAATAAATCCACAAAATTGGGTGACTGCCTCATAAAAGGATCCCAATGAATGCGGAAAGAAACTTTCATGAAAGCAATCGATGTGATTGTCTTTCCCAAATCCCAACATGGCAGTGGCCCATTCGCCGGAACCATCAATTCCTAAGATGGCGGCCTCTTTGTAGGGAGAAACAAAGAAGGAACCTGGACCGTGTGTAAGATGATGGGGAATAAAATGAATTTTTGGCCCCGTCTTTTTTGATCCATAGCTTGAGTTATACCACTTCCAAAAACCTTTTTGTTTTCTATAAGGATGTCTTATTTCATAACTCAGCAGATACCTTGCACTCTTTGGGTGACTTATGATATACCGGAATTTCTTCCCTAAATTATGGTTTGGTTTGATGGAGACAGCAATATGATCGATATCCTTCAAGGTAAGATTAGCCATCTTTAGGCATCTATCTATGGCCATTTCAGGAAATTGTTTGGTATGTTTGTCTCTGTTGAGACGCTCTTCTTCAATAGCTGCAATGAGTTGCCCGTCAACAATGATACAGGCAGTAGAGTCGTGGAAATAGTAATTCAATCCTAAAATAATCATAATAAATTGGTTGGGTATATGGGGCGATATACGTTTTTGCGAGACAAATAGGTCGAAAATTAAAAATTAAATTTGATTATTCTATGTTTATTTGTAAAAATAAATGTTCTGTTTTTTACTAGGTATTTGTAGCGTTTTTATGGTTTTGAACGTATTGATAGTACCAATCAAAAATATATATATGAGAAAGATTTCAATTTTAGCAGCGACATTTTCATCCATATTTATCCTTGCATTTCAGTGTAATGATATCAATTCCAAGGAATTGTCTAATGATGGATGTATTGATTCTTCCAAAATAAATCCTGATGCAGTATGTTATATGATCCATGATCCTGTTTGTGGCTGCGATGGGAAAACCTATTCAAATGATTGCATCGCTATCAATAAAGGTGTTTTGTCTTTTGAAAAAGGGGAATGTAAATGATTGATTAAAATAAAGAGAATATTGAAAAATTTTAAGATCAAAGGACTCGAAGAATTTTAATTAATAATCAAGAACTGCTGATGACCTTTTTCATTTCCTTCAGTAATTTCCAAGAAGTCAACTTTGGCCAAGGGAGGCCCTATTCCTAGCCAATTTTCCATTTCTGCAATTGCAGAAGGATTGCCTTCCATTTCTACCAATACAGAACCATCTGATTCATTTCTTACCCAGCCATTGATCCCAAGGGTTATGGCTTTTTCCAAGGTACTCTTTCGAAAAAAAACACCCTGAACTTTTCCATTGATTTTGATCTGCTTATTGATCTTCATACCATTTATCTTCAAAGGTACTTGTCACTTCCACATCTGCAGTAAGCACCCTATAAACCATCCATAAAATAGGAATAGGAGATATGGAAAACATGAATAAAATTAAACCAGTATTTAAGTTAGCTTGGATTGAGGTTACATAAACGATCAGAAACGCAGTAACCAAATAGATGGGAAATAAGTAGTTTTTCATGACAGTTTTATATTTTGTTTATAATTATTAAACTACAAACAGACTCTTAATGTTATGATGCTGTTATGAAAGGATTTCGTTTTACACAGTATGTTCCCCCGAATGATCCGGAGAAGAATACCTTCGATAATTTGCTGAATATTTTCTTACAATTGGTCACTATGACCGGAGGAGATGTGGCTGAGGCATTGAGTTGGCTGACCAATTTGGATAAGCGCTACAATATGACGAACCCCAATTATGGGATAGGAGATTTTATTGAAGATCTCAAAACCAAAGGGTATTTAACCGAAGAAAACCAAAAAGGGGAATTTAAGATTACGGGAAAAGCAGAGCAGTCAATCAGGAAAAATGCCTTGGAGGAAATTTTCGGGAAATTGAAAAAAGGGAAAGGTGGATTTCACAAAACAACCCAATCAGGACAAGGCGACGAAAGAGGCACAGATCGTAGGCCATACAACTTTGGAGACAATCTGGATCAGATTGCCTTGACTGATTCCATTAGAAACGCCCAAGTTAATCATGGCTTTGGAGGCGATTACCTGCTTACTGAAGATGATCTGGAGGTAATTGAAAATGAATTCAGGACCCAGACTTCCACAGTTTTGATGATTGACATCTCCCATTCCATGATTTTGTATGGGGAAGACAGGATTACTCCTGCCAAAAAAGTTGCGATGGCTTTGGCTGAATTAATTAAAACACGATATCCAAAAGACACCTTGGATATCATTGTTTTCGGCAATGATGCCTGGCAGATTGAAATCAAAGATTTGCCTTACCTGCAAGTAGGGCCATATCATACCAATACCGTTGCAGGTTTGGAATTGGCCATGGATCTATTGAGAAAAAGAAAAAATCCCAATAAGCAGATTTTCATGATTACAGATGGTAAACCAACCTGTTTAAAAGTAGGCATCAAATATTATAAAAATGCTTTTGGCATAGACAGTAAAATTCTCAGCGAGACACTTAAGCTCGCAGCGCAGTGCCGAAAACTGAAAATTCCCGTTACCACCTTTATGATTGCTTCCGACCCCTATCTCAAAGAGTTTGTGAAGGAATTCACCAAGGTGAATAATGGGAATGCCTATTACAGCAGTCTCAAAGGGTTGGGAGATTTGATTTTTGAAGATTATAGACGAAACAGAACCAAAAAATTTTAAACATGGATTACCAAAAATTAGCAGGAAAAGAATTATTGAAAATAGTAACGCTAGGGGAATTGAAAGCCTCAGGTTATCAACCAAAGTCCATTAAGGAGGAATTAAGGTTAAATCTCATTCGCAAAATCAAAAATAAGGAAAATGTGTTTGAAGGGATTTGGGGATATGAGGATACGGTTATTCCTGATATTGAAAGAGCTATTCTTTCGAGGCATAATATCAATCTTTTGGGTCTAAGAGGTCAAGCCAAAACCAGAATAGCCAGACTGATGACGCAATTGTTGGATGAATATATTCCGGTAGTTTCCGGTTCAGAACTCAATGATGATCCTTTGGATCCCATCTCAACCTATTCAAAGGAAATGATTGCCTCAAAAGGGGACCATACGCCCATCTCATGGTGGCATAGAAATGATAGATATACCGAAAAACTGGCTACGCCGGATGTTTCAGTTGCTGATTTGATCGGTGATGTAGATCCTATCAAAGCTGCGACAATGAAGCTTTCTTACAATGATGAAAAAGTCATTCATTATGGGCTTGTTCCAAGATCCAACCGATCCATTTTTGTGATCAATGAATTACCTGATCTGCAGGCCAGAATCCAAGTTGCCCTTTTTAATATCCTTCAAGAAGGGGATATCCAAATCCGTGGATTCAAATTAAGGTTGGCTTTGGATATTCAATTTGTGTTCACCGCTAATCCGGAAGATTATACCAACAGGGGCAGTATTGTAACTCCATTGAAAGACCGGATAGAAAGTCAGATTATTACCCACTACCCAAAAAACATCGAAATTGGCAAGCGAATTACCAAACAAGAAGCAAAATTAGAGGGGAAACCTCTGTCCAAAATCCATGTGCCGGAACTGATGAAAGATTTGATCGAGCAGATTGCGATAGAGGCTAGGAAAAGTGAATATGTGGATGAAAAAAGCGGGGTTTCTGCCCGACTGACAATTTCTGCTTATGAAAACCTCATCTCTGCAGCTGAAAGAAGATTATATAGAAACAATGAAGAGAATACTGTAGTAAGAGTAGCGGATTTAATTGGTGTGATTCCAGCAATTACAGGGAAAGTGGAGTTGGTTTATGAAGGTGAACAGGAAGGTGCGGGATTGGTAGCCTATACTTTGATTGGAAAAGCAGTGAGGACTTTGTTTTCAGAACTTTTTCCTTCGCCAGAACAAAAGAAAAAGGAGAAAGAAGGAAATCCCTATGTTTTGCCTTTGTCATGGTTTGGAGAGGGAAATGCTTTGGATATTTTGGCCTCTCAAAGTGATAAAGAATATAAAAGCAGTTTGCATCAAGTCCCCGGATTGGAGGATATAATCACGGGTACTTTGAAAAACCTTCCGGAAAAAGAGAAAGAATTCTTTATGGAGTTTGCCCTACATGGACTTGCCGAATATAGCAAACTGAGTAAAAAACTATTGGACACAGGAATGCAGTTCAAAGATCTCTTTAGTTCTATGTTTGATATGGGGGCACCGGAAGAAGATGATTTTGACGAAGATGATTTATAGGGTGGGTATTTAATCAAATATGGTTAACTTAGGGTCTTAATAATCATTCCAACCACTAATAATCCCTTTAAATTATGAACTTCGGAAAAAAATTAAAATCCCTTGCTGTACTGGTTTTTGCTTTAGGTTTCTTGTTCGCAACCACTACAACATCATGTGGCAACAAAAAAACCTCTGAGGATACAGAACAGGCAGAACACCCGACTGAAGGAGAAGAACATCCATCAAGTGGTGACGAGCATCCCAAATCAGATACTACAGGTGGGGAGCACCCTTCTAACTGATATGACGTCAATATCAAAGAAAACGATGATTCTTAAGGCTGTGGAAACACAGCCTTAATTTTTTCTTACAAAAGAAAACGTAGTCAAAGGATAAGCCATTTCATCTCCTAATTCCATAAGGGGATAAGCCAGGAAATTGATAGGACCTGATGCAGGACTTGGGGATACTCGAAGATCTCTTCCGCGACTTAATTCAATTCGGTTGGCTGGATGACGGCCAAAATAATATGTAGCCAAAGCTGTATATTTATTCCCTTCACTGATATCAATAGGCCACCATTTCCCTTCTGCATAGAATTCAGCCCAACAATGGTAGCCATCCATGCCGCCTTCATCTCTATCAGAAGGAATAGATGCTCCGATGGAAAACCTTGCAGGGATACCTATCGATCTTGCCAAAGAAATAAAAAATGAATGGAACTCAGTGCAGTTTCCGGTTTTGGAATCACAGGCATAGACCGCGTCTCCTCTTCCATAATCTCCAAATTTCATATAGCGCATGTTGTCAATGATATAATCATAAAGCGCCCTTGCTTGGATTAATTTACTGTCATTTTCTTTTCCTTTTATTACTTCGTTGGCTATTTCACTGAATTGTCCACCAATAGGCATCAGAATATTTGGTTCTAGATATATTTGATCTATGGGTTGAATGGCTTCATAGGGGCCTTTTTCTTTTCTTTGGACCCGGTACTTTATTTCCAGTTCCTCACTGCTTTGATCAGGGCCAAGTTCTATGTATAGGATTTTATTTTTAAAAACTTCCTCTTCCAAGAATTTGTGGTTTCCGGGGATTTGCATGAAAATTATTTCGATGTCTTGATATTCGTCCGATTGGGCGATAGGAATCCAAACTTTTGCGCTTTCTTTGATCACAGGGATTTTTGCATGATAATAAAACTCAAATTCATCCCTTCCTTCTATCACCCCCAAGAGGTCAGAGGAGGCTGTTTCCACAGGAACTCTTCGCCATGTTTTGTCAACTACCTGTTTCCAGGTATAAAAGGGTTTGCCATTTAATTTGTGAAGGGAAGTTTCTGTGACGGTCATATTTCCAGGTTCTCCTTCAAGAAAAAAATCCACATCATAGACATCTCCTTTTTCATCAGCGAGATCGACGCAGGCAAAATGACTGTTTGGACCTAGATTGGAAAGGTATTCCGTATGAACCCTTACCAGCTTCAATTTCAGATTTCGTTCTGTGTCATTGATCAGAAAATATCCATCGTGCTGTTGGGTTTCCTTATCGATATAGGCTTTGATGCCTTCCTCGATTTCTTTTATGGATACTTTTTTAATGGATTTTTCATTGTTGGCATGTATTGTTTCCTGTTTTTCCTTCGAATTTGAAGAACAAGAAGTGAAAATGGCAAGCAGAATGAAGAGAAGAAGTCTTGAGGTGATCATGACTGAATTTATCAATGATTTAAGTTTTTGATTTCTGGCTTTACCCAAAAGGTAAGTATTCCTATCTAATTGAACCAAACAAAATTTATAAAAGGATTGGCCTTTCAAATTCTTTGATCCAAAAATCTAAAAAAAGACCCCAATAGGAACAAACCTACCAGGGTCAAAATTTAAATGGTTATTCTGAATTCATCCAACACATTTAATGGCCTGTTCCTTCTACCTTCATCCCTTAGCCTTCATCTAAAGAGATTGCCACGTCGCTCAAAGAGTTATCAAAATATCAAAGCTTCCCCAAGTGCTCCCTACCAAAATCGGCAGGCAGGCTTGAAATGAGGCCCCACCTTCATCCTTTATCCTTCCTCCCTCATCCTTTTTTTCAGTGCCTCTCAGGAGCCAAGCCAATTTTTTCCGGTGACCTCCACAGAGCTGAAAGGAGTAATTCCCGCATAAACAGAAATTCTTTTGGGATTTTATCATAAGCTTTCTCAAAGAGTTCAGAATGACCGAGCATCTCAGCTTTCCAAGGCTCAGTTTCAATGATCATGATATTATTGAAATCATCTCTGGTAAAGCTTTCAAGACCATTCCAGTCCATATCTTTATACCTAGGTCTCCACCCAATAGGGCATTCGACCGCAGATATTTTTCCTTTACACCTTCCTATAATCCATTTCAAAACCCGCATATTGTCTCCGAATCCAGGCCAGATAAAGTTTCCTTCTTTATCTTTTCTAAACCAATTCACACCGAATATCCTAGGGGCATTTTCCAAATCCCTTCCAAACTGCAACCAATGATTGAAGTAATCTCCCATATGGTAACCCATAAATGGAAGCATGGCAAATGGATCTCTTCGAACTTTCCCTATCTCACCAAAAGCAGCGGCAGTCATTTCAGATCCCATTGTGGCTGCCATGTAAACCCCAAAATTCCAGTTGAAAGCCTGATATACCAATGGGACTGCTGTACTTCTACGTCCTCCAAAAATAAAGGCAGTAATCGGAACACCCTCAGGATTATCCCATTCCGGATCAATTACCGGGTTTTGATAAGCAGGTGCAGTGAACCTGGAATTGGCGTGGGCAGCCGGTTTCCCGCTGTTTTTATCATAAGGTTTACCATGCCAATCTGTAAGTCCATCAGGAACTTCCTTAGTCATACCTTCCCACCATACATCACCATCCTTAGTGATGGCTACATTGGTAAAAATGGTATTCTCTTTGATACTTTCCATAGCACTGGGATTGGTATTATAGTTGGTACCGGGAGCTACACCAAAATATCCGGCTTCAGGATTGATCGCATGCAATTTACCATCTTTGCCTTTGTGGATCCATGCGATGTCATCACCGACTGTGGTTATTTTCCAACCTTCCAACTCTTCCGGAGGAACCATCATGGCGAAATTGGTTTTTCCACAGGCGCTCGGAAAAGCCGCTGCGACATAGCTTTTCTCATTCTGAGGACTTTCCACACCCATAATGAGCATGTGTTCGGCCAACCAACCTTCCTCTCTTCCCATAGTGCTGGCAATTCTTAGTGCAAAACATTTTTTACCTAGGAGGGCATTTCCACCATAGCCACTTCCGTATGAAATGATCAATTTTTCTTCAGGAAAATGCGAGATATACTTTACGTTGGGATTACATGGCCATTTGACATCCTCCTGACCATCTGCGAGTGGTGCACCCAAGGTGTGGATGCATTTCACAAAGTTTTCATCAATATAAGGTATAGCCTGATTTCCCATTCTGGTCATAATCCTCATATTCACCACTACATACTCACTGTCAGTAATCTGTACACCATATCTGGAGAGGGGAGATCCTAGTGGACCCATACAGAAAGGAATAACGTACATTGTTCTTCCCTTCATACTTCCTTTCGTAAGGTCGTCAAGAATAGTTTTCATGTCCGAAGGACTCATCCAATTGTTTGTAGGTCCGGCATCTTCTTTTCTTCTGCTGCAGATAAAAGTTTTATCCTCCACTCTGGCGACATCGCTTGGATCGGAAAAACAGGCAAAACTATTTGGTCGTTTTTTGGGATTCAGTTTAATGAATGTACCCTTGTCCACCATAAGCTGGCAAAGTGTATCATACTCTTCCTGTGACCCATCACACCAATATGTTTTTTCAGGCTTGAAATGGTCTGCCATACTTTCTACCCAAGATTTTAATTCTGTTTTGATTGTTGATATCATGGTTTTATCTATTTGGATTAAAAAAAAAAGAATAAATCAATTTTATAATTCAAGGTTTTATCGCCTTTCAAATTCACTTTTTTCTATTTATTTCATGCCTTCAATTTAAGAATTTAAAAACATAAAAACGGCCTTTTTAGGATGATTTAAATTCCCTTAAATGATGACTTTTAACATGATTTGGAAAAGATTTCTGTGGAAAAATTTCTGAGATCAAATTTATTCTATTGGTATTTTCCATTTAAAGGCTTCCAAATCAATCCGAAGCTCCTTTCCGAACATTGTATTTGATATCGCCTCTCCCAAACCGGCTGAATGTTTGAAACCGTGACCACTGCAGGCCGACGCTATCAAAACTTCAGGGAAATCAGGCATTTCGTCAATTATAAAATAAGAATCGTTTGTGACGGTGTATAGACATACCTTGGAAACCAAAACCTTTTTTTCGATGTGGTTCAATCTACCATCGATTTTTGTTTTTAGAAAATCCACCTGTTCCTGTTCACTTACTTCTCTGGAGACAGTATCTGGATGGTTTCTTTCTACAAACGACTCAGAGGCGACTTTTATTGATTTTCCGTCCAAAGAAGGGAACCCGTATATGAAATCCTCTGCACCTTCACCGAATCCCCACATAAAAACAGGTGTTTGGCTCTTTTGAAAATGATTGGCTTCTATCGGAATCCAATGGAGTATCTGTCGGCAAATTTTAAATTTGGTTTTCGCAAAATCCGGAAGAAAGTCTTTTATCCATGGTCCGGCACTGACCACAACCCGTCCTGCTTCAAATATCCCTTGATTGGTTTCAATAGAGACTCCTCCGCCACTTATGGGTCTCAGGCCATAAACCTTGGTATGGGTCTTAATGACCGCATTATTTTGCTCAGCTAGTTGCAATTGAGTGGAGATGGCCAATTCCGGATACAAGAATCCCGCACTGGGTTCGAAATATACTGTTCCTGTTTTTTCCAGATTAAATTCTGAAAAACGTTTTTTTAACTCACCTGTATCAAAAACCTCATGGGGAATATTACTTTTTTGGGCAAATTGGACTGTTCTTTGAAAAAATCCCTCTGATCCATGTTTGGACCAGGATTTTCCTCCTGAGTCAAAAAGTAAGCCTCCTGTAGTATTCATTATCTTGTTGCCTGTAATTCCTTCGATCTCCTTCCATATTTCATGTGATCGCGTCACAATCGGTACAAAATCCAATCCTTCTCCAACGGCTAACCGGGTGATTCTGGTTTCACCGTGGGATGAACCCATGCTGTGTGGTGGGGAAAACTGATCTATCCCAAGGATTTTTTCCCCTGATTTGCTGAGTTGCCAAAGCGTAGATGCACCCAAAGCTCCTAGGCCAACGACCGCAACGTCAAAATGATTTTGGTTCATGATCGGAATTTAAGATAGGTCAATTTCCATTCCTTCCCTTGCAAATTCCAGTTTTGATGGACTCTTTATTCCACTTAATATCTCAGCATGAAATTCCTGTAGCTGAAGATCTGTATGGGAAGGGTCATGATGTGTGAGCAAAAGATGTCTTACTTCTGCAATTGAAGCCAGTTGTATGGCATCCTCTATACTCGAATGACCCCAGCCTTTTCTGTTTTCGTATTCCAATGCAGTATATTGGCCATCATGCAGCAAAAGATCAGCCTGATTAGCCAGATTAAATCCCGATATCCATCTTTTGTCCGGAATTATACCTGATCGACCCAAAGCAGGCTCATTGTCAGGGATATAAGCCAAGACGGCATTTTTCCCTTTTACCCTAAACCCTACTGTGGGACCTGGGTGGATTACGTATTCAGAATCAACAGAAAAGGGACCTATTTGGAAATTGCTGTTGGAGATCTCATGGAGAGTCAGTTGGCAGGGAAGATCCCGGAGAGATATGGGGAACAATGGCGGCGAAAGATACTTGTTGAGTCTTTTCTGTAAACTTAAGGTGGCACTTGCAGGAGCCCAAATATGAACTTCTTTGGAGCTATCAAACAATGGCTTGAAAAACCCAAGTCCCTGGATATGGTCCATATGCAAATGAGTGAGCAAAATGTCGATGCGCTTGGTTGATTTATCGGGAAGGCTAACTTTTCGCAAACCTGAACCTCCATCTAAAATCAACAACCATCCCTCTTCCAAGACTGTCACGCAGGAGGTGTTCCCACCATAATAGGAGGTTTCAGAACCTGCTGTGGGAATCGATCCCCTTACTCCTATTATTGAAACTATCATAGGTCTCTTGATTCCCAAAAAATAGCCACTGCACCGAGAAACTTATGTGACCGACCAATTATTGGGTATGATGTAACTGAAATTTTTTCATTTTTACCCTTGAGGCTTTCTATAAAAAAAACCTTATAATGAGGAAGTTGGTCCTGCAATGTCATCACAAGAGGCAGACCTTCGGGTGATAGAGGTTCTCCTTGTTCATCAAGTGGTTTGAATATGGTTGCCCAAGTCCCGACCTCCATTTCACCTGTATCTTCAAAGCGTGTTCCCAGAATTTCTTCCGCAGGTTCATTATAGAAAATAAGGTTGCCTGCTGTATCTGTTATAAATACAGGTATTGAAAGGCAATCCGCTAGTTGGCGGTTAAGAATAATTTCTATTTCATATGCGCTCATCAGGGAAAATTATTGTCTAAGCTAAATATAGGAAAACAAAACATAATATATCCATAGCCACATGACTTTTTACCTTTTGCCTTAAATTATGATAGCAATTGTAACAAACATCAGCGGTCAAAAAATGGAGGTCTTTTCCGCTGCCATTCTGTTTTTTTCTGGTAGTGTGACCCTAGCATAATGAGTTTTTCCTCGTCATATAGATTGGCCAAAAACGTAATGGATGTTGGACTGCCATTTTGGGAAAATCCGTTGGGCATACATAAGGCAGGATGACCGGTGAGGTTGGTAATCAGAAGTTGATTCCCTGCGAAAGACGGCGCAACAATCACATCAAATTCTTTGAATAATTCATGGATCTCCTCAATTAAAATAGATCTATACCTATTAGCCTGAATATACTCTACCGCAGGAATAAACCTGGCTGTTCTAAAGATATTGGGCCATGCGTTTTTATGTTGGGCTACCAGTAAGTCATCTCTATTCGATCTGGTCAAATCATCAAAGGCCGCTGCGGCTTCTGCCTCCAGAATAATCCGCATGCTTCCTACAGGTACCGAGGTGCTCAATTCCAATGGATGTAAGGTCAAACCCATAGCTTTCAGATCCTCCAAGACCTGTAAATCATTTGCCAAATTGCTGCGATCTCCTTCAAAAAATGCAGGGAAGTAACCTATTTTCAAATCCTTAATGGAATTGGACCCGGAATAATTGAAAGCTGCTGGAATAGTGCTCTTATCTTTTTCATCAAATCCATTGATTGTAGAAAGGACAATTCCATTGTCCAAAGCAGACCTTGATATAGGCCCGATTTTGTCCATACTCCAGCTTAAGGCCATGGCCCCATGCCTGCTTACCCTACCAAAGGTTGGCCTTAGTCCGGTAACTCCATTTCTTGTTGAAGGGGATACTATGCTGCCGAGTGTTTCTGTACCTATTGCAAATGGTACCAAAGCTGCGCTAACTGCTGATGCCGAGCCGGCAGATGAACCGCTTGAGCCTTGATTTAGGTTCCAAGGGTTTTTGGTGATGCCACCATACCAAACATCTCCCATTGCCAGGGCACCTAAAGTAAATTTTCCAACCAAAACGGCTCCTGAAGCATCTAGCTTTTCCACTACCGTTGCCGTTTCATCAATTAACTGATCTTTGAAAGGTGCTGCCCCCCATGTTGTTTTGGTTCCTTTTACAGAAAGTAAATCTTTTATTCCATAAGGAATGCCATGTAATGGACCTCGATAATTACCGTTTTGTATTTCAATATCCATTTCTCTGGCTTTCTGTAGGGCTTCAGTATCCAATAAGGTGATAAGACATTGTAGTGTATCAGAATATTTTTTGATTCTATTCAAATAAATTGTGGTCAATCTTTCTGAACTTAATTTTCTGGATTTTATCAAAACCGAGAGTTCAGCCACAGAAAGAAATGCGATATCTTTTTCATTTTGCGGCAAGTCCACTGTAGCAGGTAATCCCCAATTAAAAGGCTTTTGCATCTGCTCAGGTACAAAACCATGCGGTAAGGGGTTGAAAGCAATTGCAGGACCGGTGGAATTTTCAATTGGGATTTTTCTCATTTCCTGGTAGGCGGCAAGTTGATCATTGAGATCCCTTAACATGCTGTCTCTTTCCGCTTGATTGAACTCCAATCCAATTAAGGTCTCTGCACCTTCAATGGATATCCGGGTGATCTCTCCTGATTTTTTACCTACAATAAAACCCAAGGATAAAAGAATGGGTATGATAAAAATCCAAAGTCTTCGGTCAATTTTAGAATGCTTCATGTAGTTTTGTGTTTGAAACGTATTTTTATTCCCAAATGGGGATTTGATTTTAGGAAGGTAATGATAATCTAGAATGGATAACAATAAGCTTACACCAATATTCCCTATGCCGATGCGGGGGCTGCTTTTACTTACAGGAATGTATTCTTTTGCCTGGTCGGCATTTTTCAGGTATTTCGGGGGGGACCTAATGAGGTGGCTTGCCATGAATCCAACAGAGATCCCGGAAATCAGTGCTAGGGTTTTCGGTACCACAGGGATGGTAATTGGTTTTTTGATTTTTTTAAGTGCTTTTTATCCTATCAGTTGGCATTATCTTATCATGGTAGGAATCGCTGGAAAAATGATCTTGGCAGCTTGGTTTTTCCTTGCTTTCATCCCTGAATTGGGTTGGAATAAGCGCTCCATCTTCCACTTGGTTTTCAATGAATTGCTATGGCTGATTCCTTTATCCATAATTCTGATAAGGGCTATTAAGGTGAAAAAATATTTAAAGGATTTGCCAGAGTAACCCGTGCATTCTTTTTAACGGCTTTCTCTAACCAACCTAAAACCCACATCATAGCCATTTCCAGGACCAGCTCCATGGAATAAATAGGTGGCATTGGTAACATCAGAAGTAATGCTGCCCCCTTTCAAAACATGTACTTCGCCTTTTTCCGGGGGGCTCGGGTATGCAAAAATATCATTGTTATAATAGTCTTCAACCCATTCCCAAACGTTGCCCAACATATCATATAATCCCCAAGGATTGGGTTTTTTTGTGCCAATGGGTTTTGTGGTTCCTTTATTGGTTTGTTGAATCCAAGCTTGTTCGCGTGTTTCTGACCAAGATAATAAGGAGTCATTACCTGCTCTGGCAGCATATTCCCATTCAAATTCAGTAGGTAGGCGATACTGATAAATGCTATCCATCTCGTTCAGTTTGGTCAAAAATTCCTGTACCATTTGCCAAGTGACATTATCGACCGGAAATAAATCTGCATTTCCTCCGACTTTATCTGCATCAAAAATTGAAGGGTTGGATCCCATTACCGCTTTCCATAGTCCCTGAGTGACTTCATATTTTCCGATGTAATAAGGTTCCGCTATGTTTACCCAAAAACCTGGTCTGGAATCCTTTTCTGCCATTTCCTTACAGCGTCTAAAATCTTCCTCTGTCCATTTTTCTTTTTCAGGAACATCCCGTTTGTCAGGATAACTTGGGCATTCAATTTCAATTTTTCCTACTAAGAATTTTCCAGGTTCAATCTTTTGAAATTCCATTCTAAGGTTATTGGGAATACCATGATTGACCTGTTGGGAATAAAGAGGCCATGATGCCATATATCCTATAAAAAACAGAAATTGAACAAAGTTTTTCATTTTCAGAAAGCCGGTTTAAGTTCCTTGATCTTAATATTCCTAAAGGAATGAGCTGCATCAGGTTTCCAAGAGAAATCACAGCACCTCCCACCTGGCACAGGTTGCAAAGTGGCACTCCAATGCAATTGAAATGCAATCATTCCCGCAGTGACATCACCAATCAAATCATTGCGTTGCCCTTCTGCGTCCCACATGTGTATTCCATTTATCCACAATGACACTTTTGGTATTTCTCCGGTTATTCGGATTAAGAAACTGTTCCAATCACCCTTATTCCAAACTTCATCCAAGTTTTCAATTTTGGCATTGATAGTGGTTCTCAGCAATTCTCCAAAAAGATTACCGGTTCCCCTTTCTCCATCTCCTGCCAATTCCAATTGATAAGCTGAACCACTTTCACTCGATCTAAGAAAAATTCCACCATTGGTTCCCGGGTGGCCTTTGAATTCAAGTTGTAGTTCAAAATCCTGATATTTTTTGTCCGTGAGTATAATGCCCCCCTGTCCATAGGGATATTGTTTCATGACAAGGGCCCCATTTTCAATATAAAAATTCCCCATCGTTCCATGGTGATTGGTTTTGCTGATATGCCAACCATCTAAATTTTCACCATTGAAAATCGAAATAAATCCATTTTGTGTATAATCCTTTTGTGCACAAATGATATGACTGATCATTATGAGACATATTCCTAAAAATTTCCTCAATACAAACCCGACAGATGAGAAAGAGAATTGGTCTTTTCTATTTAAAGGTTGAATTGCACTTGCCATCAGTTTTTCTATTTAATAAACTCGATTCCTGTCATCATAATCAGAGCGTCACTTTCTTTTGCCTGCAAATTCTTTACCACGATAAATAAATCATGCAATCCATCTGATTTAGAAATATCAAAGGTTGCCGGAAGACCCATAGCCTCTCCGAAGAAAGGACCCTTATCTCCTTTGGGGGCTGGTGGTATTGTATATGCCTCTCCAATTATCTGTCCTTCAGGATTGCCCGATCTGAGCTCGATGGTTGCTCCAACAAAATGAGACCAATGCCAAAAGCGATTTGGCGCTCCGATTTTGATCTGATTGATTCCAGTAAGGTCTATTTCTTTGAAACCTATATGTCCTCCTCTTCCTGTGAAAATAAAACCCGGATCATTGGTTGAAGGGGTATAAGAAATACCGGTAACCGAAAAGAAATCCGCATCTTCCGGAGCCAAAACAGGATATCTTAGTAGAAAATAATCTTTCCCCGTCAAGTTCAGGCCCTCTTTTTCCGGTGATCCTTTGTCTGTATAACTTGCCAAGAAAACATAAGACCCCATTTCCAAAGGAGTTCGGAAATACGAATCCAGCCTTTTGCCTCTTCCCCTCTTTTTAAAGGCTTTTGTCTGGTATTGACCGGATGATCCCAAATTGATATTTTTTCCATTTTCAGAATCTATTTCAAGAATATAATCAATGATCTGAGAAATTTCAGAAGGATTTAATGTGGGCTGTGGAGGCATAGGTGAATCTCCCCATTTACCCGAACCCCCTTCAGAAATACTTTTTGACAGGGTTTCAAAAGCTTTGGGATCTTTCTTATACCTATTGGCGATATCCCGAAAAGCAGGACCGACCAATTTACCTTCCTCTAAATGACAGGAAAGGCAATTGCTTTTTTGTATCAAAGCTTTGGCATTGAGATGTCTTAACCTAGTGTCTGTATTCAGTTTATCTTGCCTATCCAACAAGGCCAATTGTGGATAGCCCATTCCTGATGGAATATATTGTGCTGTGACCAACACATCTTCTTTCCTTATATTTCCTGCTACCAAACTCCCTTCTTCATTATCTTCAACAGAAACTACGTACTTGATCATCGCATCCGGGAAGTAAAAACTTTGGTTCCCTTCCAAAATTTGAAATTTTACTTGGGGCTGACTGTTCCCGGCAATAATTTGGAATGAATCCTCAGAAGCAAGTCCATCGGGATCTTTTACCTCCAGATTTACTACATATTTACCTGGTTCTTCAAGTATCAATGTGGGATTTAAGTCCGTAAGGTTTTGGACCATTTTTCCATCAATACCTTTGATCGTCCAATTATAGGTCAATGAATCACCATCAAAATCCAAACTCCCTTCAGAAGATAGTCTTAGCTTCAAAGGTGCTTTTCCATCCAGGACATTAGCGCTTGCTCTGGCAATCGGTGCCCTATTGCCAGCATTGTATTCTATTCTGGAGATTTTTCCCTGTCCACCTATCCCGTATTCTACTAAATATAAATCCCCATTGGGGCTGAAATCCATATCCAAAGGCTGGCTATGTGTCAATAATTCTGCCGGAAGAAATTTCTCCAAGGAAATTACTTTTGAGCGCTGCTCATCCATTTCCACCACCATGATCCAATTCCGGACATAATCGGTAATAAACCATTTGCCTTCAAAATAGTCAGGGAAAACCCTTTCTGCATTTTTGGAGAAATCCTTCTTTCTAAAAATCGGACCACCAACTGCCGACCTAGCGGCACTGCCCAGCAAAGGCCACTTTTCCGAAACTTGGTAAGGATAGGCCATGAGAGCTTCCTGTGCGGGTGGAAGAATCTTGAGCCCCGTATTGTTGGGAGAATCGTTGTAGCTGGAGTCAGGCTTATACGGGTCGCCGTATTCTCCAGTAGCATAATCATAACTTTTGTAAGCCCTGTTATACCCAATAAAATAAGGCCAACCATAATTTCCCGGACCTTTGGCGACATTGAATTCATCGTAACCCATTGGTCCAAATTCGTCTGAGTCCATTCCTGCATCCGGTCCCACTTCTCCCCAATGAAGATATTGGGTTTTGGAGTCAATTGACAATCGCCATGGATTTCTGTTGCCCATCACATAAATCTCAGGTAAGGTATTTGGAGTACCCGGTTCAAACAAATTTCCTTTTGGGATGCTGTAATTGCCATCAGTTTGTGGTTTGATTCTAATGATGGTTCCACGCAAGTCATTGGTGTTTCCAGCTGTCCTTGCTTCATCTTCGCCTCTACCCCCTTCATTTTTAAATGGAAGCGGTGAATATTGAGTGGGATGCGAATCTGCCCCAATACTGAGGTATAAATTCCCTTCTTTGTCCCAGGTCATTCCCCCACCAAAATGCTGACCATCCGGTTGTTCCCAAGGAACAGTCAGGATTATTTTTTCAGCTGAAAAATCAAGTTTGCCTTCTTTATCCAATTCAAACCTGGAAAGCCGCAAGGCATTCCCCTTGTCTGCGGCTGCCGAAAAAAAGAGAAACAATTGGCGGTTACTTTCAAAATCTCTGTCCAGCAAAATTCCTATCAAACCTGGTGCTGTTTCTTCGGTCAGGTCTAAAGTGCCTAACAACTCAACCTCTCCTGTTTTTTCATTATATCGCTTTACGTTTCCGATCCGCTCAATCCAATATATGTTTCCACTCTGATCGAATTCAATTTGAAGCGGCTCCTCCAAACCCTCAACAAGGATTTTCTGTGTAAATCTGCTGTCTTCAGGCCGAATGGATTCAACTTGTTTCAAATTTTCTTTACAGGCTGTGGTGAATCCAAGAAAAAGAAGAAGGATAATCTTTATCTTGACTTTTGGATAAAAGGCATAGAATGAATTTTTCGGGAAAGCAATCATGGGTGGTTATTTTGGGAGATGTTAAACGATATATAAATATGGAAATAGTCTCTTGAAAAGAGAAAGTAATATTGACAATCGGCAAATTTTATGACTTTGAATTTATTTCCAATCCACTAATAATTCCCAATACAGGGCATTTCCTTAATACCTTGATTTTGTAAGAAAACACCAATTTTTTAGAATCTTTTTATAAGTTTGAAACTTATATAGCTGATCACCGATGAACCGTAGGAAATTTATAATTAAAAGTACCTTGTCAACTGCAGGATTGGGTTTAATGCCTGCTTTCTCTCATTCGAATAATATGAAAATAGCCAATACAGATTTCGGAGTAGCTCTTTTTACCCTACCCAAAGCCCTTTCAGAGGATTTTGAAGGTACAATCCGAATAATCAGTGAAATGGGGTATAAGGAATTGGAGTTCTTTGGTCCATACGATTTTAGTGATGAGGGTGTAAAAAAGAGTTGGAATCAGCTAACACCACTTCTTGGGTTTTCGGGAAGCGGATATTTTGGTCATCCCTACAAAGAAACCAGGGAAATACTGGATAGGTATGGATTAAAAGCCCCTGCTATTCATGTGGACCTTCAAACTCTGGAAAAAAATATGGGTCAAGTGGCAGAGGCTGCAAATGTTCTCGGTCATAAATACGTAGGAATTGCGATGATCCCGGAAGAAATGAGGCCGGATTTGGAAGGGTATAAGAAGACAATAGATACTTTCAATAGGGTTGGTGCATCTGCCAAAAAATATGGACTGACGTTTTTTTATCATAATCACGGTTATGGCCACAAGGAAATGGAAGGTGTAGTCCCATTTGATTTAATTCTAAAAAACACTGATCCTGAATTGGTAAAAATGGAATTGGATGTTTTCTGGTTTGCTGCGGCAGGAGTAGATTCCAAAAAGATACTCAAGGAAAATCCGGGCAGGTTTCCATTGCTTCATATTAAAGATATGAGCGAGGCAAAAACGTTTACCGGAGATGGTGGAAACCCTTCAGAATGGATGAGCCTTTTCCCCTATTTGACAGACGCAGGAGATGGGGTTTTGGACCTTCCGGGAATTTTGAAACAGGCAAAAAAATCAGGAGTAAAGCACTTTTTCCTTGAAAAAGACAATACTCCTGAATTTGAAAGCGCATTGATGAGAAGTTTTAACTTCCTCTCGAAGCTTAAACTTTAGAAATTTTATAATAGGATAATCAAGAGAATGATAATTATCAATGCACCGGTGGAGATATAAATACCAGTTCCCCGGAAGGCTTTAGCCTCTTTTTCAAGAGATCTGAGTTCATCTTTCAACTCTTTCTTCTCTTCTTTTGAAAGGACGGTCAAATCCATTTCTTTGAGTTCAAGAACCCTGGATTCTATTTCCAAAAGTCTTTCTGATTCTTCCATCGTCAAAACTTTCGGTTCTTTCGATTTAAAAGGCATAGCCTCAACTGTAATCCCTGTAAAAGCAATTAATGCCGCTGCTGTAGCAAGTGTTAAAAAGGGTTTCCGCATAAATTCAATATTTAAATTTTATTTCAAACTACCGATCATATCCTCAGGCTTAACCCATTCATCAAACTGCTCGTTGGTCAGTAATCCCAAAGCCAAAGCAGCTTCTCTAAGGCTAGTCCCTTCTTTATGGGCTTTTTTCGCTATTGCCGCAGCATTTTCATAGCCTATATAAGGATTCAGTGCGGTGACCAACATCAGGGAGTTTTCCAGGTGCCTCTTGATAAATGGCCTATTGGGTTCAATACCAATGGCACAATTATCATTGAAAGAAACACAGGCATCTCCTATCAATCTTGCGGACTGCAGGAAATTAGCCACAATCATCGGCTTGAAGACATTCAACTCGAAATGACCGTTTGATCCACCAATAGAAATAGCCACATCGTTGCCCATAACCTGTGCAGCCACCATGGTGATGGCTTCTACTTGGGTAGGATTGACTTTGCCGGGCATAATGGAGGAACCGGGTTCATTTTCAGGAATCAAAATTTCACCTATTCCTGACCTTGGTCCTGATGAAAGCATGCGAATATCATTGGCGATTTTCATCAAACTCACTGCCAATTGTTTCAAGGCACCGTGGGTTTCCACCATGCCATCATGTGCTGCCAATGATTCAAATTTATTAGGGGCCGTTACCATAGGTTGTCCGGAGAATTCGGCTATTTTTTTTGCCACCAATTCGGAATAACCTTTTGGTGTGTTCAGACCTGTCCCTACAGCAGTACCTCCCAAAGCAAGTTCTGAAAGATGGGATAAAGTATTTTTCAAGGCCCTCAGACCATGGTCAAGTTGCGCAACATATCCGGAAAATTCCTGTCCCAAAGTTAAAGGTGTTGCATCCATAAAGTGTGTTCTTCCTATCTTGACCACCTCCATAAATGCTTCTGATTTTGCCTTTAAGGTATCCCTTAATTTCTCCACTCCGGGGATGGTGGTTTCCATCACCATTTTATAAGCAGCAATGTGCATTGCGGTAGGAAAAGTATCATTGGAGGATTGGCTTTTATTGACATCATCATTGGGATGGATTTTTTTCTTCTCATCCTCCAACGAACCTCCCAATAAGACATGCGCCCTGTAGGCAATCACTTCATTGGCATTCATATTGGATTGGGTTCCCGAACCTGTCTGCCAGATGACCAATGGGAATTGGTCATCATGTTGTCCGGTAAGGATTTCATCACAGACCTTAGCAATAATATCTGCCTTTTCTTGGGTCAAAACACCCAACTCGGCATTAGCCAAAGCGGCGGATTTTTTGAGAATAGCAAATGCCCTGATAATTTCAATGGGCATGCGGTTTCTTTCGCCGCCAATTTTAAAGTTGTTGATGGATCTTTGTGTTTGCGCCCCCCAGTACTTGTCGGCAGGAACTTCCACAGGCCCCATAGTATCTTTTTCTATTCTAAAGTTCATAGGATTGAATTGTTGGTTGCTTTAATTGGACTGCTAAATTAGTATCTAAGGAGGATAATACATAGTAAAGGTTAATTATTAAGTAGTTCCAAAAAAATCCCCTGTGAGATTTTTATTTTCCGTTTGAAATGGGACCAGGCAAACCAATAATTCCCGATTCCCAAAGTGATTGAGAGTACAGCGAGATATGGATTTCCGACCAAAAAAAGAAAAATCAACGCCAATAACACTGTCAACAAGGTCCAGAACCCCAAGAAAAAAACAGAGCCTGGAAATAGGCTGTATTCAAGAAAAAGAATGCTGCCTGAAGGTGTGTTTTCAATTTCACCTTTGATCAAAGGTAAAAAGCTGTCTGCCCTGTTGATTACCAAAGAAATGCTAAAACTATTTTTTTCAAGGCTTCCATTAAAAAGTTGAACTGCGTCGGCTTCAGCCGTGTAATCCAAAAAATTTGCCTTTTTGGTTACCCTATTTAATCGATACAAAATCTCTTCTTTTTGAAGTGTTGAAACCAATACTTCGCTATGATTTGGGAAAAATGACATATTTGGCTAACCCATTGGGCTTGTTATTGTTATTTCATTGACTTAAATATTACCTTAACAAATATGAGTTCCAAAATCATCTCTGAAAAAATGATATTTCAGATCCACGGAGATCCGGAAAAAGTGCTGGAAAAAATCTGGAGTATTGGCGGCGAACGGGGTTGGTATTTTGGGACCAAGCTTTGGAAAATGAGAGGTTGGCTGGATAAAATGACAGGGGGTGTAGGATATAGAAAAGGCAGAAGAGACCCGGTTGAGCTTTTCAAGGGGGATCTTATCGATTTTTGGAGGGTAGAAACTGCCGATAAGAAAAACAGAATTCTAAAGCTAAAAGCTGAGATGAACCTCCCGGGAGAGGTTTTTCTCCGATGGGAAATCAAACCAAATGAATTGATCCAAACTATTGATTTTATCCCAAATGGTTGGAAAGGAAAGGCCTATTGGAACTTCGTAAGGCCATTTCACTTCTGGATTTTTTATAATATGGGCAAAAGATTGGTCAAATAAATCTATTTGACCGCAATACAGGAGATCTCCACATTTACATCTTTGGGCAATCTGCTTACTTCAACAGTTTCCCTTGCAGGTGGATTGGTTTTGAAATATTGGCCATAAGCCTCATTGATGGTTCCAAACTGTCCCATATCTTTGATAAAGATTGTGCACTTCACCACATCAGAAAATTCAAACCCTGCAGCTCTTAATACGGCTTCTAAGTTTTTCATGACGGCATGAGTTTCTTCGGTGATATTCTCATTGATGAGCTCTCCGGTATCTGCATCCAATGGAATTTGACCTGAAACATAAAGCGTATTCCCTGCTTTTACGGCCTGTGAATAAGGACCAATCGGTGCAGGTGCTTCTTTCGAAAATATGATTTCTTTAGACATGTTTTTTTTTCGCAAAATAAGAATTCCGAATACAAGGAGCGAAGTTAAAACTGTTTTTTTGATTAAATTAAGGTGGTATGTTTGGAATTAAATAAACCCATTGGAGCATTCCATTGTTAAAGTTTCAAAATGATCAAAATAAAATTCCCAAATGGAAAATCAGATCTATAAATATTCAGAAGAATTCGCAAGGGAATTGGATGAAAATGACCCGCTCAGAGGATATCGTTCAAAGTTTTATTTCCCCAAAGTCAATGGTCGGGAAGCGATATATTTCTGTGGGAATTCCCTTGGGCTCCAACCCAAGTCTGTAAAAGAATATATAGGAAAGGAACTGGACAATTGGGCGAATTTGGCGGTTGATGGCCATTTTTTTGGTGAAGATGCCTGGTATCATATCCGCAAGAAATCAAAACCTGCATTGGCTGCCATTGTTGGTTCACACGAGCATGAAGTGGTAGCAATGAATAATCTCAGTTCCAATCTCCACTTTTTGATGGTATCATTTTACCGACCAACAAAGGAAAAATTCAAAATAATAACTGAAGCGGGTGCCTTTCCTTCAGATATGTACATGCTGGAGACACAAGTCAAATTCCATGGCTTGGATCCTAATGAGACAATCATTGAAATCCATCCGAGATCAGGAGAACACACCCTTAGAACCGATGATATTCTCAATACTATAGCGGAGCATAAAGACCAATTGGCCTTGGTCATGATGGCGGGCTTACAATATTATACCGGACAGTTGTTCGATATGGAAGCGATTACAAAGGCAGGACATGAAGCAGGCGCAAATGTCGGATTTGATCTTGCACATGCTGCAGGAAATGCTCCTTTAAGACTACATGACTGGGGAGTTGATTTTGCCGCTTGGTGCAGTTATAAGTATATGAATTCGGGGCCAGGAAATATATCGGGTGTTTTTATTCATGAACGGCATGCTGAAAGTCCGGAATTACCAAGATTTGCAGGTTGGTGGGGACATGATGAAGGGGAGAGATTCAAAATGGAGAAAGGCTTCAAGCCCATGTTTGGTGCAGATGGTTGGCAATTGGCCAATTCCAATGTGTTGGCTTTGGCGGCACATCAGGCTTCTTTGGATATTTTTGAAGAAGCCGGCATTAAAAACTTACGGGCAAAAAGTGAACTGTTGACAGGTTATCTGGAGTTTCTGATCGGACAAATAAGCGGGGATAGCGGAATTTTGGAAATAATTACACCAAAAAATAAACAGGAAAGAGGTTGTCAGTTATCTTTGTTGGTCAATAAAGGTGGCAAAAAAGTTTTTGACGCTTTATATGAAGAAGGCATTGTAGGTGATTGGAGACACCCAAATGTTATCAGAGTAGCTCCAACACCCTTGTATAACAGCTACTTGGATGTTTATCAATTTGCCCGCATTCTGGAACAATCCTTACAAAAATTCGCTTAAGTGTAAGGAGTATTATCTCTCAAACCATGAAAAAAAATGAAATCAGTGTACTTGGGGCCGGCCTGATCGGTTCTTTGTTAAGTATATATTTAAGAAAAAGAGGCCTGGATGTCAACCTGTATGAAAAAAGGGCAGACAATAGGAAAGGTGAATATTCTGAGGAAGGCAGGTCTATCAATATGGCGCTCAGTGATCGGGGGTGGAGGGCTTTGGAAAAAGCAGGACTAAAAGAGAAAGTTCTTCCTTTGACTATACCCATGTACGGAAGAAAAATCCATGATGAACATGGTAAAACCACCTTTATCCCCTATGGCAATGAAGATCAGGCAATTTATTCCATTTCAAGGGGTAAATTCAATCAACTGTTGGTGGATGAAGCAGAATCTTTGGGCGTAAAACTGAATTTTGAGCATAAATGTGAGGAGGTAGACCTCAGATATAACCACCTTACTTTTTCAACTCCTGATGGAATTACCGAAAAATTAGAATCCAATGTCATCATTGGTTCAGATGGAGCTTATTCTTCCTTGAGGAACGCTATGCTCAAGCAGGTAAGATTCAATTACAGGCAGGAATATATTTCCCATGGCTACAAAGAACTGACCATCCCTGCTACAGCTGAAGGAGAGTTTGCCATGGATCCCAATGCCCTTCATATCTGGCCTAGAGGCAGTTTTATGTTGATTGCATTACCCAATCCAGATAAATCATTTACCTGTACTTTATTTCTTCCATTTGACGGGGAAAGGGTTTGTTTCGAAATCATCCAGGATAAAAAGGATGTCGAAAGTATTTTCAAAACCTATTTCGATGATGCATTTGAAATGATGCCCAATCTTACGGAGCAATTTTTCAAAAATCCTACAGCTTCACTTATCAATCTTGAATGTTATCCCTGGATGCTGAACAGGGCATTGTTAATTGGGGATGCCTCTCATGCCATGGTTCCTTTTTATGGTCAAGGCATGAATTCAGGTTTTGAGGATGTATTGATATTGGATGAACTTATTGGAAAACTGGGGACCAATGCCTGGGAACTGGTATTTGCCAAGTTTCAAAAAATCAGAAAGCCGGATACTGATGCTATTTGCCGTCTGGCTATGGAGAATTTTGAAGAGATGAGAGATCAGGTGGCAGATCCGAAGTTTTTGATTCGAAAAAGAATTGAAGCCAAACTTCATGCCTTATATCCAAAAGATTGGATTCCTCTATATACCATGGTCACCTTTTCCAGTATGCCGTATTCCGAGGCATACAGTCAGGGCAAGTTGCAGGATATGGTGATGAATAGAGTAATGGCAGATCCATTGATTACGCAAAATTGGAACAAGTTGGATTACGAAGATATTATCAATCAGATGGATAAAGCCAAGGCTGTATAACAAAAAAAAGGCTAGTTCTTCAAGAATCAGCCTTTTTTTCGATGTATTCCTTCAATTGGAATACTGATATCTTTGCCCATCATTCCTTTCAATTGGATAACCTGAGTCATTATAAATGTAAGTATACCTGATGTCTCTCATAGAACTGGGATAATTAATTACAGAATATTTTTCTCGGGTTACATTATTTGGGTTTGTGTTTTCGCCGGGAGCACGATCGGGTCTCAAGTATTGGTAAGGATTTTTCTTACTGTCAAATTCGTATTCAGTAGTGTTGGATAATAACTTTGAACCATCTTCCAGAATATAGTAATGACTATCCGTGGAGACATTACCATTCATGTCATATTTATATTCTCGGATTCCAGTTAGATTTTCACCATTAAACATTTTTCTAGTTGAAATACGACCATTATTATCGTATTCATATTCAGAATGGCCATTTAATTCAGTACTTTTTACTAACCTGTTATTCGAATCGAATTCATAAACCAATGTTCCACTAAGAGTTGTGTTTTGAGGATTTACCCATTCGCTGCGGTTGTTAGCCTCCTGAACAGTGCCACTATTACTGCTAAGAATCCTTGAATCAAAGTATATTTTTTTTGAAACAACACCAGAATTAACACTATAGAAATATCCGTAATAATGAAATTTAGCTTTTTCTGCTACCAAAAAACCATCAGCGTCATATTCGTATTCATATAACTTAGTGTCGTTGAAACTTACGGTTGTAAGTCTTTCACCAATGTTTGGGATATTGGTCTCATTAAGACATGAACTTATCAAAACGCCAATGAATAAAACAAAAAATAGCTTTCTCATAATTAATTATGTTTGTAATTGAGGCAAAGATACATGTGGAAGGTTGGTTTATCAATTTATGAACTTACAAACAAGTTTATGTTTCAATCCCTAAAAAAAATGCAGATTTGAAATAATGCATCTTAAGATTCAATTCAAAAGCCAGACTATTCAGCTTTCCTTGTCCACTTAATCGTGCACCCAATTGCTTTAGTAGATTCGACTGCGACTTTTCTCCCATTCATTACATCGTCCAGGGCCTCTTCCACATACTTTTCTGTTACTCCATTCGGGTCTTGATAGTTGTTGTCAATGGCTCCGATATATTTGACCACAAAATCGTTGCCCTCTTTGTGAAGCAGATAGACAGTTGGTGTTCTTGAACCACCATAAGCTTTGATTACTTCTTGTGTTTGGTCATGGACATAAGCAAAAGGGAATTTTTTGGATTTTGCCCTTTCTTTCATTTTTTCAAAACTGTCACCAGGACTCACTTTATCGTCATTTGCGTTGATGGCAATTACAGGATAACCCTTGGGTGCATATTTCTTATGCAGGTCGATCATGCGATCCTCATAGGCCACTACATAAGGACAGGTATTGCAGGAGAAAATTACTATCGCTCCTTTAGCATTATTGGGAAGTGACACCAAAGAACCATCCACACTTTTCAATTTGAAATCAGTGGCTTTATCACCTGTTTTGTATCCGGGGTTCTGTGCCATTGTAGCCACAATCAGGCCCAAAACAAAAACAAAGGTCATCACTGCTATTTGTAATTTTTTCATTGTAAATTATTTTAACTGATTAATTAATGTTTTTAATTCCACTTCTGTCACTTCCCCTTCGTGAAAAGATCTCGTTCCATCCGATTTAATGAAAAGGGAAGCAGGTATTGCTCCCGACCAAGAAGTATCAACCTTATCAATCCACTTGTTATAATCCACATCGTCCAACAGATAAACAGGGGCTTTTATTCCTTTTCTTTCAATAAAGGAGGTCACTCTTTCCGGCTTTCTGCCATCATCCAATGATACAAAGAACAATTCAATGGAGGGGTCCGAAGCATTTAAATTTTCAAAATAAGGCATTTCTTTAATACAAGGTCCGCACCAGGTAGCCCAAAAATTGTAAATCCTGAATTTATCTGATGGAGTATCGACCATCTTTTCAAACTGGGCGAAGCTAATTATTTCGAAAGATTTTTCTTCTTTGATTAAGTCTCCCTTAATCAAAAAAGAGAAAATCAAGAAAGCAATGAATGGAGAAGATAAAATATGCATTTCAGTTTTCACTTTTTCTGTTAAAATTAAACTTTTCCAATTAACACATTATTAATTCAGCAAAACTATTTCAACCGAAAATGGCTGTAAAAATAAATTATTATTTACCCGCCTTTTTTCCATAAAAATTTATCGATTCAATGCTTGATCAAGACCCGTATTAAGGCAACGAAACAGAGAATAAATAGTTTGACCTTATATCAAATTGTTGAAATACAGTCAATAATCTAACCTGCAAAAAAACAAGCTTTTTTTATCCACATTAATCCACACTTATCCACAGCACAAAGAAAAAACACCTTAAATACCTGATATTCAGTATTTTATCAAATTATGAAAATAGGTGGTTTTGTGGATATCTATCTGAAAATGAGTTTTTTAAATAGTTTAATATTCTTATTTAATAGAGGTAAGCCAGTTTAAAAAAATGAAAATCTTTTTTTGGTAAGACAGTCGATCTGAAGAAGAATATTTTCCTTCATAACATTTTATTTTTTGATTTCAATAAACCAAACAAGCTGAAAAAATCATCTTTTTGTATCAAATCCAATACGTCAAAATCAAAAAACAAATTATAAATTTTGAATATTTACCTGATGCAATATTACAATTCAATAAAATTGATAAGTCAATTGATTTTCGAACATAGTATAAGGTGTGTTTCTTATAAATGGTATTGAGCAAGAAATCATTGTTCTTCCAAAAGATCATTGTCCAAGACCGTAATGATATTGGCGATCAGGCCAACAGTTGAGGTATAAAAATCCGGTTGGATATTTTCGAAAGTATCTGTCGTTTTGTGATAGTCTTTGTGGTCTTCTACTCCAAAATAAATGAAGGGAATACCGTTTTTATGAAATTGGGAATGGTCAGAGGCATTGGTCCAATCATCCCTACCTGTACCGGGAACATCATGTCCAAAAAGTAACTTAGGTTGTTGGCTTATTGCTACTTTTTCAATAATTGGTTTTAAAAAAGGGTAATGGTATGTTCCTGAGGCATAAATTTCATTGTCATCATTTCTACTGATCATATCCATGTTGATATTTAAAATTACTTGCTCCAAAGGAAAAGGAAAATCATCCACCAAGGCTTTTGCGCCTTGATGGCCCATTTCTTCTGCATCCAAAGCAACAAACATCATGGAGTGCTTTGGCCTGTTATTTGAAAAGTATTCAGATAAGGCCAAGACAGCCGCAGTGCCAGAGGCATTATCATCTGCTCCATAAAAGATTTCATCCCCTTTGCGTCCCAGATGATCATAGTGGGCCATGATTACAATCAGTTTTTCAGATTCTGAACCAGGTAGAAAAGCAACAATATTCGCTGCCTTTTCATATAACTTTCCATCTCGACGATTGCGGAAATCAAAGTATTGTGTAAGATCAGGGTATTGGGATGTAAGCCCGAGTGAATAAAAGCGTTCTTTTATATATGCTCTTGCCTGAAGGCTTCCATCAGAAAGGGGCTTCCTTCCTTCCAATTCCTCGGAAGATAAATATTTGATATCCTGAAGAAGCTGTTCATTATTGATGTTTTGGGCGGAAGTAAACTGTGGACAGGAGAGGAAAAAAAGTAGAAGAAAATTCAATAAATACTTCATATCGCTTTTTTGTTTTGGCCGTTATGTATATTCGTAAAAATAGTAAGGATTAATCGCTCCAATATTAACAATTATGAAATATCTTTCAGCGTTGTTGCTGCTTTTTGGTTTTTTCAAAGAGACAATTGCCCAAGCACCACTTCCAGATCATTTTTTGGATGGAAAAGCAGTTGTTCTTATTTCAAATGCTCCTCAGGCAAGGCCTGTGTATACTTGGACTTACCTTGCTGAACAGATTCATTCAGGTCTTATTGATGCCGGAGGGGATCCGGTTGCCTACTATGAACTGGAAGATATAGCTATTTCGGAAGAGGTTCAGGCAGGTTATGCTGAGATGTTTTCCAAAAGATTGATAACCAATATCGTGATCCTGACCAGAAAAGCAAATGGAAGTGTGGAGCTCAATATCGGAAGATTCACAGGAAACAGAAACATGCTTCCCAGTACCCAACTTTGGAACCTGTCAGCAGAATCTTTGGAACAGTTAAATCAATCACTAACCAATATCGGGCTGGCTCAGAAAACCAAAAACCTACTTGTAATAGATATACCTGAATTTCCTTCAGGAGCAAATGCGCTGGCTGCTTCCCAAAGATACCTCAGTCGTAATCCACTCAATTTGGATGTGTTTAAGTTGGGCATACCACTTTCCGGCTCATCTGGAGAAAGTGGATTTCTGAACAACTTCAGGTATGATTTGTTGGGAAAATCCCAAGAGCTTATTTTGGCGGAGCAAAAGTCGGAAAGGCAAGGTCTTGAAGCGCTGTTCAACCAATTGTATCCCTATCAGATCGAATTTCTGACCGAACCAAAAACAGATGCTGAGTTGCTCCGAGAAAGAATCCAGTTTGTTTTGATGAGAGTGGAGGCAAGAGAGGGAGATTTGATGCAAAATATGGGTATCCCGGTTGAAAATCCTGAGTCGAAGGACAGGATTGTGGTAAAATATTATATTCGGTTTCTGGTCAGGAATGAACTATACATTGGGCCAATTTGGGATGCTGATCCCGATTGGAGAAAAGCCCTGGAAAATTTTCTAAATAATCTAAAAATAAAAGAGAGCCCTTAGGGGGCTCTAAAAAGATTATCGCTTACAAGTAGGTGATTAGCCTCTTTCCGCCTTTAAAATCATTATTCAAATATGCTTTTTGCTTTTTGGATTCAATATTTTATATACCTCGAGAAGCATTCTGTTGCATTTTTCAAAACCAAATGTTTATTATTAGGATTTCTTATTTAAGAGTATTTTATTTTATCAATAAAAATTGAATAAAATAAAATTTTCCCCAAAGCTACATAGAGATTTATTAAATATCTAATTGAAATAATCTATCGCCTATAGAGAATCAATGATAAATATTATCATTCACAAAAGGAATCAAGGCTAGAACAACAGCTTGTTGGTAATAGTTTTTCCTATCCAGTACGCCATTGGTCAAAATGCCTACAGCACCCTCGCCTTCTTTTGAATTTTCTTTTTGAAAGAATTTATCATCAGCCTCACCAAGTTCCATTCCGCTTCTGACCAGCTTGGCAATGGGATCGGGTAGGAAAAAAGCAGATGTCCTCGCTTTTCCTACTTTACCATCTCTATCTAAAATCACAACCCATGCAAAGGCATTCATTTCATCATTGAATTCCTCAACTCCGCCCTCTATTCCAACCCAATAATCAGCTTCAGGGAATATGGCTTTAGAATTTTTAGCCCTGTTCATAGCTCCTGTCAAAGTTTTCTTATCCCCTACAGGCTGAGCTTCAATATCAGAAGACACATTCAACCCTTCCACAAGGAAAGCACTTTCAAACATCTGATGAAACCCTGATTCAGTACAACTTATTTTAATGGGATTTCTGCTCCCTACAATGACTAAATTTTGACGCTCTTGGTCTTTAATATTCTTTCTCTTAGGAAAAATCATGATATACAGTTATCGATTAAACACGCCTAAAGGTAATTAAATCTTTAAAATCAATGAATACAAATAATTATGCAACGTTTGTGAAAACCTGATTGATATCATCATCTTCCTCAAGTCTTTCAATCATCTTGTTGATTTCCTCCTCCTGTTCTTCAGTCAACTCCACTGTAGTAGCCGGAAACCATTGGAAATCCGCATTGATAATTTCAATTTGCTTGTCTTCAAGGATTTTTTGCATTTTTCCAAAATCCTCAAAAGCCGTGTAAACAAATATTTCACCCTCATTTTCAGCAATCTCTTCAAGGCCGAAATCTATCAGTTCGAGCTCCAATTCCTCCATATCAAGATTGTTTTGAGAAAATCTGAAAACAGCTTTTTTGTCAAACATAAAGCTCACAGAACCCGAAGTTCCCAATGAACCACCTGATTTTGTAAAATAGCTTCGGATATTTGCCACGGTTCTATTGATATTATCGGTAGAGGTTTCAATGATAACAGCCACACCGTAAGGCCCATAACCTTCGTAGACTATTTCCTCGTAATCTTTTTCATCCTTATTGGAGGCCCGTTTGATTGCAGCTTCAATTCTGTCCTTGGGCATGGATGCCCCTTTGGCATTTTGGATTATTGTTCGAAGTTTTGAATTATTGGAAGGGTCCGGTCCGCCTGCTTTCACAGCCATCACTATCTCTTTTCCAAGGCGGGTAAAAACCTTGGACATCTGACTCCAACGCTTAAATTTTCTTTCTTTTCGAAATTCAAAAGCTCTTCCCATTTCTGTTTGTTGATTTAAAGGTGGGTAAAATTAATAAATCTTTTTTTATAGCCTAAAATGAAGTGTTTTCAATCCAAACAATTAAACATTTTAATTCCAGTTACAGCAAAAATCAATAGATTTACAATCTAGTTCTACAATAAAATTTTTATAATGACACAGTCTGTATTTAGTCCGATCCCTAATATTCCCAATCCCAAACATAAACGAATCGTAATTGTGGGTGCAGGATTTGCAGGTTTGAAATTAGCCCAAGATTTGGCACATTCCGATTTTCAGATAGTAATTTTAGATAAAAACAATTATCATATGTTTCAGCCGCTGCTATACCAGGTAGCAACCGCGGCATTATCTCCCAGTGCTGTTTCTTTTCCCCTGAGACGTCTTTTTCATAAAATTGATAATGTTATATTCAGGATGGCTGTGGTAAAAGAAATTGATAAAAAGCAAAATCAAATCCACACAAATTTAGGTTCGATAAGTTATGATTACCTGGTCTTATCTCAAGGGGCCAACACCAATTATTTTGGAAATCAGAACATCCAAAAATTCTGTGCCCCAATGAAATCCACTTCGGAGGCTCTTTATATCCGGAATAAAATCATCTCCAACTATGAAAGAGCAGTCAATCTGGAAAGTGAAAAAGAAAGAAAACCCATCATGAATGTTGTAGTTGTTGGGGGCGGTGCTACTGGAGTGGAATTAGCAGGTTCGATTGCGGAATTAAGAAACAAAGTACTTCCAAGAGATTATCCTCAGCTTTCTTTCAAAAATATGAGGGTAATTTTAATTGAGGCCGGGAATTCTCTTTTGTCCGGCCTAAAACCAAAATCCCGGGATAAAGCCCTGCATTATTTGAAAAAACTCGGTGTTGAAGTCATGCTCAATACCATGGTGGAGGATTATGATGGCTTTACAGTGAAATTGAAAGACAAAGAGCCTATAGAAACCCTAACCTTGTTATGGGCTGCCGGTATCAAAGCCAATTCATTGGAAGGTATTGAGGCTGACCAAAGAGCTCCAAATGGAAGGCTTTTAGTGGATGAATTCAATCGCTTACAAAAGGAGAAAAATATATTTGTTTTAGGGGACCAGTGTCTACAAGTGGGTGAAAAATCCCCTCATGGACATCCGCAGGTTGCCCAAGTTGCTATTCAGCAAGCGGGTAATCTTGCAAAAAATTTCAAATTGGAGTTGAAAAATAAAGCGTGGAAACCTTTCCAATACAAGGATTTGGGTTCCATGGCCACAGTAGGTAAATCAATGGCCGTTGTGGATTTACCTTTTATAAGTTTTCATGGGTTTTTTGCTTGGTTCGTATGGCTATTTGTGCACTTAATGGCCATTTTGGGTGTCAAAAACAAACTCATGGTCTTCCTTACCTGGTCCTGGAAATACCTTTCATTTGATCCAAGTCTACGATTATTGATTAGACCAAGATATGTCAAGGACTTCAAAAGACAGTGGATGTTGGAAGAGAAGGATTATGAGGACTGAATTTTGAATGTCAGACTTTCCCTACCCGGTTGATAATCTGGGCTAAATAACCATTCGGAAGTCCATTCTCCTTGCCTCCTTGAACAATGACTTTCCAGTAGGATTCTTGTGGAAAAATTCCCCCTATGGTTTTTTCTGATACAAAAGTGTATGCATCAATTTTACCTGCTTTGGTTAAAATCTCTTTTTGGATAAATTTATAACCTGGTTCAGAACCAAGAAAAAACTCCCGATCCGCTTCGGCTACTTCGTAAACCAAACCATACACCGATTCATTTTGACTTTGAACAATATTGGCCCTGGCAGTTCCATCTGCATTGGGATGATTGAATCTAAATCCATGATGAAGTAATACCCCAACCCCGATTTTGTTTGGCTTAATCTTTAACCTACTATCAAGAGTGGATTCATCCATATTACTGGCATAGCCGAAATAATAAAATTTTTCCATTTCCATATTTAAACAATATTGGTCAAAGACACCATTATTTTTTTAAGATTCATTAACAATATAATACAAATCCTTCCTTAAACCTTCATCCCAGACTTTGGTCTAACCTACAATAAAGCACAAAAGGGAATGGAATAAACCCGGGAAGTTCCATCTTCTAAAAGTGTTAAACAATTATTGACTATTTAAATAAAGACAAAAAAATGAAAAAGCTAATAATGATTGCTGCAATATTCATGATGACGTACGCAGGGGCATTTGCCCAAAGAGGTCAGCAAAAAGAAATGCAGTCCCCTGAACAAAGAGCGGAAAAGATGACTGCGAAAATGACGGAAGAATTGGGCCTTTCTGAAGATCAAAAACAAAAGATCTATCAAATCAATCTCGAGAATGCGAAAAAAAGGCAGGAACAGCGGGAATCAATGCAGGCAGAGCGAGAAGCAAAAAGAGCTGAAATGCAAGCACAGGCCAAAGCTCAAAACGACCAAATTGAGGCTATTCTGACCCCTGAGCAAAAAACAAAGTGGGAGGAAGTCAAAAAGGAAAACAGAAAAGAGATCCGTGAAGGAAGCAGAGGAGGAAAAGGCCACCGTGGTGGAAAAGGAAGTTCAGGAGGTAGAGGTAATTCCTCAACGAGTAGTTAATGATTTTGATTGGGTTTTATTTATTGCAAAAAAAGCAGGCCAATGGTCTGCTTTTTTTATTGATACCTTATGTCTACTTGCGGAAATAGGTCATTGGAAATGGACCCGAGCAAAGTTCATTGGGTGCGCATTTATATTCAAGCACTAACTGTGACTTCCTTTCTTTTAGGGCTATGGTGTATTCTCTTTCTATTTTCCAGTCCGATCCGATAAGGTTATCCAATGCAGTATACCATTCCGTACTCCCTTCGGGAAGCGTCAAAAATTGGTCTCCTGTAAGCGTCAAAACATTTCCTATTAAACGGTATGTCCCCTTTGTGATTGAATTATACCCAAGGTCCATGTTGTTATCTTGCTGTCGGGCCGTACTTCTGTTTTCAAATGTACCGTCCTCATAGAATTCATACGTGTCGACATAAAACAGTTGTGACTCTTGTTGATATCTACTCAATTCCCAAGTTCCATGAAGGTTTTCCTGACTAAAATCGGAGTCATCAATATTACAGGATAGCGTGATGCAAAGGATTGTAGCAAGTATTGGTAAAGAATATATTTTCATGGTATCGGCAAGTTATGGTTTTTGATTAGGACGTTCTCAGATTGAATTTTGTCCTACTTGAAGCTTTAATTATTGTGAAAAAGTAAAAACATATTCTTTTTTCGGTTTTTTCTCACTGGAACTTGAAAGTAATGTTGAATTTTTAACCAAAAAGAGCAGGCCAAGGGCCTACTCTTTTTAATTTAGATTGTTTATATAACAATCACAAACTAAACCTGCTATCGCATGTACTCTTTATTTATAGTTCATTGCTTTCAATTCGATTCATAAATGATACTTTCTTCTATTTCAAAAAAACCTTCATCTTTTCTGGGAAGTGAAGATGTGCCCTGAAGAAATTCATCCACTTTTACAGCAGCTTCCCTTCCTTCCGAAATCGCCCAAACCACCAAAGATTGACCCCTTCTCATATCTCCAGCCAAAAAAACCTTTTGATTGGTACTTTGGTACTCTTTGGATTTTGGAAGAGAATTTTCCATGGTCTTGACCCCAAATGCCTCCAATAGGCCATTCTTAGCAGGACCGGTATATCCTATGGCAATAAATGCAAGATCACAGGGGATTGTCCTTTCAGTTCCGGTAATTTCAACAAACTGCATTCTGCCATTTTCTGCCTTCCATTCCAGATCCACCAAAACCAAACCACTTACTTCACCTTTTTCATTTCCAACAAATTCTTTGGTCAATATTGAAAATACCCTTTCGGCACCTTCTTCATGGGAACTTGAGGTTTTCAGAGTCATTGGCCATTCTGGCCATGGATTTAGGTTGGTCCTCTGTTTGGGCGGTTTTGGCAATAACTCCAATTGAGTAATTGAAGCAGCTCCATGTCTGTTTGATGTCCCGATACAATCAGAACCCGTATCCCCTCCTCCGATTACAATCACATTTTTATTTTCTGCAGAGATCGGGTTTCTATCAATTTCTCCGGCAATTACCTGGTTTTGTTTCCCCAGAAAATCCATCGCAAAATGAACCCCTTTTAAATCTGACCCTTTAATTTTTAGTTCTCTTGGCTGTTGGGCACCTGTAGCTAAAATTACGGCATCAAAATTCCTGATGATGTTTTCAGCCTTAATATTAAATCCGACATCCGTATTGGTGCTGAATATCACACCCTCCTTCTCCATGATTTCCACTCTCCGGTCAATGACCCATTTCTCTAATTTGAAGTCAGGAATTCCATAGCGGAGCAATCCTCCCACTTTATTGTCCTTCTCAAAAACAGTCACTTCATGTCCGGCCTGATTAAGTTGATCCGCTGCTGCCAAACCGGCAGGCCCTGAACCGATCACAGCAACAGATTTGCCGGTTCTTTGCTTTGGAGGTCTTGGTACAACGAATCCTAATTCGTATGCTTTTTCCGCTATATTTTTCTCAATCAGTTCAATAGCGACAGGATCCTTATTGATTCCCAGTACGCAGGAAGCTTCGCACGGCGCAGGGCAAATCCTACCCGTAAATTCCGGAAAGTTATTGGTGCTTTTTAAAATATTGAAGGCCTCTTCCCACTCATTTCGATATACTGCATCGTTGAAGTCGGGAATGAGATTTCCCAATGGACAACCCTGATGACAAAACGGTATGCCACAATCCATACACCTTGCAGATTGCTCATTTAGCTTCTGCCCATCAAACGGTTTATATATTTCCTTATAATCATTGACCCTTTCTTCAGGGTTTCTTGATTCAGGTAATTCTCTTTTAAATAGTATAAATCCTTCTTTCGCTCCCATCTTACACTAATGTTGTTGAATTTTCCAATGCTCTTTTTCTCAATACTTCCTTGTAATCTCTAGGAATAACTTTGATAAACCGCTCGCGGTATTCATCCCAATTATCCAAATATTCGCCAGCTAATTGGCTTTGGGTAAGTGCTTGATGTGTATTCAGGTTTTCCTTGATCGTGACAAAATCATCTTCATTTAAAGGATCTAAATCAACCATTTCCTGATTGATCAGATAAATATAATCCTTGAGAATGTAGGCGATTCCACCACTCATTCCTGCACCAAAATTCCTTCCGATTTCACCTAGATTGATTACCAACCCACCTGTCATATATTCACATCCATGATCACCGATACCTTCTACCACTGTCTGAACGCCTGAATTCCTCACGCAGAATCTTTCTCCGCCTTTACCATTGATATAGGCATAACCGGAAGTAGCCCCATAAAAGGCCACGTTCCCGATAATAATATTTTCATGGGCGACAAAATTGGCATTGCGGCTGGGATAGATAATCAACTTTCCACCTGACAAACCTTTTCCAAAATAATCATTGGACTCACCTTCAAGCTCAAAAGTTACACCCTTGGTAAGAAAGCCTCCGAAAGTTTGTCCTGCGGAACCACTGAATTTGAAATGGATCGTATCTTCTGGCAAGCCGGGACTTCCGTAAATCTTGGAGATTTCATTGGATAACATCGCTCCGACAGTTCTGTCAGTATTTTTGATTTTAAAGCTTTCCTTAACTTTAGCTGCTTGTTCCAATGCAGGCATTGCCGACTTAATCAGTTTTCTGTCCAAAACTTTTTTCAATTCAAAGTCCTGATCTATTTGCTTATGAATTCCCACATGGTCCGGCACTTCCACCTTATGGAATATTGGAGTTAAGTCTACTTTGTCCCATTTCCAGTGATTCATATGACCTGTGGCTTTCAATACATCACTTTGTCCCACCATTTCGTCAATGGTTCGGAATCCCAAAGAAGCCATGATTTCTCTTAGGTCCTGTACCAGGAACATAAAATAATTTACAACGTGGTCAGCATTTCCGGTAAATAATTTTCTCAGTTCTGGATTCTGGGTTGCTATTCCTACAGGACAGGTATTCAGGTGGCATTTTCTCATCATAATACAACCTTCCACTACAAGAGCACCCGTAGAAATTCCCCATTCTTCGGCCCCCAGCAAGGTAGCTATGGCAATGTCCCTTCCTGTCCTCAATTGCCCGTCTGTCTGCAAGACCACTCTACTTCTCAAATTGTTTTTGACCAGGGTCTGATGGGCTTCGGATAATCCAAGTTCCCAAGGTAATCCGGCATGACGAATTGAACTCAGTGGAGATGCACCTGTACCTCCATCTGCTCCGGATATGAGAATGACATCTGATTGTGCCTTGGCTACTCCTGCCGCGACAGTGCCTACTCCTGCTTGAGAAACCAATTTGACGTTAATTCTGGCCTTTCGATTGGCATTTTTCAAATCGTATATGAGTTGGGCCAAATCTTCTATAGAATAAATATCGTGATGTGGTGGCGGAGATATCAAACCCACTCCAGGTGTGGAATGTCTTACCCTGCCGATCCATTCATCTACTTTGTGACCGGGTAGCTGTCCGCCTTCTCCGGGTTTCGCTCCTTGGGCCATTTTTATTTGTAATTCTTCCGCATTGGTAAGATAATTACTGGTAACGCCAAATCTTCCGGAGGCAACCTGCTTGATAGCGGAGCGTTCCCAGTCTCCGTTTTCTTTTTTCTCAAATCGGATTTCATCTTCGCCTCCTTCACCACTGTTGCTCTTGGCTCCTATCCGGTTCATTGCGATGGCCAAGGTGCTGTGTGCTTCATGGGAAATGGAACCAAAGGACATTGCTCCCGTAGCAAAGCGTTTTAAAATGGATTCTACCGGTTCAACCTCATCAATTGGGATCGATATTCTCTTTTTAAATTCAAAAAGCCCCCTTAAAGTCAATGCATCTTTGGTCTGTTCATTGATTTTTTTGGCAAACTTTTTATATAATTCATAGTCATTGAGACGGGTGGATTTTTGTAGCAAGTGAATGGTTTCGGGATTGAAAAGGTGCTTTTCACCCCTCCTTTTCCATTGATAAACGCCCCCTGTTTCTAAAATCGGACTTTCAGTATTGTAGGCAGCATGGTGTCTGATCAAAACCTCTTCTGCAAGTTCGTCAAAGGAAATTCCGCTGATTCGACTTACCGTTCCTTTAAAACACCTATCAATTACTTCAGGCCCTAAGCCTATGGCTTCAAATATCTGGGCACCTTGGTAAGATTGGAGGGTACTGATCCCCATTTTTGAGAGCACCTTTAACAAACCTTTTCCTATTGCCGTCTGATAATTCTGGAACAATTGCTTTTGGCTGAATTCTTTGCTGAAAGCACCTTTTTCGTTCAGGTGCAACAAGGATTCCAAAGCCAAATATGGATTGACAGCAGATGCTCCATAACCTATTGCAGTTGCAAAATGATGGGTTTCCCTGATATCTCCTGCTTCAATTACCAGTCCGGCCCGGGTTCTCAGTTTCTTTTTTACCAGATGATGGTGTACTGCGCCTATAGCCAATAAAGATGGAATAGGGGCTTTAAATTCAGAACTGCCTCTATCAGAAATGATGATGATATTCTTTCCTGCATAAATAGCACCTTCGGCTTCCCGGCAAAGTTTATTCAGCGCTTCAAGTAAGCTGTTCGGCTTGTGATCAACTTCAAAATGAGCATGTAAAGTTATTGTTCTGTAACCCTCATCTTCAAGATTTTTTATCTTTTGAAGATCCTCATTGAGCAAAACCGGCTGCGAAATATGTATTTGTCGAGAATGCCTGGGGCTTTCCGCCAAAATATTGTGGCTTTCACCGATTCTGGTAAACAAAGACATTACCAAGCGCTCCCTTATGGGATCAATAGGTGGATTACTTACCTGGGCAAAAAGCTGCTTGAAATAGTTTGAAATATGTTGGCTCTGTTTTGACAGCACTGCCAAAGGAGTATCTGCCCCCATGGAGCCAATCGCTTCATAGCCTGTTTCACCCATAGGAGACAAAATGACTTTAATTTCCTCTGAAGTATAGCCAAAGATTGTCTGTCTCTTTTTGATATCCTCAGTTGAATAAGGATTGGTCAAATTTAGTGGATCAGGAATCAGGCGAAGTTTCAATCTTTCCTCTCTGACCCATTTGTCATATGGTTTATTGTCACAGATGTTTGCTTTGATTTCATCATCAAAGAATATCTTGCCATTTTCAAGATCAGCCATTAACATTTTACCTGGGCTGATTCTACCCTTTTCTAATATGGTAGCTTCTCGAATAGGTAATGCTCCTGCTTCTGAAGAGAGTATCAATCTCCCATCATTGGTAATGAAATAACGTAATGGCCGTAAGCCATTTCTATCAAGCGTAGCTCCGAGGGATTTGCCATCAGTAAACAGCAGTGCTGCAGGACCATCCCATGGTTCCATCAGTGAAGCATGAAACTTATAAAAAGCCTTTCGGTCTTTATCCATCATCTGATTATCCTGCCAGGCTTCCGGGACCATCATCATCATCACATGAGGTAATGATCGGCCACTAAGGGTGAGCAACTCTACCATTGCATCCAGATTAGCCGAATCCGAATGATGCTTGTTGGTAATAGGCATCAATTTGGCAAGCTCCTCGTCTGAAAAATGTATCGACCGCATTAAGGTCTCTTTGGACTTCATTTTATTGAGGTTGCCCCTGATGGTGTTTATTTCTCCATTATGCGATAAATACCGAAACGGCTGTGCCAATCTCCAATTGGGGAAAGTATTGGTAGAAAACCGGGAATGTACTATCGCAAGTCCGGAAGTAATCTTGTTATTTTGAAGATCTTTATAAAAAGGCAGAACCTGATCAGTCCTAAGTTGCCCTTTATAAATCAGTGTAAAGGCTGAGAAGCTTGCAAAGTAAAATGAGGAATTGACACCTGGAATACTCTGATTGATAGTCCTGGATGAATAATTTCTCAAAACATATAATTTACGCTCCAGATCAATATTCTTCAGTCCATCTTTATGGCTGACAAAAACCATTTCGATGTTTGGCATTACATCCAATGCTCCGGATCCAGGAACTGTCTCGTCTACAGGGACCTGTCGATACCCCAGAAGTTGGAATCCGAGCTCAGCTATAATGTTATTCAACAGCTCTTTGGATTTTTTGTAAAGCTGTTTGTTTTTAGGAAAGAAGGTCATTCCAATCCCATAGCTTCCTTCATTTGGGATTTCAAAACCTGCTCTGGAAGTGATGTCCTTTAGAAAGGAATGTGGAATCTGGATCAAAATCCCAGCGCCATCACCGGTTTTGGGATCACTGCCACGTCCACCCCGGTGCTCCATGTTGCTCAACATAAATAGCGCATCACTTATAGTTTCATGGCTTTTGTTGCCATTTACATTCACTACAGCCCCAATCCCACAGGAATCGTGTTCGAAAGTATCACGATAAAGTCCTTGATTCATTATATATTAATTTAATAGGTTTTTTTAATTTGAGTTGCAAAATTTACAAAAAATTTTCTTTTTATTAAAATTGACGTAAGAAAAGCACTATTGTAATAAATAGTTTACATATAAATGAACACTTATTTATCATTAACAAAAAATATATATTGGTTAAAATATTAGGCAGTTTTTATAATTATTGTCAATAATTTAAAATTATCAGTTTAAAAACAAACGTAAATTTTTGATTTAGCCAGAAGTATTGGCAAAACTGATTAAAGAGAAAAAAGTCAGATTTTTTTAAAATTATTTATTGCGGACTTTTTAAAAAAGTAAATTTCGGAAAGGTTCTGATACAATGAATAAGAAATTAAATTCTGATTTATTCACAAAACACAGAATTAGGTAAATAGTTTAGTCCTGATTATGGCCTTTCAAATCTTTTTCACCGGATCTAATATGAACTTTTACTTTTTTGATTTTTTTTGTATCTACGGCAAGAATTGTGAATTCAAATGGATCAAATAAAATCTTTGTACCGTTTTTTGGAAGATTGGAGTTCAGTTCAAGCAAAAGCCCTCCAAGTGATTCACTTTCACCTTTGACCTCATCAAAAATCTGGGTATCCAAGTCAAGTTTTTTACAAAAATCATTCAAGGAAATTTTACCCTCAAAAATATATGTGTTTGGGTCCAACTCCTTGAAATAAAAATCCTCAACATCGTCAAATTCATCGTTGATTTCACCTATGATTTCTTCTATCAGATCCTCCAGTGTGACCAATCCGGACGTACCCCCATATTCATCTACCACAATAGCCATATGGACTCTTTTTTTCTGAAAATCCTTGAGTAAGGAGTCGACTTTTTTATTTTCAGGAACAAAAAATCCTTTTCTTATAAGTTTCGACCATTCGAATTTTTCATCTTCTTCAACATATGGCAGCAAGTCTTTGATATATAAAATGCCTTCTATGCTATCAATAGTCTCTTTAAAAACAGGAATCCTGGAATAACCGCTTTTATTTATTTTGTCCATCAACTCATGAAAATCTGTTTCAATTTCCACTGCAGTGATATCCAATCTAGACTGCATGACTTGTTTTACCGATAAGGTCCCAAAATTGACTATGCCTTTTAATATATCTTTTTCCTCATCAGAAGTATCTTCGGTGGTTATCTCCAAAGCTTGATTCAATTCATTCACCGATAATGAATATCCCTTTTTCTCTATTCTTTTTTCAATGAAATTACTCATGGACATTAAAAAAAGAGATATCGGTTTGAGTAAAACAGAAAAAAAGTGGATAGATGGAGCCATCATCAATGAAAACTCTATTTTGGCCTGTGTGGCATATACTTTTGGAACTATTTCCCCAAAAAAGACAATAGCAAAGGTCACACCGATGGTTTGCACTAAAATAACCAATATACCTGTTGCATTCAATCCAAAAAGATTCCAGGTCACCAAAGTCGTCAAGGTAACTATACCTATATTAATTAAGTTATTAAGTATCAATACTGTACTTAAAAGGGTTTTCGGTGACTCGACGAGTTCCAGTGCTTTGGTTACCCGTTTATCAGATCGCTCATCCATTCCAGCAATATCTTCCGAATTAAGAGAAAAAAAGGCTACTTCTGATCCGGAAACAAGTCCAGAAGATATCAGCAATAGAATAAAAATGATTGCATTAATTAAAATATAGCCGGCTGAAACCTGAGAGAGTTCAGCCAGCAATAAAAGACTCGGGTATGGGTCGTCCATTAATTTATTAACAAGATGATTGCAAAATTAATAAAATTCTGAATCAATTCTTCAACTATTTGAATTAGAAGGGTAAATCATCATCTTCAACTGTCGCTTCAGCAACAGATGGTGAAGGACCGGAAGATGGAGTATTGTAATTACCGGTATTTCCTGAGGGAGAGGAACCCTCCGGTTTTCCACCCAACATGGTAAAGCTGAGTACCCTTATTTTGATTCTCTTTCTATTGTTGCCCTGTTCATCCTGCCAAGAATCAGATTTGATTTTTCCCTCCACATAAAGTTGCATTCCTTTTTTGAGATATTGTTCTGCAATTTTTGCCTGTCCATCCCAAAGTTCCAAATCATGCCATTCAGTATTCTCGACACGATTACCTGCCCTGTCTTTGTAGGCTTCGGTGGTAGCTAACCTAAGATTGGCAACTACTTTATCACCCTCCAAATGTTTTACTTCGGGGTCTGCACCCAAATTGCCCAATAAAATTACTTTGTTTACTCCGGCCATAATTGTTCTGTTTAAAGGTTTAACAAAAAGTTTATGTATAAATTTAATGATTAAATTTCTAGGTTCAAAAATTTCAAAATCAATCTTGGTTTGGCAAGTTTTTCCAGATTTTCAAAATCAACTAATCTGTAACCTTTCGCATTTACCCAGGATTGAAGTTTTGAAAGAGCGTCTTTCTCCACGATGATTTTTACAAAGGTGGCAAAAATTCTTTGATGGGTAAGAATATGTTTGAAGCTGGATTCAGGATTATAGACAATTTGCGTCCCGAATTCTTTTATTTCATTGGCGATAAATGAATCCAATGAATCTTTATCAATTTTTATTTTCGACTCTTCCATCGGAAAATCAAAAAGTCCTTCCCAAATATCTCCTTTGCCCCTTTGTTTGACAACGACTTGCTGACCACAGACGATATAGGAGTAGAGAAAATGCCGGTCTCTTATTTTGAGTTTATTGATCTTCACAGGCAAATCCCCTACCAGCTTATGTTTATAGGCAAAACATCCGGTCTTTAAAGAACAGTGTTCACAATCCGGATTTTTGGGGACGCATTGCAATGCCCCAAATTCCATAATGGCTTGGTTAAATTCTCCGGGCTTATCTTCAGGGATAAGATTATTGGCCAAGGATTCGAATTCTTTTTTGCCGGAACTGCTTGCGATATCCGTTGAAATCCCAAAATATCTGCTTAAGACCCGGAAGACATTTCCGTCCACCACAGCAATCTTCTCGCCATAAGCAAAAGAAGCAATGGCTGCAGCAGTGTAATTACCGACTCCTTTTAGTTTCAACAAACCTTTGTAATCTCCTGGAAAGTCACCATCAAATTTTTCAGTAATCTCTTTTGCACATTGGTGGAGGTTTCTTGCCCGGCTGTAATAACCCAATCCCTGCCATAATCTCATCACTTCTTCGGCAGGTGCATTCGCTAAATCTTCCACATTCGGGTAATTTTGAAGATATTTTTCAAAATAAGGGAGTCCTTGTGCTACTCGGGTTTGTTGTAAGATAATTTCAGATAACCAAATGATATATGGGTTTTGGGTGTTTCTCCATGGCAAATCCCGTCTATTGTGGGGGTACCACTCCAATAATCTATGGACAAAAGCTTCAAAGTTCAAGGCGTTTACAATTAAGGTGTTAAGACAATGTTAAACAATTCAATCTAATTTTGAACATTTTGTTTTTATATTGAAATGCTTCCTTTAAATTTGCAGTCCCAAAAACAGTTGGTTAATAGGCCATTAAGCTTATTAGATAATAATTTAAATTCATCAAACAGTGACTAAAGCAGAAGTAATCACCAAAATTTCAGAAAAAACTGGAATTCAAAAAGACGATGTAACTCAGACAATTGAGGCATTCTTCAAAGTGGTAAAAGATTCCATGGCAGAAGGAGATAACATCTATGTAAGAGGATTTGGAAGTTTCATCAACAAGAAGAGAGCCAAGAAAATCGCACGTAACATCTCGAAAAACACAGCTATTGTGATCGATGAACACTTCGTACCGGCCTTCAAGCCTTCCAAAGTTTTTGTTGAGAAAATCAAAAACAGTAAAAAAATCAAAGAACTTGCTCCTCAGGATTAATCCTGAGAGCTGTTTTTTCTTATGAAGAAATCCCAAATCATAGCAGTAATCTTTGGAATTGTCTGCATTGGTGTTTTGTTTTCACTTCCAAGAGTAGTTGTTGACAACGAAGACGGCAATTCGGTCATCACCGAAGGAGAATCAACGACGGGCAACGTTACGGAGGAAATTCATGATGCACCTTTAGCCCAAGAAGAAAGAGATAACATCAATCTGCTGGCCAATGAATTGGGAATAACTGAAAATAAGGAAAAATATGCATCTTTGGCTACTGAATTAGCTTCATTGTATTCCAATGCAGGTAAATTTGACAGCGCTGCTTATTTCTTGGAAATGGCAGCTGACAAAATAGAAACTGCCGAAAGTTGGGAAAAAGCAGGTATCGCATATTATGATGCCTACACTTTTGCAATGAATGAAGAAAAAGTAGCCTATCTTGCCGAAAAGACGAGAACCTACTTGAATAAGGTTTTGGAAGAAGATCCAAAGCGAGTTGATTTGAAATCAAAAATTGCTATGACCTATGTGTCATCTTCCAACCCTATGCAGGGAATCACCATGCTTAGGGAGATTTTGGAAGAAGATCCTACCAATGAAGATGGTCTCTTCAATATGGGAGTGTTGTCCATGCAATCAGGACAATATAAAAGGGCAGTAGAACGTTTTGAAGAATTGGTGCGTTACCATCCTGAGAATATTCAGGGCCAATTCTATCTTGGCGTGAGTTATTTCGAATCCAAACAAAACAATAAAGCGAAAAAGCAATTTCAGCAAGTTCAAAACATGACCACAGACCAAATGGTTTTGGCAAGTGTGGAGAGTTACCTGGAAAGGCTATAAATAATTGTTCCACTTAAAATCTTTAAAACTATGCCTTGCGGTAAAAAAAGAAAAAGACATAAGATCTCCACGCACAAGCGAAAAAAGAGACTTAGAAAAAACAGACATAAGAAGAAGTAATTCACTTCTTCTTTTTGAGTTTTTAAAGTAAACGTTCATTAACATATAAACCAGACACGATTGAGCACAGAATTATTAATTGATTCTGCTCCAACCGGTAGTCGCATCGCCCTTTTAAAAGATAAGAATCTGGTAGAAATCCACTCAGAAGGTGGAGAAAACCAATTTAAGGTCGGAGATATTTATTTGGGTACTGTCCGTAAAATTGTCAATGGGCTCAATGCAGCTTTCATTGATGTAGGCTATGAAAAGGATGCCTTCCTGCATTATCAGGATTTGGGTCCTCAGATCAACAGCCTCAACAAGTTTACAAAACTGGTACGCAACAATAATTATCCCAATCTGAATCTGAAGGGTTTTGAAAAGGAGCCTGATATTGAAAAGCTTGGAAAAATTTCCAATGTCCTTTCAAAAAGCAATCAGGTATTGGTACAGGTGGTCAAAGAACCCATCTCTACCAAAGGTCCAAGACTATCGTGTGAGCTCTCCATTGCCGGTCGGTACATTGTCTTAGTTCCCTTTTCCGACACTGTCAACGTATCCAAAAAAATACGAAGTGCGGAAGAAAGAAAAAGATTGGTCCGCTTAATCACTTCAATCAAGCCATCTAATTTTGGTGTAATTATCAGAACAGTAGCCGAAGGTCAGTCTGTCACAGAACTTGACAAAGACCTGAGGAACCTTTACACTACTTGGGAAGAGGGCATGAAAAAACTGGCCAAAGCAAAAGGCCGCGACAAGGTAATCGGAGAAATGAGTATGGCGTCCTCTATAATCAGGGACTTACTCAACGAATCATTCGATGCAATCACCGTAGAAGATGAATTGATCTATGATCAAATCAGGTCTTATATCAGATCTATTGCCCCTGAAAAGGAAAAAATTGTTAAGCTTTACAACGGAAAAGCGAAGCTCTTTGAAAATTTTGGAATAGAGAAGCAAATCAAAAGCTTGTTTGGTCAGACGATAAGTCTCCCACAGGGCGGTTATCTCATCATTGAGCATACCGAAGCCCTTCACGTCATAGACGTCAACAGTGGGAACAAGTCGAACCAAGAAAGCGAACAGGAAATGACGGCATTAAAAACCAACCTGGTCGCAGCCAAAGAAATTGCCCGACAATTGCGCCTCCGGGATATGGGAGGTATCATCGTCATTGACTTCATCGATATGAAAAAGGCCGAAAATAAGAAGGTCATTTATGATGCGATGCGGGAAGAGATGAAAGATGACAGGTCCAAAAACACCGTCTTGCCGCTGACCAAATTCGGTCTGATGCAGATTACAAGACAGCGGGTCAGACCTGAAGTCAATATTGTCACCAAAGAAACCTGCCCGGCATGTAATGGAACAGGAAAGATTCAGGCCTCCATCTTGGTGGCCGATCAATTGGAAAAAGACCTCGAGCATATTGCTACTATCCAGAATGTTTCCCACATCCAAATAGGATTACACCCTTACCTGTATGCGTATTTTACCAACGGGTTTATTTCCCCGAGAGTAAGGTGGTTTTTCAAATACTTTAAGTGGGTTAGACTGACAAAAGACTCTTCCCTCCCGGTGACGGAGTACAGATTCCTAGATGAATCCGGAGAAGAAATAGAACTAACTGTAAAAAGCGAGACCGAATAGGTCCCGCTTTTTTTATTTCACCCCATAACTCAACCGCATCGTAATCGAAGCAGTTTTATTTTTTGCAGAGGTGTTGAAAGTCCCACCCCAGGAATAATCCTCCGTGGAGTTCTGTCCGGTAATCTGAAAAATGCCCATATTGGCTGAAATCAGTCGGCCCAATTTTGATCCCGAATTTTCTGCAATTCTTTCCGCTCTTAGCCTTGCATCTTCTGTGGCTTTGGAAATCATTTCGATTTTCAGACTTTCCAATTCTGTGTAATAATATCTGGGTGGCTGTGAATAGAATTTTACTCCCTGAAGCAGCAATTCGGTTATCTCTCTCGAAATCTGCTCTACTTTGTCCACTTCCTTGGATTCAATCTGAAGGGACTGATTCAATTGGTAACCCTTGAAAGTCTGGCCCATAAAATTTCCATTGCTGCTGTAATTTTGATCATAAAGAGGATTTGTATTGACCGCTTTGAAAATAATCTGTTCTTTGGGAATTCCTTTGGCCACCAAATAATCTGTGACTGCCTTCCGGTCTTTTTCAAGATCAGAATAGGCTGTTTTTATATCATAATTTTCCCTGCTGAAATTCCCTTCCCATACCACAAGGTCAGAAGTGAAATTCTGTTCTCCCAAGCCGGTGACATCAACAGTTCCGGATTTTTTATTTCTATTGATGATGGCATTGCCTAAAATTGCAGCTGCAATGATGATGGACAAAGCAAAAATGATAGCGGTAAGATGTTTTTTCATAATAGCAGAAATGAATTACTTCCTTAAAATTACAATAATATACCATAATATTATATAGAACTCAACGTCCACCTCCGCCTCCGCCGCCTCTTCCACCTCCGGAAGAACCCCCTCCTGATGATCCACTGCCACCACTGCTATTGGTCCCTGAGGAACTATTGATGGAATTGGTAAGGGATCTGTTGATGTGATTCCCCAATGCACCATAGGAATATGCTCGGGAACCCGAATACCAAGAAGTACGGTGCTGATTTTGAAGGCTGGCCCTTTCCATTAAGGTTTGGAATTTCTCTCCCCAGATTTTATCGACTTTAAATGCCATGGCATAGGGAAGGAGCTTTTCAAATACTTCGGGAGTCAACTTTGGAGGATTGAACATCTGAAGTTGTCTTTCTTCAGCAGCACTCAAATACCTTTTGAAACCGTCAATTCTTGCCTTTAAATCCAGTTTCTCCTCACTTGGTTGACGGATCAGATAGATATAGGTAAAGAAGGAAATTACTGCGAAAACAATAAAAACAATAAGAGTAAAATTATTCAGTGAAATGGCACTATTGGAAAATAAATAAAAAGATCCCCCCAAAAACAACATCCCAATCAAGGAAAAAAACAACCAGTTTGTTCCCCTTTTTTTGATAAGAGAAATACTGATGAAAACCACAAAGAAAATAGCCAAAGGAAGTATTGGTAAGTCTCCAATATTAAAATCCAGCGTTGTTGGTGGACCATAATAATTGTAATCAAATCTACTTGCTACCAAAGCGTAAATAATAAAAATAAAAACTGGGCCTACCCAAAATTTCCAGTTGCTTCCCTGTGTTAAAAAAGGTTTATGCTCAGTCACCAAACTGTTCATATAGGCCTGATACATACTTTTAAAATGGCTGCTGTATTTTCCATCAATGACCGCGACATTGCCATTGGTGAAAAAATATTGCATCAGCTTCCGCTCTTCTTTGGGTAAAGCATCATCATCCTCTTTTAACTTTACCAAATGGAATTCGGTGGACTTAATTAACCCGAAGAGTTGGTCCTTACTTTTTTCTTCAATCCTAAGATAACCGTTCACTGCCAGATGTACTATGGAGGCGGATATCAACTCTCCCCAGAAATATCCTTTATGCAGCATACCCATAGAAGCTGGGGACAAATCAGAAGGAGGATTAAATTCAGGGATGACAGTAGGGCTGGGTGGATCTACCCCATACTTCCGCCAGGTATAGATGTAATAGACCAAAAGGACTAAGGTCATAATACCTGTAAATATCAATAAACCAAACTGTTCAAAAAAAGTAGGTGGAGGCGGAAGACTTACAATTCCCTTTGTAAATCCTGTTGCTATAGTGAGATTTTGCCCGGAAGCAAGGTTTTCTGCCCTGAAAATCATTCTACCATCGGGAAGCGTTTCTGTACTGCAGTTTTGTTCAGTAGAGCCTGAATATCCTGTATAGCATGAAGATTGTAAAAATTCCGCTTCCTGAGGAATTTGGACAGCTGCTGAAATGCTTGCAATTCTAAAAACCCAACCAAAGCCATTCACATTCCAATAGAGCTCATCATAATCCTCAAAATAGCCCAATTGCCCTTCAGCAGTATATTTTATTTGAAAAGTATACCAGCCAGGTTCCAAAAAACTATCGTCACCAACATTAATAAACAAATTTCCCTGCTTCTTTTCTGTATCATAAGGACTGTCCTCGCCGTTCATTTTTACATGGATGACCTTATAATCGGTTTTGACAGTTTTGTAACGGTAATCCGTGCCAGACAAAGGCAAGGTCCTCACAATTCCTCTTCTGATCTGCTCACCGGCAGCATATATTTCGATGGTCTCAGTAACAGTCAACATGCCGGAAGCATCTACCTGCAAATCCGAATGGAATGACCGGATATATTCCTCCTGTGCATACAGTGTTTGACCAAAAACAACTAGCAGAAAGAAAAAGATGTACCTTTTCACTTGAAATTGACTTTAGGAACAGCCCTTTCGGTTTCATTATCAAGCTCAAAAAACGCTGATTTTTGAAAACCAAAATTATTGGCAACCAAGTTGCTTGGAAATGAATCAATCAAAATATTCTGATCTCTCACCGAACCATTATAATATCTTCGGGATCTTTCGATATCCTGTTCTATGGATGCCAGGTCCTGCTGCATCTGAAGAAAATTGGTATTTGATTTTAATTCAGGATATTGTTCTGCTACCGCAAATAAGTTCATCAGAGAACGGTTGAGGTTATTTTCAGCCACTTGTTGGTCCAGCACTCCCTGAGCGGATTGAGCTGCATTTCGGGCTTTGGTCACACTTTCAAATGTTTCCCTTTCATGAGACGCATAGCCCTTTACGGTTTCCAGAAGATTTGGAATCAGATCATAACGTTTTTTAAGTTGTACATCTATTCCGCTCCAAGCTTCAGAGACAATTGTTCTTAGTTTAATCAGGCGGTTGTAGATACTGATGACATAAAAAACAAGAATCAATACAATGCAGGCAATAAGTAGGATAGTGGTCATTTTTTATCGTTTAAGTTCAGATCAATTTAAATAAAATTTTATGGAATTCAATGATCAACAGCAGTTTGTCAAAGAACTCGCTGTTTAAAATCAGTCTTTTTCGGGGACTCCAGATTGATCAGGTAGCCATTGACCAGGGCATATTTCAATTCCCCATCCTTTGCCAGATAAAAATTAGGACTTCCACCTGTTCGGATTCCAAAAGGTATAGCACCTGAATTTCTCAAGACCAAAATCGGTAAATCATACAACTCTCTTTCCTCCGCTTCTTCAACCTTCACAGCAAGAAATCCTTCCCGGAGCAGTTCCAAGGCTTTCTCAGGGGTAATGTCTACTGGTTTTTCAAAGGCATTTTCATAGATTTTTCCTTCAATGATTTCCATTCCTGAAGCATCCAACTCTTCATACCCATAAAAAATGGACAAGTCACCCAAATCTTCAATTCCTCCATTTACAAAATAGGAGCCATGTGCATCCACTTCCCGCTGTCTGATACCCAAGTCTATATTGTAAGTTAAATCTCCTTTTTGCATCGGCAAGTTTCTTATCATTACATCCATCAATCTGGTGGCATTGTCAGGAATGGCATAATAATCATCCAAGGAATAGTTCGTGTAACTAGAGTCTGCTATTTCAATCAGTGCATGTAGGATGATCATGAAATTCAGTTTTCTGATATACTGCTTTTCCGGATCATTGGGATATCCTCCTGATTCTATCAAAATGGTACTCGTCCCCCATTTTTGGATATTGTCTCCAAAAGCTCTGGGCTCAAAAGCATCATCATATTTCCCAACATGTCCCGGTGCAGCTTCCTGAATCAACCTGTTCATTCCCACGATGACCTGAATGGCTCTTTTCCTGATATCATTGACTTCTGTTTCGAAATTGTAAGCGGGTGCCAATACGGAAATGGTGGCCGGAGTGGGAGTTTCTCCTGCAGTATAATAAATGTTTTGATCATGCAGGTTGAATCCAAAATCAGGTTCAAACGAATCTCTGGCATTCTTTAAAATCACAGCCTCAGGCGAGGTCAATGAGGCAGCATCCCGATTTAAATCAATATCCAACGCGTTTCGTCTCATCCATTGATCCATACCATCGGGGTTGAGCATGGGAATGAATCTTATATTTAGTTTTTCTTTCAATTTGTTTCGGACTTCATCCATACCGTCATTTTCGCCTTCAAAAAAATTGAATAAGTCAAAAAGTGCCATGGTTGCTGTTGACTCGTTGCCGTGCATCTGAGACCAAAGCAGGATTTTAATGGGCCCGTTCCCAATATTCATCTGATAAATAGCTTTTCCTTCTACCGATTTCCCTATTTCTTCCACTAGGAAATCTCCTTTCCGGTCCTTTACCAAATGAATTACTTCTCCGTATTTGAATCTTCTGGTCTGAACACTTTGTTCTTGGTATTTTTCATAAGCAGTCTCTAAAAAACCAATATCCATTACTGGATCAACTTGATTTTGGCAGGACAAGGAAAAGAAAATCAGGCTAAAGACAAGAATTTGAAACATTCGGATCCCGAAACTATTTTTTTTCTTCATGAGAGCTTTTAGTTATTTTATCTTTCAAGTTATGAACTTAACAAAAAAATACATTTACTTTATGCCCAAAATCATAAATACCCATGAAGCTATCATTTTTCGTCAAGGATTTACCGCTCAAACATACATTTACCATTGCCCATCAAAGTAGAGATATACAGGATACTGTTATTGTGAAGTTGGAAGAGGGAAATTTTATTGGTTTGGGTGAGACCACGACAAATCCTTTTTACGGGATGACTGCCGAAAATATTACAAAAACATTAGAGGAAAGTCGGGACTTTGTAGAATTGGGTTATTGGGAGAAGCCCCAGGAACTTTGGGAAATCAGTAAATTCAGTTTTACCAAAAATCCTTTTGCGCAATGTGCATTGGATATGGCTGCTTGGGATTTATTTACCAAAATGCAGGGTAAAAAACTATATGAATATCTTGGACTTGATCCTAAGGATATACCGGTCACAAATTATACTATCGGAATAGACACCATTGAAAATATGGTTTCCAAGATGAAAGAAGTAGAATGGCCTTTATACAAGATCAAGCTTGGAACAGACCACGATATGGAGATCATCAGGGAACTTCGTAAACACACTGACGCCACTTTTAGAATAGATGCCAATTGTGCGTGGACCGTGGAACAAGCAATTCAATACTCTGAAGAATTGGCCAAACTGAATGTGGAGTTTATGGAACAACCCTTGCCAAAAGATGATTTGGAAGGAATGAAGGAAGTATTCAAACACAGTAAACTTCCCCTGATTGCTGATGAAAGCTGTATCGTAGAAAAAGATGTAAAAAAATGTCATGGGTTGTTTCATGGCATTAATATCAAGTTGGTCAAAGCAGGAGGAATCACTCCGGCTTTGAGAATGATCAAACAAGCCAAATCCCTGGGAATGAAAACGATGGTTGGTTGCATGACCGAATCTTCTATTGGAATCTCCGCTATCGCCCATATTGCCCCATTGTTGGATTATGTGGATATGGATGGAGCAATGCTGTTGGCTGAAGACATTGCTGACGGGGTGCATATTACACCCGAAGGGGTAACTTTCCCGGATAGAAACGGGATTGGGGCGGAGTTGATTTAACGGATTGATTGAATACAGATGATGCTGATTTTTATGATTTGCTCTGAACTTATCAGCGACAATCTGCTCAATCTGCGTCATCAGCGTTCTATTTCTCGCTTCTCCTAGACTCAAAAAGCTTCCCCAATAAACAAATAATATCCTGTCCCCTCTTGGGTAAAGGCCACATCAAACCGGGTATAAATATCTTTTTTGGGGAATAGTAAAAAACGTAATCCGCCACCTGCAGACCAAACAACCTTGTGGATCGCAGATTTGGAAAAATCGGGAAAAACCGTACCTGTTCCTGCAAAAACTGCAGCCCCGATTCTTTTTGAAAATCCTAAAGGCAAAGGTAACATCCGCAATTCAACTTGAGTAGCGATTTGATTGTTATCCCTAAACCTACCCAAATAATATCCCCGCATCATGCTGTCTCCCCCCATCAGCGCCAATTGGTTGAAAGGCACATCTCCGGAATTGAACTGTCCCAATAGCTGCCAAGCCAATACATTGTTTTTACCTACGGGTTGAAAGATTCTTGTATCTGAAATGATCGTATTGAAACCAAAATCACTAAAAGCAGGGAAATATCGCAATAGGGCCAGTTCTGAAAACCGACCTTTTCGGACATTCAGCACGTTATGTCTGTCATCATAGACCAATCCTAAGCCCAAACCCAAGTTGGTGGAACCGGCATAGCCCAAAGGAAGATCAAATTCAGGAGCTTCAGAGGAAGGTTGGAAATCTACCCTTGAGATACGCTGAAAATCAGCTTCCAGTCCAAAATAAAGATTTTGTTTAATTTCCCTCAATACCCGTTCTTTAATCATAATCTGATTTGCGTCGACCAAGGCCAAGTAATCTTCAGGCGTATCCATCCCTATGCCGTGGTATTTCAGGGGAAAACTCTGTAACCTGATCCTTCCCAGAAAAAACCATTTATTTTGGTCAGAGTAAATCGCGTGATCAAACCATATTCCATATTGGTTTTCCAAAGTGACAAAGGTAAAACCACTGATTTCGCTGAGTCTGTTTGTGGTATCCCTCTTGGCATAATAGACCAATAGGGAGGAAAGCCCGATTTCCCAGCTTGTTTCCGGGGCAAAGGCCAAAGTGGGATAAATCAGAAATTGGGGCTTGCTGATGTCTGAAGTATCGTTCAGGATTCCATTGATATACTTCCTTGCAAAGCTTTGGGGAAAAGCTTGGAAGCTACAAAGAGACAGTATCAATATCAGTGAAAAACACTTTTTGGGCATACTAGCTACTAACAGCAAGAATGATTTGAAGGTTGCAAATGATGCGTGTGTAATTTTTAATCACTTTCAATACCAAGTCTTAGCGATAAATTCATCTTGAATCAATTCATCGGTTTTTATGATATTCACTGAATATCATAAAATATGGTGAGTTGGGAATTATTATTCTTTCCACAATTGGGAAAAAAATCGCTGACAGTTTCCATAAGCAAGTTTTTCCAATTGTTGATTGGAAAGCTGTTGTGACAATATCTGTAAAAGAGAGGGATATTTGGAAGCATTTTCGACTACAGGGAAATAGAAAGGAAAACGTTTCTTATCAGGGAAATCCTTGGTATAAAAAAAATCTGCGCCAAAACAAATCTGATCTTCTGCACCGATTTCAAATCCATAAAGAATGTGGTCTAAAATTCCTTCCGGATTTTTGTCATCCAAAAAGGCTCTAAGAAAATTAACCCCAATAATTCCCTTTCGATGAATGATCTCTTTGGCAAATTCATCTGTTAAGTTTCTTTTGTGATTCCAGATGTGCCTGAAGTTGGAATGACTCGCAATCACTTGTAAGTCAAGCTTTGATGAATCAATATGGTTCAGGATACCTTCGGCAAGCTTATCAGAGGTATGGGAAAGGTCGATAGCAATGCTTTTTCCAGAAACATAATCGAGAAGCCTTTTTCCATCATCCTTCAATCCGATACCTTTAGTATAATTTCCGCCACCAAACCTGTTTTCTGTATGGTGGGTGAGGCTGATGTAAGCAATCCTTCCCGTAAGCTGGATCAAATTTTCCAACTGCTTATAGGCCTTAGAGATAGGGACTTTTTCATCCGCCAATCCAGCAGCATTTTCAACTGCGGTGACCAAGCCGATTTTTGAACTACTAAGGATATTTGTGAGAAATTCCCCATTAGCTGGACAGGTATCCATGGAATGGTTAATGAGCATTTCCCTGAATTTATGTGCCTGTTTGGTCGCAAGCTCCATACTTCCTGGTGCCACATCTGTATAGATGGCACAAACCTGCATTTTAACATTCCCTTTTTTCAACAAAGGAATGGAACAAGCTATATCATCTGAATTATCTGCAGAGGCATTTGGGATTTTTGCCAGGTAGGACAAGATATCGCAGTGGGTATCAATTATCGGAAGGTTCATAAAATTATAAGAATTGGAGGTTCAAATAAACCAAAAAACGATAGTTTTTTAATACTTTTAATTTCAATTATTTCTAATCAAGTTTTGAATTGGAATCTGAAATCAACTTATTCAATTCAATAAAAATTAATCATTCAAGATGGCAGTTTCTAAACCTATCAATTTTCAAAAGTGGATCGAAGAAAACAGAAACCTTTTAAAACCACCTATTGGGAATCAGGTCATGTATAAAGGCAATGATGATTTTATTGTCATGGTAGTCGGAGGTCCCAATTCAAGAAAGGATTTCCATTATAATGAAGGGGAGGAATTTTTCTATCAGGTGGAAGGGGAAATAACCCTGAAAATAGTTGATGAAGGCGAGGTGAGGGATATCAAAATCGGAGCAGGAGATATGTTTTTATTGCCCGCCAGGACCCCTCACTCCCCTAGAAGGCCTGCCAATACCATTGGATTAGTAATGGAGAGGTACCGCAAGCCGGGTGAGAAAGATGGCTTCATTTGGCACTGTGAAAACTGCGGAAACAAGCTTTATGAAGAATATGCCGAAATCACAGATATAGTCAATCAATTGCCGCCGATAATGGAAAGATTCTGGAGCAATCCGGAAAATACGAAATGTAAAAAATGTGGGACTGTTATGGAAAAGTAATTTATCAAAAATTCAACGTCCCCATTTCCTTTCCCTTGTACAATATCAGGCTTTTTGGTTTCTGTTCTTTATAAAAGTTGACAATGTTCTGTTGTCCTTCAAAATGTTCGATCAAGACTTCATTACGAATTTGGACATTATTTGGCGAAGGGACTTTCAATGCCTCCATATAAAACCAAACAGCTTCCTCTTCAATCTCGAATCCAAGATAGTCTAAGTTCAACTTTTGGCCATTGACCATAATCTCATTTTTTTCTAATATGTAGGACTTAACCATTTCTTCCAATGCATCGCTATTACTTGGATTGAGAAAATCAACCTTGGTCTCATAAATTTTAGTCAACGCTACTTCAAGGTCATCCCAAAATATTTTCTGTGCTATTTCCAAGCTTTGGTTTTCCGGATTGTAGCGGATTTCGGTCAGACTGATGTAGAAAGGGTGAAAAAACACCTTCCATCCCAAAAAGAGCATGAAAATGTAATTCAATTGCATAAGGCTTCCTTTATTTTATTTTCTTTGCAAATTATACATTATACTCGCAGTCCTGAAAATTATTCAGGTTATAATTTATCATAGTGTGCATGGGACAGTTTCAACTGTATTTTCAATTAGGTATTCAACACATCCTGGACCTAAAAGGGTTTGATCATATATTATTCGTCGTAGCACTTTGTGCCATTTATGTATTGCGGGACTGGAAAAAAATCATCATTCTGGTTACTGCATTTACTATAGGGCATTCTATCACCTTGGCCTTGGCTACGCTGAAATTGGTCAGTATCAATTCTGATTGGGTGGAATTTCTAATTCCGGTTACAATAGCCATAACAGCATTCAGTAATATCCTTTCTCCCAAACCAAGTTCAGGCAGGGGAATTCAGGTCAATTATTTCTTTGCACTTTTCTTTGGATTGATCCATGGTTTGGGTTTTTCCAATTACCTGAGATCGTTATTGGGAAAGGAAGCTTCGATATTTCAACCTTTATTGGCTTTTAATTTAGGATTGGAGGTAGGTCAGTTGGTGATTGTGGCTATCTTTATGGTGGTGGCAGGGATCTTAGTCGGGATAGTAGGGGTAAACAAAAAAGACTGGGCTTTGATCATATCCTCGGTTGTATTTGGAATGGCAGTGATGATGATGATTGATACAAAGTTTTGGTAGGTTTGGAGGTTGGAAAATTTTAATATTGAAAAATTGAAATATTGAGTTAATAAATTGATTAAGAATAAATATGAAAAAAATATCCATCGTTTTAATGCTGCTTTTTCTGGGTGGTTTTTCGGCTATGGCCCAGTGGTCAGAGCAGAATCATGCAGAAAGATTTGAGCAGTTAGGCCCCATGCTGAGGTCACCCAATGTTTACCGTACAGCTTCCGGTGCACCGGGGCACATGTATTGGCAACAAAAAGCAGATCATGAAATTGAAGTTGAACTGAATGATGACAATCAGTCTATCAAAGGCTGGCAGAAAGTCACCTATTTCAACAATTCCCCGGATGATCTCAAATGCCTTTGGATACAGCTCGACCAAAATGAGCGCGCCAAGGATTCCAATACCCCAAAAATCGCTGAAAGCAAGATCAATCCGAGAATGTCCATGAGACAACTTGAAAGCATACTCTGGCATGACCTGGATTTGGGATACAAAATACTTTCCGTAAAGGATATGTCAGGAAATGATATTCCTGTGACCATTGTGAAAACCATGATGAGGGTGGATTTACCCCAGCCTTTAAAAGCCGGTGAAAAAACCGAATTTACCATGGATTGGACTTTCAATATCCATGACAGGATGAGTTTTATTGGTGGACGTCCTGGTTATGAGTTTTTTGAAAAGGATGGAAACTACCTTTATACCATGGCTGAATGGTTTCCAAGAATGGCGGTGTATTCTGACTTCGAAGGTTGGCAGCACAAGCAGTTTGTTGGAAGGGGAGAATTTGCGCTGACCTTTGGTGATTATAAAGTGAAAATCACAGTGCCTGCAGACCATATGGTGGGTTCTACGGGTGTGCTTCAGAATCCTGAACAAGTATTGAGCTCTGCTGAATTGGACCGATGGAATACCGCTAAAAAGACTTTTGACAAACCTGTAATCATCCGTACCCAAGCGGAAGTGGAGAGATTGGAAAAACAAAAAGCCAAAGACAAAAAAACCTGGGAATTCCATGCAGAGAATGTGAGGGATTTTGCCTGGACTTCTTCCCGAAAACTGATATGGGATGCCATGGCAGTAAAACAAGGCGGCAATGAAGTGATGGCCATGTCTTACTATGCCAAGGAAGCCAATCCACTCTGGGAACAGTATTCCACCAGGGTTGTTGCGCATACTCTAAAATCATACTCAGCCCGAACCTTTGATTATCCCTATCCTGTAGCCATCTCTGTGGAAGCTTCTAATGGTATGGAATATCCGATGATCTGTTTCAATTACGGGAGACCTGATGCAGATGGTACATATTCCGAAGCCATCAAAAACGGAATGATCGGAGTAATCATTCATGAAGTGGGACACAACTATTTTCCAATGATCGTCAATTCTGATGAACGTCAGTGGTCTTGGATGGATGAAGGACTGAACACCTTTATGCAATACCTAGCCGAACAGGAATGGGACAGAAACTTTCCTTCAAGAAGAGGTGCTGCCCACAAGATTGTGCCTTATATGAGAAGTGAAAAACATTTATTGGAGCCTATCATGACCAATTCCGAAAATATCATCCAGTTTGGACCGAATGCCTATGCCAAGCCGGCAACGGGTTTGAATATTTTGAGAGAGACCATTATGGGCCGTGAATTGTTTGATCATGCCTACAAGGAGTATTCACAGCGGTGGATGTTCAAACACCCAACTCCCGATGATTTCTTTAGAACCATGGAGGATGCATCAGGAATCGATTTGGATTGGTTTTGGAGAGGTTGGTTCTATGGTACAGATCCTGTAGATATCTCCTTGGAGACTGTGAACTGGTACAAACTGGACAATAGAACCCCTGCCGAGAAAAAAGCGGATGAAAAGAAAGCCTTTGATAGGGAAGAGACCTATGTCAGCAAGACCTACAACTTAAAAGATACACCTGTGACTGTTGTGGAAGCAGATCCGGCCACCAGAGATTTTTACTATACCTATAATCCATTTGCGGTGACGCCTGATGATGAAAGCGCCTATAAAGAATTTATGGCTGGATTAAGTCCAAAGGAAAAAGAAATGCTTAACAGTGGCTTGAATTTCTACGAGTTGAAATTCAGAAACATTGGTGGCTTGGTCATGCCCCTGATCATTCAGTTCAATTATACAGATGGAACTTCAGATGTTGAAAGAATTCCAGCAGAAATCTGGAGATTAAATGAATGGGAAGTCTCCAAAGTATTTGCCAAGAAGAAAGAAGTGAAGAATATTGTACTTGATCCATTTAGAGAAACCGCCGATATAGACGAATCCAATAACTACTGGCCAAGACAGTTTGAACCAAGCAGGTTTGAATTGTTTAAAGGAACCGGCGGTGCCAGAGGAGTATCTTCAGGAGATAATCCGATGAAAAAAGCAAGAAGGAAGTAAAAACCTTAACCTTCGGGGTCAAAAAAAGACCCCAAAGGTTTTCTCCCAAATGTTAAACCTTTGAGGTCTTCCCTACCGCGACGGTAGGACCTCGAAGGTTTTTTTGTGGGGTAAACCCTAAGTAAAACATAGAAGGATCCATGACTTAACACATAGTCCATATATAGCACATAGTTTTTGTAAACATTTTTTGAAACGGAAATTGATTATGAGCAATTAAATCACCTCATTCAACCCAAAATAAAAAGCTTTTTGATCGCCAATTGCAAAGTCTAATCGGATATTTAATCCCTCCTGATTCAATCGGTACCTGAATCCAAATCCACCTCCATATCTGAATCTTTTCAAGCCAAATTCTGAAACCTGTGAGGCAACCTGTCCCGTATGGGCAAATGCAACCATGCCAAGGTTTCTATAAATTGGGATGCGATATTCAGCCTGGTAGACCATGGCATGATTGTCTCGATATCTCCCTTCAAAATAACCCCGCATCCGGTCACTGCCACCTATCAGCGAGATATGCTGAAATGGCGGATTTCCTGTGGTGAAACTCAGCCAGCTTTGCAATGCCAATACCTGTTTATCATTGGTTTTAATGTATTTCCTAAAATCAATGTTGTACTGATTGAAAGAAAAATTGCTTCCAAGAAAAGAAGCAAAACCCATCCATCCGACACGGTTCAACCAGCCTTTTGTAGGTTGAAAAATATTGTCTCTTGTATCCAGTGTCAGTAACAGACCCAGTCCTGAAATCCTTTGTCCATCATAGCCCGGAACCTGAGTTGTTTCAAGAATACCTCCCGGAACCCTTTCATTTATATCATCTATCCTAAATTCATATCGTGGACCAAAATAAAGACCCGGCAAAATTTCTCTTTCATAATTGAAATGGAAATAGGCATATCGGGTAGTATAATATTCACCTTCTTCTGTAATAGGGTCATTGCCTATTCCATAATACCGAAACGGGAAATTGGATAATTCCAACCGGGTATTGATATGGTCTTTGTCTTCATTGGACCATAAATCCAGCTCTGTTGAGAATATAGTTTGATTGTTGAGGGTATACAGTAAAGTTATGGGCAAAGAGGAGGGTCTGAGATTGGGGCTTTCTTCTCCTTTGTGCCTAAAAAGTTTGATTGCCCTGATTCCTATACCTAGGCTGGTTTCAGGTGAATAGACTACCGCAGGAATAAAAGCCCATGATTCTCCCGAAATCATATTGATGACCTTGTCCCCTAAGTCAAAAACTTTTTCTATGGAACCGGCTTTATGGATAGAATCTGATTCCACTTGGGCATAGACCTTCGGAATTACCAAAAGCGGGATCAAAAAAAGCAAGGTAGCCCATTTCATATGGGGCAAATGTAATTAAAGTTTTATTTTGTATCAGTCAAAAAACTTTTCTACTTCCTCCCTGACTATGACATATTGAAATAAATCCCCGATTTTTCCATCTTTGATATAGGCATGCCTAAGGATGGCCTCCGGTTCATAGCCTGAGTTTTCAAGCACTTTCATACAAGGTACATTGAAGTCATACACCTGCGCATAAATTCTCAATACTTCCGGGAATTTTTCCAACGCATATTCTGTAAAAAGCTGCAAAGCTTCAGTGGCAATGCCCTTGCCCCAAAAAGCTTCTCCAAGCCAAAAACCAACCTCCATATTGGTTCTCAATTCATTTTTACCAATTTCACAACCTACCGAACCTGCTAATCTTCCTTCAAATTCGATGGCAAAATTTTGAGGAGGATTGAATTTTTGATTATGCTCTATCCAGTGACGGGCATCATGGATGGTATAGGGAGATGGGAAACTATCTCTTAGATTTTTAGCGATTTTTGGATTGTTGGCAATAGGATAAAGATGATGGTAATGTCCTTCATTCCACGTAACCAAACATATATTTCCTTTTCCCTGTAATTTCATGCAAAAATTATTTTTAAAGCATTAAGATAAGTCAGTTTTATGAGTTTCTGTAAAAATTAATAGGGTTTATTTGAAAGCCGTGAGATTTGAGACGTGAGATAAGAGACTTTAGACACAAGACACAAGATACAAGACTTCGGAAAATCCCTGTACCCAAATCTTCATTTAAAATAAAAATCCCCATTCCTTCTTAGTTTATCGGTAATGTCACCCTTATCCCTTATCCTTTCTCCTTCATCCTTCTTCCATTCCGGTATTTTTCATTTTTTCAAGGTTTTCGGCAAATCTTAAGGCTGAAATAAACTCTTCAATATTGCCATCCATGATATCCGGAAGGTTATAAACCGTTTTGTTGATTCTATGGTCTGTTACCCGGCTTTGAGAATAATTATATGTCCTGATTTTGTCAGACCGATCTCCACTTGCCACCATGGACCTTCTTTGGGCGCCCACTGCTTCATTGTGTTTGTTCAGCTCTATTTCATAGAGACGGGAACGAAGTACTTTTAAGGCTTTTTCAAAGTTTTTGATCTGGGACTTTTCATCTTGACAGGTTACTATCAGTCCTGTAGGGATATGGGTAAGCCTAACTGCAGAATACGTCGTATTTACAGATTGTCCACCTGGTCCGGAAGAACAATAAGTGTCCTTGCGAATTTCATTCATATTGATATTGACCTCCACTTCATCCATTTCAGGAAGGACTGCAACGGTAGCAGCAGATGTATGTACTCGGCCCTGGGTCTCAGTAGCAGGTACTCTTTGGACCCTGTGCACACCTGACTCAAACTTCATCATCCCGTACACATCCGCTCCGGTAATGGTACTGATTATCTCTTTGTAACCTCCCGAAGAACCGAAAGTCAAATCGAGTACAGTCAATTTCCAGCCCTGTTTTTCACAGAATCTTTCGTACATCCTGAAAAGATCTCCGGCAAAAATAGCCGCTTCATCTCCACCTGTACCGGCACGGATTTCAAGAATACAATCTTTGGAATCATTTGGATCTTTAGGAATCAATTGCTGTTTCAGCTTTTCTTCCAGTTCTCCTTGTCTATCCTTCAATTCGTCCAGTTCAATTTTTGCCATTTCCCTGAAATCCGGATCTTTTTCTTTGTCCAAGATTTCTTTTGTACTGGTAATATTTTCCAATACATTTTTATAATCATCATATAAAGCCACCACTTTTTCCAGATCCTTATATTCCTTGGTCAACTTGGTATATTTGGACATGTCTGACATGGCATCGGGCTGTATGATGAGCTGGCCAACTTCGATAAACCTATCTTTCAGCGCTTGTAATTTGTCAAGCATAAATCTTTTTTTAATGAGAAGGGCAAAATTAGCAAAAATATCCATAGTAGGGATTTTGGATTTCAACACTCCGCTCTTGGGAATCTTCCTATCTTTGTCCTTTCAAAAGAAAAAATATGAAGCTCTTTACCAATACAGTCTATGCCGTAGTGCATGCCATAGATGAAATTTTTAATCAAAACCGCTACGCCGATAAGGTGATAGAAAAAACCCTCAAATCCAACCCCAAATGGGGTGCAAGAGATAGGGGATTTATTGCTGAATCGGTATATGATATGGTGCGTTGGTGGAGGTTGATCAATTTTTTGAGCCCCTCCAAGGACAATTATCAGCTTTTTGGTACCTATTGGTTATTGCAGGGAAGGACACTGCCTGACTGGAAAGAATTCAAAGGTCTGGATTCAGATACCATCCACAGGAAATATGAAAGGCTGAATAATAGAGCAGTGATCCAATCTATCCCGGACTGGCTGGATGAAATGGGCGCCGAACTCTTGGGCGATAAATGGGAGGAGGAAATCAACACCCTCAATCAGCAGGCCGAAGTTGTACTGAGGGTAAATACCCTTAAAATTACCAGGGAACAATTGATGAACCGCTTGGCTGGGGAAGAAATAGAGTCTTACGCCCCTAAGGGATACAAAGACGCCTTGGTCCTGGCCAAAAGGCAAAATGTTTTCAAAAATGCCGCTTTTAAGGAAGGGCTTTTCGAAGTACAGGACGCTTCTTCCCAGCTGGTTTCTGCGGCATTGGATGTGGAACCGGGCATGCGGGTAATTGATGCCTGCGCAGGGGCTGGAGGTAAATCTCTGCATTTAGCGGCATTGATGCAGAATAAAGGCAGGATATTGTCTATGGATACGGAGGGCTGGAAACTTCAAAATACTAAAATAAGAGCAAGACGAAATGGTATCAGTATCATCGAACCAAGAGTGATTGAAGGGAATAAAACCATCAAAAGACTGAGTGAATCCGCTGATCGCCTGCTTTTGGATGTTCCCTGTTCCGGATTGGGTGTATTGAAAAGAAATCCTGACACCAAATGGAAATTGACCCCTGAATCAATAACAAAAGTTCAGGGAATCCAAGAAGAAATTTTACAAAATTACTCTTCCATGGTGAAAAAAGGAGGTATCATGGTCTATGCTACCTGCAGCATATTACCTTCTGAAAACCAGCATCAGGTGGAGAAATTTTTGGCATCTGAAAAAGGAAAGGAGTTTGAGCTTTTGGAAGATCAGAAAGTTTTGGCCCAGGAAAGTGGGTTTGATGGGTTTTATATTGCTAAGTTGAAGAGGAAAGAAGCTTAAGAAAAAGACTTTTATGGTTTTTCGTATTCAATGTTCTTTTTGACCGATGTCAGATGAACCGCCACAGAGGGCAGGCCGATGTTGGGTAGGTGGAGGAAGGAAGTGTATTTTGTAAACCTGAGAGTGGTTTCTTGCACTTTGAAAAATCATCAATTCTGAAAGGAAAGAATAGGAATGCGGCTTTGGCCCATTCTCAAACAAGTGCAAAGCATAAATAGGCTTTAGCCAAAAGTAATAGCTCAGGTTTTGGATTGAAAGAGGAGATTGCCCAGTCAAATTTTTTTCAACTAATTTAAAGACTGCTGTAGAATTTTTGTAGTTTTAATCAAACTCTAAAATCAACCCAATCATGTCTACACTAGAAGCCGTATTTGGAATGGCCAGCATATTGGCCTTTTTTTCCTGGATTACCTTATTTATTTTTTATCCACGCAAATGGATTTATCAAACTTTATTTTCGGGAGTGTTTATCATTTTAGCATTGACCTATCTCTTTTATATTGTGATGGGACTTGGAGGAGATTCGGAAGGTGGATTTGGTAGTTTGGCCGAGGTCAAAGCTCTTTTTGGTTCAGATGAAGCCTTGTTGGCAGGATGGATTCATTATTTGGTATTTGATCTTTTTGTAGGCATGTGGATTACCAAAGATGCCTGGGAAAAAGATATCAACAGGTGGATTGTTTTTCCCTGTTTGATTCTCACATTTATGTTAGGCCCGGTGGGATTGTTGACTTATTTTCTAATTCGGGGAATAAAACTTAAAAAATTAAATCAAAGTCCTTTTCATCCATGAATCTGATAAGGGAAGTTTATAGGCGGAGTCCCAAGTTAGGATGGTTTGGAACTATAAATTTTCTTTTGCTTTTCTTTATGCTTTGTATTTCATTTTTCGATGAAAGGATTTTGTTCGGGATAAGCGTATGGTTCAAACCCATGAAATTTGCTATATCCATTGGAGTTTTTGCATGGACCATTGCATGGTTCCTTTATGAATTGCCACAAAAGCATAAAGTCAATAAGATTGAATGGGTTATTATTTTAATGTTGTCGATCGAACAGGTTATCATCATCGGTCAGGCTGCAAGAGGAGAAATGTCTCATTTCAATATCAGTTCGCTTTTCAACGGCATACTTTTTCAGATTATGGGGATAGCGATTTTGATAAATACAATTATGGTTTTTTGGGCCTTTTTATTATTCAGAATAGTTGATACACTCCCATCAGGGTATAAAATTGGGATACAATTTGGCATGTTGATATTTATTGTTGCAAGTTTAGAGGGCTATTTGATGGCTGCAAACCTAGGCCACACTGTTGGTGCACCTGATGGTCAGGAAGGAGTATTTTTTCTGAATTGGGCCAAATCTTATGGGGATCTCAGGATTTTTCATTTTCTCGGATTACATGCGCTGCAGGTTTTACCCCTGTTTGCCTGGTATTTTTCGAGAGACAAATCCATACCGGTCATTGTATTTGGAACCATATATTTCCTGCTTTCTTTGGGCACTTTGTGGAATGCCTTAGCTGGAAGGGGAATTTCGATGATATCCTAAACCTGTAAGGATGGTTTGAAATCATTAATCGGAAAATGTAAAGATCTCCTCGGGCCATGAACTGGCGATAACCAAAGAAAATTCCTTTTCTAAGATGGAATTGGTACTAAACATGAATTTTATTTGACATCGGTTTGATTGGCATTGGAAATTGTGTGTATCTTTGACGGGCAAATAGGGTTACCTAACCAATATTTGCTATGAATCGAAATCACGATAAATTCCTCTTTGAAGCACTCACCTACGACGATGTGCTTTTAGTCCCCGGATACTCTGAAGTCCTACCGCGCGACACCAACACTTCCACTCAACTTACCAAAAACATCAGACTGAATATTCCTTTGGCTTCTGCCGCTATGGATACGGTTACAGAAGCTGAATTGGCAATTGCCATTGCATTGGAAGGTGGAATTGGCTTTATCCATAAAAATATGTCCATTGAGAAGCAGGCCGCACAGGTAAGGAAGGTGAAGCGTTCTCAGGCAGGGATGATTTTGGATCCCATTACCTTGGATATCAATTCAAAAGTAAGAGATGCTGAAGCCATTATGCGTGAATTCCATATTGGGGGTATTCCTGTTGTGGATGATAAAAGAACGCTCATGGGTATCATCACTAACCGGGATCTTCGCTTTATCAAAGATCCACATGTCAAAATCAAAGATATCATGACCAAAGAAAACCTTATCACTGCCAAGGCGGGGATTTCTTTGGAGCAGGCAGAGGAAATTCTTCAGGAATATAAAATAGAAAAACTTCCCATTGTCGATGAAGAAAATAAATTGACCGGATTGATCACTTACAAGGATATTTTGAAAAGAAGGGATAAGCCACATGCATGCAAGGATGAATTCGGAAGATTACGGGTAGGCGCAGCTGTTGGGGTTACTGCTGATATTGTTGAGCGGGTGGATGCCCTGAAAAATGCCGGAGTTGACGTAGTTTCAATTGATACCGCTCATGGCCATTCAAAAGGCGTGATGGATACCTGTAGAAAAATTAAAGAAACCTTTCCGGATCTGGATGTCATTGTAGGAAATATTGCCACACCGGAAGCTGCCTTGGCATTGGCTGATGCCGGGGCGGATGCAGTAAAAGTCGGAGTGGGTCCGGGTAGTATCTGTACCACCAGGGTGATTGCAGGGGTAGGAGTTCCACAGCTTTCTGCAGTTTTTGAGTGTGCCGAGGCTTTGAAAGGCAAAAATGTCCCCGTCATTGCAGATGGCGGTATCCGATATTCCGGTGACTTGGTCAAGGCCATTGCCGCAGGTGCAGGATCAATCATGATAGGTTCCCTCTTGGCAGGAACAGAAGAAGCACCTGGAGAAATGATTATTTTTGAAGGAAGAAAATTTAAATCCTACAGGGGAATGGGTTCTTTGGAAGCCATGGAATCAGGATCAAAAGACAGGTATTTCCAGGATGCTGAAGACAATATTAAAAAACTTGTTCCTGAGGGAATTGTAGGCAGAGTCGCTTACAAAGGTCTTGTCTCAGAGGTTTTATATCAATTGGTAGGGGGCTTGCAGGCCGGAATGGGCTATTGTGGTACCAAGACCATTGAAGACTTGCAAAAGGACGGAAAGTTTGTAAAAATTACCGCAGCAGGAGTCAAAGAATCTCATCCACATGATGTAAGTATCACCCGTGAAGCGCCAAATTATTCTGCGAAGATGTAATTTAAACGATGAAAAATAGCCTTCTAATTTTCTGCATGGTAATTCTGATTGCCGGATGTTCCGAAAACAGAAAACCTAAATACCCTGAAAAACCCTTGGGTTGGGAGAAGCTTGATACGCCTACCAAATCTTCTCTGAGGGGCCTTTCTCCATTGACAGAAAAGATAATTTGGGCAAGTGGATCCAACGGCACCTGGTTAAGAACGCTTGATGGAGGCCTTACTTGGGATTTTGGTATTGTTGATGGATTGGATTCTGTCGATTTCAGAGATATAGAGGCGATTGATGCCAATATAGCCATAGTCATTTCATCAGGTCAGCCTGCGGTCATCTACAAGACCAATGATGGTGGTAAAAATTGGGAAAAAAAATTCCAGGGTACTGAATTTGATTTTTATGATGGAATGGCTTTTCATAAAAAGAGAGGTTATGTTATAGGAGATGTAGTTGATGGCAAATGGATTTTGATCGAAACCAGAGATGAAGGAGAAAACTGGAGTCTTCTGGAATTGTCACCATCCGGTCCTCCGGGAGGGGGCTCCTTTGCAGCAAGCGGTTCAAGTATTTTAGTTGATAATGAAAATATCTGGTTTGCAAGTGCTGGGAAAAACAGTAAAATATATCATTCTAGAGATAACGGTTATACTTGGGAAGTTTATTTTGCTCCAATTATCCAGCAGGAGGACAGTCATGGTATATTTTCCATGACAAAATTGGGAGGCGGGGTTATCGTTGCAGTGGGTGGGGATTTCCAGACGATAAATGAAAACGGAAAAAATTTGGTTATTTCTTCAGATCAGGGTCAAACATGGCGTTCCGGAAGTGGTACTCCCCCATCAGGATACCGTTCCGGAGTGCAGTACTTTCCAAGATTTCATTGGCTGGTAACTGTCGGACCTAATGGTACTGATTTTTCAAAAGACGGCGGAGATAACTGGGAAAAATTTTCGAATGAGGGGTTCCATGCTGTAAAACTCGATAAAACAAGCAGTTCTCTTTGGGCTTCTGGTAATGATGGTAGGATAGCAAGGCTTATGCATTGATTTGATACTGTTTTTGTCATAAACCCCATTAATTTCACCAAACATTTTCATGGAGGTTTGCCGAATTCTGTTTTCTTGTATTATCTTTAAATCCGATCTGGATTAGAATATTGCATTATTCTGATCGAATCCCTGACATAAGAAATCCTTTTTAAACCTATTGAATTATACAACTATGTTTGATATTATCCCATCTATCTGGCTGATCAACGGCAAATGCGTCCGTTTAAAAAGGGGTGATTTTGCGACCCAGGAAGTGATTTCCAATAATCCTTTGGAAATAGCAAAAGCATTTGAAGACCATGGGGTAAGATGGCTTCACCTAGTAGACCTCGATGGAGCGCGCCGGGGGGAACCAAAAAATTACCATATCTTGGAGGCCATTTCCGGATACACTGATTTGATCGTGGACTTTACAGGAGGTATTTCCACCGATGGAGATGTCCTTAAAGCATTTGAATTTGGTGCAAAGACAATCACAGCGGCTTCAGTTGCCGCTTCCTATCCCGAAAGATTTGCCCAGTGGTTGGTTTCCTATGGTAGGGAAAAAATCATTCTGGCAGCAGACACCAATCCAGTGGACTTGAAAATAAAAACCAGAGGGTGGCTGAAGAAAACTGAAATTGATCTTTTTGATCATATAGAGTTTTTTTACGAAAGGGGCCTCAAATACCTCAAGGTCTCAGATGTGACCCGGGACGGAGTCATGGAAGGACCGAATTTTGACCTCTACAAAAAAATCGTAGGCAAATTTCCCAAAATCCATTTGGCGGCCAGCGGCGGAGTCAGAAGCATTGATGACTTCAAACGACTAAAGGATATGGGCGTTACGGCAGTGGTCTTTGGAAGGGCTTATTACGAAAACTTAATCAGCCTTGCTGATTTGGATAAATTTATGGCAGAGAATGTTTAAGGCTGGTTTTTAACCAGCTTTATTTTTTGATATTCAATAATCCATTTTTAACTCAGTAAGTACAGGTTTCTTTTCTTTTATTCTTTTCAATTCCAGCTGATAAAGATACTCTCCCAACTCTGCAAAAAAGGGAAAAGCAATTTCTTCATATTCATAAGTATCATCATTGAGCGTTTCGTTGGCATTGGTGTAGATGACTGCTGTAACGAAAAACTCAATGTCATTTTCAAAGTCTACAAAATAGGAACCATCCAAAAGATGCCCGTAGGCATTTCCGGTTTTATTGAAAATCCTAAACTGAGCTGGAATCGGGTTTTTGTCAGTACCGAATTTGTAAAACTTTGAATAGCTGTCGTAATAATCAGGAAGGTCATATTTGGGGTAGTCACTTTCACCTGGCAACATGGACATGTATCGGAGGATAAATTTCCTGTCTTCCTCGGTTATGTTGAAACGCTCATTTGGTGCAAACAACTCCGGAAATACAATCCTTTTGACCACCCCATGAAGATCCGATAAGGCAAATTTATTTTTAAAGGTAAAGTCCATCGGTTCTTCAATCAGTTCGTCTTTGCTATAATAGGCGTTTCCTATTTTCGGATGGTCAAGGTTTGCATAGACACTTTCAGTTTTCCTTTCGGGAATATCAAGGATAATTTCACCCTCTTCATCCCGAAAACTGATAGGATTAAAGTACCTGTTTTCCTCTTCACTCATCGGCATACTCAACCTATGATTGATTATGGTATGGTTCATGCCTTTTTCCTGCATTTTGGAATTGATATAATCCTGACCTAGCAGTTCATAGAGTCGGTTATAGGCATCATTGTCGCTGACCAATAGGATTTTCTTGATGTAATGGGCGATACTGGGCAGCAGATTGCTTGCAGTACTATCGTAATAAGCCGGAAATTGAGATGGCCGTACCGAGTCCGTTAACATCACACTATTTGCAGTCAGGCCGTCAATATCCTGTTCGCCGAGCCATTCGAGAGCCAAAATGGCCACAGGCAATTTGACTGTGCTGGCGGGATAGAAATATTTGTTGTCATTGAGCCTGAAATCAAATTCTCTGAAAGAAGGCATATTGTTTTCATCCCGGTTTATTTGGGTGTACAGAATCTGAACTTGAAATGAATCCGGGTTTTGAATTACTTTTTTAAGGACAGGATAGGTATCTGGGATATCTCCAAATGGATTTTGATCTTTGGATTGGCAGGATAAGAAAATTGATATACAGGTCAATAAGCTGAGGGAAATACTATTTAAGCGCATGGAATATTTTTTTTAATTGATGATATTGATCCAACTGTGTTAAGATATGAAATCCTAGAATAGAATAATTCAAACATTAGCCAAAGTCCCTTTAGAGACACTATATGGGTAAAATAAAATAATCAATCAAACGGTATTTATGCCATTAGGCCTGACTGTCTGGTAAGCAGGCGCATTATATATTAGGTACCTAAAGGCACCTCTATCTTTAATAATAAACCACTTTCTACCCATATTATGTCCCTAAAGGGACATTAAACCAATTTACATCTTTATCCCAAACCTGACAATACTTTATGCAAGTGGATAAGATCTTCAGGGTAATGTGCAGCAGAAACCACGATCCTGTTGGTAAGTGGATCCGTGGGGTTTGGATACGGGAATGACGAAACGAGAATACCTGACTGTGACAACTTTTCAGGCCATGACTGATCTGAAAATGAAAATACCGGGTAAGATTCTTTAAAGTGGAAACAAGCCATGTCAGCTATCAAATTTTTGAACAAACTGACATTTTGCACTAGCTTTTGTTGCTGCTGCTGATAAAGGTGCTTTGCTTGGAGAAAAGCCTGTAAATATCCCGGCCCAGGGGGAGATGAGGACCGGAAAATATTGGTGTTAGTAATTTCATCAATCGTAATAGAATCACCAAGGATTATTCCCGCAGGTAGAGATAAACCCTTGTTTAATGAACCGGAAACCAATAAACGAACAGGCAAATGCCTCCATTGACTATAGGTCCCAAAAAGCCCATTACCCAATACCCCAAAAGCATGGCTGTCATCTATCAATAATGTATAATCATGTTTATCAGGAAGATTTTTAATCCATTCAAAATGATGAATTGTAGGTTTTAGAGGGTCTACTGCATTGGCCAGAATCAGAATTTTTGAACTGGGCAATTCTATGGCTTTTCTCAAGCAGTACTCCGACCATGTGGTATGATCCAAAAAAGGATCAGGGTTTATTCCTTCCGGCAAAATTGCAGGATGGGTATCCGGGGCCACAAATACATGTTCTGCCTGTTTGGATAAGAACTGAACTGCTGCTACACCTGCAAGAAATCCACTGCTCCAAACAATGGCTTTTTCTGCTCCGGCTTTTTCTGCAAAATAGGTTTCAAATTGACCGTAAATATGCAACCTGACATTGTTGATCCTGCTGAGTCCATGGCTTATGCCATATTTGGAAATTCCGTCCATGATCAATTTTTCAAATTCCGGAACATTACCCATGCCCAAATAAGCTGTGCCACTGAAGAACAGGTATTCTGATCCATGATAGCTGACTGTTCGATTTATTTTTGATTGTAGCTCAAATGGTTGCATTGGTGTAATGATTTGGTGAGATATCTCAAGCAATTACAGAACAGAAAGAAACGAAAAACAAAAACCTTGTCAAAACTAAATTACATTACCTTATAAACTCAATCAAGAATACGCCTTTATTAGTTAATTTTTCATTTATTTGTATCCTGGTAATCCGCTATTTGGATTTAATGCATCATTTAGTTTCCCGTTATCACCACATGTCCTTTCGCTTTAAGTATCATCATCTTTTTATATTCCTCTTATTGTTTGTATCTCTGACTTTGAATTCCTGTCAGGATACCCTTTGCGGATGTGAAAGTTTTGAAAACATTTACTCCAACGATTTTACAAAATTGGACTTGGAGAATTTTGAAAACGGAAGACTTTTTATTTTTAGAGGGGATACCCTTTTAGGCAATTACCATAATGAAGAAGTCTCCGTAACCATTCCCGGTCTCCCCTTTCACAACACAGTAAGGGTCACCATTGAATTGTGGATTCATGACACTTGGGATGGAAATGTAGATGATGGTTTTGGAGGACCGGATTATTGGTACATGAAGGTAGACGAATCAGAAGTGGTCAGGACTACATTTTCTAACTCTCCCTGTGAATCCACATTTTGTTTAAGACAATCTTTTCCAAATGATTATTTCCGACAAAACTTACCCAAAACTGATGCTTTTCAAACACTTATTCCCGGTCTTTGCGTTTTTGCAGCCCTGCCCAACTATACCAGTAAATACAGGGTGACAAGATTGGTGAAACATGAAGGGTCAACTTTAAAGCTCACTTTAGGAGATGAATTGATGCAGACAAATGTCCCTGATCCCAAATGTGATGAAAGCTGGTCAGTAGGAAAAATAGAACTATCCACCTTTGTAGTGAGGTAAAATTGAGAAAGCAACATGAATAAAAATATTTTCCTTTTTCTGTTTTGTTTTTTCTTACTGGCACTGCCTACTAAGGAGGCTTTTTCTCAAAGCATCCCAGTGGGAACACCGGTTTTGGAAGAATACATGCGGAGGATGCAGTTATTGGGAATATTGGATGAAAATCCTTCTTTCCTGATCCGACCACTCCATCCCGTTCATGGCTTTGATAGGAAGGTGGGCTTTGATTTGGACAGTACTTTTACTGATTTGGACTCCTCTGAATTCCATAGGTCCTTTAACCTAAAAGAGGATAAAAAAATTGAAATGTTGGTCTTGCCGATTACCAACAGAACGCAGTTTACCTCAAACTATTCTTTTGGCATGAATGATGGGCCCATGATTCCCAACAGGGGTCTGCAGAATGTCTTCAGTGCAGGGTTTTTTTCCCAATATGGCAAATTCAGTCTACAGTTACAGCCTGAAATCGTAATTGCCCAGAATAAGGATTTTCAGGGATTTCCAATAGAACACCAATCCACCATTTTGTATTATTATGAATACCTGAACAGGATTGATATGCCTGAGCGTTTTGGTTCGGATACTTATACCCGTCTTTTTGCAGGTCAGTCAAGTTTTAGATTCAACCATAAAGCCTATTCACTTGGCATATCTACCGAAAACCTCTGGTGGGGACCGGGAAAAAGAAGTTCTCTGCTGATGAGTAATAATGCTCCGGGATTTCTTCACTTCACCTTCAATACTTTAAAACCCGTTGAAACTAAAATCGGACATTTTGAATGGCAGTTGATGTCGGGATTTTTAAGAAGTACTGATTATCTGCCCCCGCATTCGGACTATGTTTTCCAACAAAATCAAGTGTATTTTCCGAAAAGGGAAAATGGCAACAGATATATTTCAGGATTAATCTTCAACTATCAACCCAAGTGGGTCAAAGGCTTATTTCTTGGATTTGCTTCTGTAAACCACATGTATAGTGCTGACATGGAAACCTTTGCGGATTACCTACCCATTTTTAATGGGGAAAAAGGACTTAATAATGTTTTCAATCCGGTCAGAGATCAAAGACAGCAATTTAGCTCAGCGTTTTTCAGATGGCTCAGCCCAGAAGGACATTTTGAGTTTTATGGTGAATACGGAACAAGGGGAAACAGTCAAAGGGCGGCGGATTTCATTGTTACACCTGAAAAAAACAGGGGATTTACTTTTGGATTCTCCAATCTTATGCCTTTGAACAAAGAGAGACAATTTATACAGATCAGTGCAGAAATGACCCAAACCGGTCAGACAATCAGACAAAGTATCCGTGATTTGGATACCTGGTATATTCACGATCACGTCAGGCACGGTTATACCCATCAAGGGCAGGTTTTGGGGATGGGATATGGACCTGCAGCCAATGTCAACTGGGTAGAATTGGCATGGACAAAAGATTTCAATAAAATCGGTTTCCAGTTTGAGCGGGTGGTTTACAACAATGATTTTTATAATTTCCGTTTTGAGGCTTCCAAAGACTGGAGAAACAAATATGTGGATCTCGTTTATTCTCTTGTCGGAGATTGGCGGTTTGGCAATTTACTGCTAAACGCAAACTTCCAATATGTCGACACATTTAATTACAAATGGTACTTGGAGAATGTGCCGGATATCTATTTTGTCCCTGGATTGGACAAAAAGAATTTTGTCGTAAATGTTGGTGTCGCTTATATTTTGAAATAATGCTCCCCTTTTATAAGTATATGAATCTCAATAACCTCTTTTCGATTGGTTAGACCTATTCTTTTTGTAGAACAAATATTCCTCCACCTTGTTTTAATGTCATTTCTTCCGTTTCCAAGTTGAATTCTAAAGTTAATCCTGCCCTGGAAAAGCTAAATGTATGGTTCCCTTCGGCTTCCAGTACAAAAGAAGGTTGCCCCGTTGCCTGTCCGACCAATGTGTTGTTTTCTTTTGAAATGGTAATTTTCAAAGGAAAGCTTGGGCTACTGTAAATTCCCAAATACCTTTCCAGTTCCTCTGTAGTAAGTGTAATGTTCTTAAAAACCGGAATTCCATAATCTTTGCCAAAATATGCACTCAATGCTGCTATCGCCGCTTGATTGGGATCAAAGGTACCTCCATTGACAGACATCGCAAAACTGAATTTTTCCTCAGGAAAGTAACTCAACATGGATTTGAATTCATCGATTCCTCCTGTATGCCCATAGGATAGCTTATCATAAAACGGAATCTTGAACAAACCTCTTCCAAAGTTATCCTTCATTTCCTGCATTAGATTTAAACTGCTCTGAGAGATGATTTTCCCTGCAAAAAGTCCCTCAATGAACTTTGTCAGGTCTTCTGTGGTAGAAACAATTGCTCCTGCACCTAAGGGAATACTCATGTCTGTATCCGCTTCTTTTACCCATTTGTCGGTAAATTTATAAGAAAAGGCTTCATTGTCTGCAGTCGATGTTTTCTTCCCTAAATAAGTGTTTTCTAATCCCAATGGACCTGTGATATTTTTTGATAACAAATCTGCGTAATCTTCCTTGTAAACATCCTCCAATATCCAAGTCAGCAAGACATAATTGGAATTGCTGTAATCAGCCTTGGTGCCAGGTTCAAAATCACTTCCCCCCTCAATGATGATGGTGTACAGACTTTTTCTAGATTTAGGTGTAGTATTCCATGACAGATAATCAGGGTCAGAAGTAAAGCTATGGATTCCGCTTCTGTGATTCATGAGTTGGCTGATACTGATCTTTTCGGAGTTTTTAAGTTCAGGGAAAAATCCATCAATTGTTTGATCCAACTGAATTTTCCCTTCTTCAATTGCCTTAAAAATAAGAGCGGCTGTAAACATTTTTGTAATAGACCCTACTCTAAATCGGCTGTCAGAACTCAAAGGAATTTGTTGGTCGATGTTCGCATAGCCAAAAGCCTTTTGATATATGATTTTCCCATCATTGGCCATGGTAATGCTTCCCATCAGTTTGTTATTGGAAGCCAAAGTTTCAAAGTAAGTATCGAGTTTTTCCCGATCGAAGCTTTGTGCCTTCACAGCCACGGCAATGAAACTGATCAAAACAATTGTTAGAAGCTTTTTCATATTTTTTGGATGTTATATTGATTATCTATTCATAATTTTCCAAGGAGGGGTATGCCAATTTATTTGGCATACCCCTCTTAGGAAAATTAATCCAGTCTGTTTCTCTCTTCAGCACTTCCACTTCTATTGGAAACCCTGAAATTTTCTCCTTGGGCAAATTTATATCTTAAGGTGAACCTGATTCCCTGATTGCTTCTGTATTGTTCAAATCTGGTATCAATATTATCAAACTGGACATTTGCCCGGATGAATTGGGTCCTGAAGAGATCTGTCCCGTTTACTGAGATTGTCATTTTATCTTTCATGATGCTTTTGCTCAGTCCGGCATCAACCCATCCAAATCCCTTGATAAATGCTTGTCCATATTGAGAAGGACCGATATACATGCCCATTACTTCCGCTTTGAATCCAGCTGGGAGGCTTATGGTGTGCTGAGACCTTAATGTAAAGGAAGTCTGCGAGACATCAAGCAACGCATCTCCTATCATAGATTTCCAGCTGGAATTGTTAATCTGAAGCATATTGCTGGTATTCCACCACGGTCTGATTTCCACAGGTATCATGGTCCTGAAGTTCCAGGTCTGGGCTTTTTCTAAATTTTCAGTGAATGTGGTAGTGGTCCGGGTTTCTTCATCTTGGGTAAAGATTTGTTGAAACACATCGGTGGTCAAGGAATAACCCAAAGTAAACTGGTAGGCCCCTTGAATGACATGGTTCATTTCCAGGTTGTGTGCATATTGTGGCCTTAGATTTGGATTTCCCTGTTCTGTTGTCAAAGGATCAATGTAGTATACAAATGGATTCAACAACCTGTAATTTGGCCTGGAAATCCTTCTGTTGGCATTATATACAATTTGGTAGTCTTTACTCACCTGATGTTGTACAAAAAGGCTTGGAAAGAGGTCTATATAGTTTTGTTTGTCCACTCTGTCCAAGGTTACCGATGTCCCGGTAATATCTGAGTATTCTGTTCTCAATCCAGCCTGGAAACTTACTTTCTCCGAAAATTTACTTTTGTATAGAGCATAAGCGGCCAAAACATTTTCTTCATAAATGAAGTAATTGCTGTTTGGGTCAGGAGTGAAAGGTTCCTCTTCGATAGCTTTGCTGAGATCAAGGATATTGTCAGATTTTACCCAACTCCCTTTTAACCCGGTTTCCAATACTCTTCCTTTGCCAAATGGTTTGGTAAAGTCAACTTTGGCAGTAAAGATGCTATAGTCCATGTCGTTCAAGGTCAAAATATAATCCCGCTGTGATTGGATTTCATTTTCATTGATCCAGTTATTATTGGTCAACAAAGAGCTGCTGTTGGATCTCATCCTGGTATAATCCACATCAGTGGTCAGTTTGGTTCCGGCAGAATCCAAAAGACCTATATAATGGAAATTTCCAAAATATCGTTGGTTTTCTGAGTCCGCGTCATTCAAAGATCTGATGAAGAAAAGGTCTGTTGTACCCGGGTTATTTATTTCTGTTAAAGATTTACCTATGTTATCACCGTTGTTTTCAGATAACTGAACATTGACCCCTAAAGAATGTTTGGAGTTGATTTCATAATCAGACCCACCTGTAAAAAACAGATTTCTGTTTTTCATCGTGATCCTGCTATTCTGATCAAAATTTGAAATTCCTTCGGATAACTCGAAGTTTCGGTTGATATTCAGGTCATTATGGAAATTATACTCATTGTAGTTTAGACTGGCATTATTTGTCCATTTTCCTTTTTTCATGTTGAGCGACATGCCTGTATTGGGTGCAAAAAGACCATTGTATAATCCCCCTACCTGAACATTGCCGAACATGCCATCAATGTTGTTTTTCTTCAATTTGATATTGATGATACCGGCAGATCCTTCTGCATCAAAATTGGAAGTAGGATTGTTGATAAGTTCTATACTCTTGATATTATCCGCAGGCATGGTACGGAGAAAATTTGCCAAATCATTGGCACTCATATAGGTTTGGCGGTCATTGATCATTACGATTACGCCTGACCTTCCATTTAGGTTGATATTGTCATTTTGGTCCACATATACACCTGGAGATCTGGCGATGACATCCAAGGCTGTATTGCCTTCTGCCATAACGGTTCCTTCAACATTGATGATGGTTTTGTCCGCTTCAATGGTAATTTCAGGCCTGTTCGCTTTTACCGTTACTTCACTGAGATTGCCGATTTCCTCTTTGATAGAGAGTATTCCAAAATCCTTGGAAACTCCAGGTTTGATTTCAAAAACATCTGATTTAAATGTTTCAAAGCCAATGGAAGAAACGACCAATTGGACTTTCCCTGATCTGACTGACTCAATCTTAAATACACCTTCTTCGTCAGTGACCGAACCTGTCAAAAGTGAACCTGATTCGGCTTCTATCAAGGCAACATTGACAAAGGGGATATTTTCTCCTTTTTGGTTTTTGACTTGTCCGTTTATTTGGGCCACCTCCTTGGCGGCTAGATTGCTGAGGCCAAAGAAGAAAAAGAACAGTGTTACAAAAATCTGGGTTGAGCTTTTCATTTCTGAGTTGGTTTAGTTTTCATTGAATTGTACCAACTGTATTGAAAATCCAGTGCCAAAAGGAATATTATTTTATAAACATTTGATAATCAAATAAATAAGTAATAAAGATGAAAATTTAGTGTTTCAAAAACGTACACAATTACCGTTCGGTAAAGGCACAAAAAAACCTTGGAAATCAAATTCCAAGGTTTTTCAGTATCGTTATACCACTCAATTATTTAGCAGCAGCGTATCTTTTGGCTACTTCCTCCCAATTGACTATGTTCCAAAATGCGGCTACATAATCAGGTCTTCTGTTTTGATAGTTGAGGTAATAAGCATGTTCCCAAACATCAAGGCCAAGGATAGGAGTGCCTTTGACATCAGCGACATCCATTAAAGGATTGTCCTGATTGGGGGTTGAACTTACTACCAATTCCCCATTTGCCACTGAAAGCCAAGCCCATCCTGAACCGAATCTTGTAGCAGCAGCTTTACCGAATTCTTCTTTGAAAGCATCAAAAGAACCAAATTTTGAGTCGATAGCCGCAGCCAAAACGCCACTTGGATTACCACCACCATTTGGTGAAAGTATGGTCCAAAACAAGCTGTGGTTGTAATGTCCGCCACCGTTGTTTCTTACTGCGGCATTGGATCCTGCAACTTTCATCAAATCCTCCAGGCTTTTGCTTTCCATATCTGTACCGGCTATTGCGTTGTTCAGATTGGTAACATAACCGTTGTGGTGTTTACCGTGGTGGATTTCCATTGTTTTTGCGTCAATATGCGGCTCGAGCGCATTAAAATCATAAGGTAATTTTGGAAGTTCAAAGGCCATTTCTTGTAAAGTTTTATGGTTAAACATTAAATAATTTCTTTGTGATTGTCACGTTTAAGCAACCATCAAAAGGGGAAAATGGTTCTAAATTCCTCAAAAAGGATTCAATTTCTTAATTTTTTAAAAAAATCATCCAAAAGCTGCTTGGATTCTTCTGCCATCATACCTGATTTAACTATTGTTCTAGGGTGAAGTAGATTTTCACTTATTCTTGAAAATCCTCTTTTGGGATCAGATGCAGCGTAATGGATCTCTCCCAATTGTGCCCAAAAACAGGCACCAGCACACATAACACAGGGTTCAAGGGTTACGTACATTTTACATTCAGTGAGGTATTTGGCCCCCAGTGCATTTTCGGCAGATGTGATAGCCAAAATTTCTGCATGGGCGGTCACATCAGTCAACATTTCTGTTTGGTTATAGGCTTTGGCTATGATTTTATTTCGACAGACGATAATGGCACCTACAGGTATCTCGTTTTCTTCAAAGGCGATTTTGGCCATTTTCATGGCCTCATTCATAAAATAGCTATCCGAATAGATTTCCATATCACAATGTAAGCATCCCTAAATATTGAGGCTTAAGCCTCCATCAAAAATCTCATGTCAGAAAAACCACTTGATTTTTATCTGAACATATCAAAGACTTCTTTTCTTACACCATCATTGATAATCAAGGCAAGAATGAGGGAAACCAAAAGGCCTATTGTAGCTTTTAAAAGGTCTTTTCTTGCAAGGTACAAGGCCCTGAAAAGTCGTGCTTTTCTCTTTTCAAGTTTTTTGGATTTTGCCAGCGCGATGGCCAATTCCCTGCCACCCAATAAACCGATAAAAACCCAGGTAGTACTCATGGGGACGTTGTTGAGCATTTTGAAATAGAACAGGATAATGGCATACACAAAATCCACTAAAGTTGCTGCCCGTACATCAGTGACACGGGTTTTTTCATTGACAATACCCTGTATCCTGTCTCCTTTCATGTAAAACAAAAATCCCAATCCCAGAAAAACAAATCCGGTGTATCCCAAAAACTCCCAAACATTTAATTGCCGGGGTAAGAAAACTGCAATGTTGGCAGCATCCTGCATAATCCAGACAGCCCATAAAGTCCCTGAGGTGATCCATTGCAATACATACCAATAAGGTTTGGCTTCCCCCTTCAAATAGGTCTCAACAAATTTTTCCAGAATAAACCAAACTATTATCGCAATGACGAATGCTAGAAGATAACCCACAAAGGATTTTTGCATCACATCGAGGATTGTCCCGGCTTTATAAGTGAAAACATTCAGCAGTAAAAAAGTAGTGGAAACAGGCATCCTCATTCTGGTCATGACCAAGAGAACGATGGGTGCTGCAAGTTGTAGAAAAACAAAATTTTCAGGAGCACGGTCCAAACCAGGTACCTGTAATCTCTCATAAGTGACATCACCATTAAAAGCAAACCAACTGTATGTGACCGTTCCTACAAATATTAGCCCCATGAAAAGCCAAAGCCAATACCACTTTTTAGTTTGATTGGATGCGATGAATGTACCGATGGTCTGAATACTGTCATTGGCGATTGCAGAGTATGCGGCAAGGAAAAAGCCAAACCACATTGCCAAATAGGTATAAGGAGTAATAATTCCGGCAATGGAAATAAGAATACAGACTACTAATAAAAAGGATTTTTCTTTTTTTGTGAAATCAAAAAGTGAATAGGCTGCTTTGGATAAAGCGTCCTGATTTATGTTTTGGTCTTTAAGTTTGGCCATATAAGGGTTGTCGGAAGAATTTTAAATCCCGTGCAAATTTAAAGAAGATTATTTGGCTATAATATTAAGAAATTGTTAAGCCAAGTTTTTTTAATTATTTTTATCAAACAGATGATTTTAAAACCAAAAGTTGATATTAATACAAATTTTGCACCCAATAAAGAATTCGGGCAATAATTTATGGTTCCAAAGCAAATAAAGCCATTATTTGGACATTATTTTAATATTAACAAAAGTTTCATATCAAAACAGCTTTATTTACATGGGTTTCCAGTTACTTTGCACTTGATTTAATAGAAGTTTGACCCCTTCATGCAAGGGGTTTTTGTATAAATGACCGAACTGAAAAAATCCGTTTTGCAGCAAAATAAGGGTTGGACCTTTATACAAATGCTAATTGCATTTGTGCTGTTTATGTTTTCTATTGATTTGCTGACCATGTCTATGCTCAGCATCAACAGTCAATTGGCGGAGGAATTGTTTCAGGCCACCAATAATCCTTTTGTAGGACTTTTTGTAGGACTTTTGATGACTGCATTGATTCAAAGCAGTTCCACAGTGACAGCGATGATAGTAGCTGTGGTAGCTTCAGGTAATCTCACTTTGATGCAAGCGGTACCTCTGGTAATGGGAGCCAATATAGGAACTACAATCACGAGTACTCTGGTAGCTTTTTCCTTTATCATGAAAAAAACAGAGTTCCGAAAAGCACTTTCAGCAGGGGTACTGCATGATATTTTTAATATCCTTACAGTGATTATTTTATTGCCTTTGGAAATCTATTTCGGTTTTTTGACTGAGTCAGCGGTGTTCCTGACCAAAACATTCTTTGACCAGAATCAGAATTACGATGTTCAATATACTTACAACATCTTATTTACAAGGCCACTTACCAATTGGGTGGTGGAATTTATCAATTCTCCAATCATCAGTTTGGTCTTGGCTGTAGTTTTGGTTTTTGTTTCCATTAAATTTCTATCAGTCACCGTATTTAGAACTTTTGTTTCCAAAAATTACAACAATCTAGGCAAATACATTTTTAAACAACCCTATATTGCATTTGTGTATGGAATGTTCTTTACTGCGGCTGTACAGTCCAGTACAGTCACCACCTCCCTTATTGTACCTGCTGTTGCCAACAGAAAAGTATCTTTGGTAAAAGTATTTCCCTTTATCATCGGTGCCAATATAGGGACCACAATCACTGCGGCAATTGCTGCTATTTACAAAACAGAAGCCGCCATCAGTATTGCCATAGTACACTTTCTGTTCAATTTATTCGGGGCTTTATTCTTTATGCCTTATTCCGGGATCAGAAATATTCCTGTAAAAATTGCCACTTTTTTGGGTAAAGAATCTGTCAAGTCCAGAATTGTAGGTTTTGCCTATATATTATTGACATTTTTTCTTATTCCCTTTTTGTTGATTTATTTCAACAAAGATGACAGTTTTCCAAATATGGAAAAAGATAGAACCGAATCACCAAAAACAGAGATAGTCGTTAAAAATCCGGGTGAAGATTAAGAATCTATTTTTCTTGCATCATTTACGATCTGAACACCTGAACTAGTTCCAAGCCTATCTGCACCGGCTCTAATCAATGCAATTGCTTGGTCCAAGCTCTTGATGCCACCGCTGGCCTTGATTCCGACATTGCTGGGCAAGTGCTTTCTCATAAGCCTGATATGTTCCTCTTTTGCACCTTCCGGGGCAAAACCTGTGGAGGTTTTTACATAATCCACTCCGGAATCAGCACATATTTCGCAGGCTTTGATGATTTCAGTATCGTCAAGATAAGCCGTCTCTATGATTACCTTGAGTATTCTGTCGCTGTCATGGCATAATTGTGATAACCTGGCCAATTCAATTTTGGGCCAGTTCATTCCTGCCTTAAAAGCGGTAATGGACCATACCACATCGATTTCGTCAGCACCGTTTTTGATCAGTTGCTCTGTTTCAAATAATTTGGTTTCGGTCAGGTTATATCCCAAAGGAAAGCCAACCACACTGACCAACTGAATGTCTGACTCTCCTATTTCTCTTTTGGCTTTTTTAACCCAGAAAGGGGGCACACAAATACCTACAAAACCAAACTCTTTGGCATCCCTTACCAAGCCCTCAATGTCAGCATCGGTGGTTTGAACTTTGAGAACAGTCTGTTCAATGTATCTTTCAATGTTCTTCATAATCTTCTGATGGTTCTTTTCCAGCTACATAATCTTTCAGGTAGATAAATTCTATGGTAAGGTCTCCATTTTTAGTGATAGTGGCCTGGTCAAGAATGGCAGATTCTTCCTTCAATAATTCGGGTACGAGATGCTGCATCAATTGGGTTCCGAATTCCTCAGAGGCATCTCTGGGAAGCTCTGTCGGGAGGTTATCAATGGCCATCAAAGAAATACTGCTTTGCTTTCCGAAGGCAGGTAATTCTGAAAAGGATTCTCTATCTATATCATATACTGGATCGAGGATAGTGCTTGGCCTTGTTGTAGTAGGAATTGAACCGTTGATATCACAGGTAATATCAGCTATAACCGATATTGAAAAATCTTCAGATTTAATATCCAGGGGATTAAACAATTTTGGAGCGCGATGATCCCAATAAGCTGCTGCAATAAGTATATCACTGACTTCCGCATATTTAAGAAAATGACTTTCATACAAGCCGGGTGAACTATAAAACTCCTTCTGATCGTAACCGCCGTCTGTTTTACGTCGGTTGTAATCTTCACAGGACAAAACGGAATATACAGCCTCGTCAAAATATTGCTGTAAAAACTCTTTGGTTCCGACTTTTCTGATTCCGACCTGATCCAGAATTTCCATTACTCCATGGGCAACCCTACCCGTTCCTGTCACTATGATCTTAATGGGAGGAAGCTGAACCTTTAGAAGTTCCTGGTGAATTTCAGATCTGTCAAAACAGAGATAAGCCCTCTTTAAATCAAATAATCCGCTTTTTTTACCATAAGTCCAAAGACCATTATATGCGCCGACTATTCCTGCCCATCTGCCAAACGCTACCGTCCTGTTGCCTTTATGGTCCTTAAGAACCTCATAATCCAAAAGGGTAATTCCCTTGTCCAAAACAGCCCGGAGCAAATCTCTGTTATTTGCCTGTTCTTTGATAGTATGGGAGAAAAAAAGATATTTTTTACCAGGGACCAATTTATAAACAGGGACTTCTTTGATTCCCATCAAAAGGTCACAAAATGAAACATCATCTAAAACTTCAATTCCTTCAGCGGTATATTCTTCATCGGAAAAACATCTAATCGGGCTGGATTCTACATAGAAAGAAAGCTTGCCACCATACTGTATAGTCAATTCAGACAATTGACGTGGAGTAAATGCCACTCTTTTGTCTGCGGGGATTTTACATTCTTTTATTAAACCTATCTTCATGGATTTTGGATTACTTTGATAGAAATTTGAAAAATCTAATTTAGATATTCATTTTGTTGACAGAGAATCCCAAGTGGATAAATTTTCTTTTTGAATTTTGTTTAAGGATATTCGTGAAAAAAGAAGCAGCATGTCCTATTTGATTTTGGTATTACTTTGGGTCTTATTCTATTTTTTTCATTCTGTTTTTGCCAGCCTCAATATAAAAAGAAAATTTAAAGCGGTAATGGGAAGATACTATATATGGTATAGATTACTTTATTCAATTTTCGCCACATTCCACTTTCTGCTGATTTTTGTTTATTCAGCAACTTTAATCGAACAAAGAATGCTTAATCAATCTCCATTGTTTACATATATTGGATATATGTTGGCAGGGTTGGGGACGATTATTTTAGTCAAGTCCTTCAAACATTTCAGTAATCTGAAGTTTGTCGGATTGACTTTGCATGATGATTTGAAAGAAAAGGAAAAACTGATCACCAAAGGTATTCATGAATATATCAGGCACCCAATTTATACCGGATTGATTTTGATTTTCTTGGGATATTTTTTTTATCAACCATCACCAAGTTCTATGGTACATTTTATCATGTTGCTTGCCTATCTCCCCTTTGGAATACACTTTGAGGAGAAAAAACTTATAGCAACTTACGGGGAGGATTACAGGAAATATAAAAAAGCTGTCCCATCGCTCTTCCCTTTTAAACTAAAAAAGACCGCTTAAAACGGTCTTTTTTATTAATCCAATCCTTTGAAATCCACTTCAAAGACCAATACTGAGTTTGGCGGGATTCTGGGATTTGTTTCACTGTCCCTATACCCATAGGGTGAGGGTATTATTATAATCCCTTTGGAACCACTTTTAAGATTTCTAAAACCGAAGTTGAATCCTGTGATAGCTTCTGAACCGCCTTGAGTAAATTGAAACAAACGGTAATTTCTATTTTCAGAGAAAATACCGTTTTCTATGGCCACAGATTCAATGCTGGTATCAAAGACTGAACCATCGAGTAAGCTGCCGGTATAATCTGTAAAGATAAGGTTACCATTTACTGGTCTTACTCCATCTCCTTCCTCCTGAACAATGACTACTACACCTGTGGGGTCGTGGACCCTATATAAACTGTCTATTGGTGTATTGAGTAGATATTCGTCAATAATTATTCTATCTCTGGCCAGATTACCCTCACTGTCATAAACCGGACCAAAAGGATTTGGAGCTTCGCAGGCAAAACCTATTACCAACAATAAAATCAGTGAAACTAAGGATATGGTTTTTTTCATTGATTTATCTTACTATTCATCTTTAATTGGCACTTGCAAAAGATTAATTTGAAAAACAAGTGGGGAGTTTGCCGGAATATCATTTTGAGGCCTGGAGCCATAGCCATATAGAGAAGGGAAAATCACCGTGGCAATATCACCTTCCTCCATTCTGGATAGAGCAAATTCAAAGCCAATAATAAGACCGGTAACCCCAAAAATCATCTTGAAAGGTTCGTAAGTCCTATTGGGATTGAACATATTGTTGGCTCTTGCTACCGAATCAACGGAGGTATCAAAAACAAAATTATTCAACAATTTACCAACATAATCCACACTTATAGTATCACCTATAGCAGGAAGATTTCCACTACCTGAAGTTTCTTGCCAAAAAATCCTTATACCTGTAGCAGGGTCAATGAATTCTTTGACAGCGGGGATATCGTTCTCAGAAATGTATTTTTCAATCTGCTCCAGATTTCTTTGGAATATTACTTGGTCATTTTCACTGTCTGATACACAGGAAGAAAAAAAACCCAGTACTGCGATAACTATTAAGCTTAATCTATTCATTCTATTATTTTTGGACATCTGTGATTTCTACGTCGAAAATCAGGATAGAGTTCGCTTTGATGACACCGCCGGTATCCCTGTCCCCATAAGCCAAAGGAGAAGGAATGATGAATTTAGCTTTATCACCTTTTTTGAGGAGACCCAAACCTTCATCCCAGCCCTGAATGACACGGCCCTGACCCACCTGAACCTCCAAAGGACCATATCCACCCTGAAGATCTCTTTGTTCATTATATACACCGGCTTCCTGTGCCTTTTCTTTCATGCTTGTGTCGAATATAGTGCCGTCTAACAGGTACCCTGCATAGTGGACAGAAGCCATATCACCACTTTCGATCTCAGGTCCTGAACCTTCTTCTTCTATGACGTAATAAAGACCGGATTCTGTCCTGGTTGCTTTGATATTATTTTCAGCAAGATAATCCTCGATTGTCTGTGTCTCCAGTTCTAATTGTTTTACAGCAAGTTCAGCCTGCTTTTTCATCTGAGCTTCTTGCAAAGAAGTAAAATATGCTTCCACACCTTGCTGGTCCAATACATCTATGACACCGATACGGATTTTTACATTTTTTTCTCTATCAAGGAAAAAGGGCATGTTCGCTTCACCAAAAACTTTCAAGGAATTGGCTTCGAATGCAATGCTGTCACCTTTTTTGAGATTCAGGAAAATCTCATCCATCCCACTTTCCCTTGGTAAAGAATCGTTGAATTGAAGGTATCCAGGCATATTTTGGTCATAGGTGGATATAAAGGTGGAGTCTTTGTCATTTGTCACAATAAGATGATAAAGGACAAACTCACCGTTTTTAGGTTTTTGAGAACCTTCTTTGATATAAGTATATTCTATACCATCCGAAGTAGTCTCGGTTTTTTTGCAGGACATAAGACCTGCCGCTGTAACTAAAATGACAGCAGACAACAAAACACTTTTAATTTTTTTCATGAATGAGTTCAGCTTGATTGAAGAGGATATTATAATTTTCTTTTATTAGTTTTTCGAATTTTTCTGTGGTTTCCTGTAAACTTAACCGGGATTTTCCTCCTGATGCATTTTTGTGTCCGCCACCTTCAAAATAGCTTGCAGCGAATTTATTTACAGCAACATCTTCGGTGGATCTGAAGGAAATTTTGACACCATCTTCACGTTCTGTAAACAAAGCAGCAATTTTGATTCCATCCAGGGAAAGCGCATAATTGACCAGACCCTCGGTATCTCCTGTTTGGGAATTGTATTTTCTGAGATCTTTTTTGTTTATGGCAAAATAGGCAGTTTTCAGGTCTTCCATGATTACCAGCCTTCTGGTAATAGCAAAACCAATGAATTTCAGCCTGTCAATACTATTGGTATCATAAATGAACCTCGAAATCCTGGAATTGTCCGCGCCTATGCCAATCAGTTCAGCCGTGATAAGATGTACATTTTTCGTTGTATTTGGATGTCTGAAACCTCCGGTATCAGTCATTATTCCAGCATAAAGGCATTCTGCGATATCTTTATCAATCAGTTCTTTATCACCGATTTCAACGATAAGCTCATAGACCAACTCACAGGTAGCAGCAGCTTTGGTACTCCAATACCTGAAATCTGAAAAATCTTTGGGATCTTGGTGATGGTCAATGTTTACTATATATGCGTTGGATTTCTCTATATGGTCCTTCATATCTTGCAGCCTGTTGGTGCAAGAAAAGTCCATGCAGAAAATCATGGTAGCATTCTGAATTAAATCAATAGCACGTGGCTGTTGGTTTTTATCTTCAAAATTGATTACCTCATCGTTTCCTTTCATCCAGTGCAAGAAATACGGATAATCGGATGGGGTAATAACAGTTACCTTATGACCTTTTTTCTTCAAATAATTTGCCATACCCAACGAAGAACCCAGTGCATCCGCATCAGGTTTGTGGTGGGTGGTAATGACAATTTTTTGGGGTGAAGAAATTTTATATTTGAATGACTCTAATTCTCGCATTTGATTGCTGTTGCATGCCTCCTAGAAGAACACAGTCCGCAAAGGTCAGGATAATTTTTGAAAAATCCCAATATCCCCAATTGACTAATCTTGAGGTATGGTAATGGATAATTCATGTTCTTTTTTCGGACTTTCAATGAATTCGCCTATTTTTGAGGCCAAATCAAAAAATAGAATCAAATTTTAATTCAATGGCAGGTAACAGAACATTCACCATGATTAAACCTGATGCGTTTGGCGCAGGTAACTCCGGAGCAATTTTGAAAATGATTGAGGAGGCAGGATTTAAAATCGTAGCATTGAAAGCTACGCAATTGAGCGCTGAATTGGCCGGCAAATTTTACGCTGTACATAAGGAAAGACCCTTTTATGCCGATCTATGCAAATACATGTCCTCAGGTCCAATTATTGCAGCAGTATTGGAAAAAGATAATGCGGTGGAAGATTTCAGGACCTTAATCGGTGCTACTAATCCTGCCAATGCCGCTGAAGGTACTATCAGGAAATTATTTGCCACCTCTATCGAGGCAAATGCTGTCCATGGTTCGGACTCAGACGAAAATGCAGAAATTGAAGGAAATTTCTACTTCAGTCAATTTGAAAGGGTTATTTAAATAACTTTAACATTTGAAATCCTCCAAACCCATAGCTTCCGTTATGGGTTTTTCTTTTTACCCTTGCAACTAAGATTTCGTTTCCAGAATTTTTTTTGTCTTTTCCCAGATATCAAGAGAACAGCATCGGTAATATCTCATTTTTAAAAATATCGTGTCCAATTAAAAGCCAAAAGAGAAGATTTCATTATCCGGAAAAACCAATTCCTTTTGCCATCAGCCCAGCCAAAATAGGCATTATCAGCAGAATAAGCAGCTCAAAGCGGACCATCCAAAAAATAGATTTGGGAATAGCAACCATTTCAATGGGATCTCCTTTTGCCTGCTTGATAAAAAAAACTGTGGGATATATTGAAAGTAGTCCTATCACTACAAATAGGGTCAGCTTGATATGAAAAATCGGATTGCTGCTGTAAAACTCGGTTGGTTTTCCAATTCCCCCCAACCATAATGTCATCCCGACTCCCAAAAGGGAAAGAACAGCCAATCCATATACCCCATCTATTTTGGAAAGGCGAAGTATCTCTTTCCTTGATAAGGTTGATTTCAGCAGAAGGTGCTCCGAAACAAGTGCTCCAACAATCGCAAAAACGCTGATAAAATGTAAATAACGAAGTATGATTTCCATGGTCATTTTTTCATTGATTGAAGTAGTTTATCATTGTCCGGGTGGGGCAGAAACCGGTTAAATTCCAAAAAATACATTCCAGGGTCCATACCTACAAAAGCTTTGTAACGCTCCTCTTTTCCGGAGTACATTTCCTTAATGATCGGAAGAGGCTCATTAATCTTCACATATTCATACCAACCTTCCAGGTCTTTGAGGAGAAAAGATACGCTTGTTCCTTTTTTTTCTGTAAAATTGTGCATTCCGCGCCTTTCGTCCACCAAACCTATATAACCTGTTTCCGAAACCTGATATACCTTGGCCCAACCTTGGTCTACGATCTGTTTTAATCCGATTGTTTCCTCATAAAATTTCTCTGATTCCTGCATGTCCTGATAATATAGCCAGGTTACAGTTCCATAGAATCCTTCCTTTATATTCCATTTTCCTGTATCCGAACTGGTAGCATCGTATTTTGGCAATTTGGGAATTAGCTTCTCGTTTTCGGGGTGTGGTTTGAACATCTCAAATTCCAACAGATACCCTTCGGGATCAATGGCTACAAAACCATCGTGAGGGTTGTTTTCCTTAGGCTTGTATTCATACTTGATGGGGACTTTTTTGTCCTGAAGATAAGCATACCATTCCGCCAAATGATTCGTCAGCAAGGCTATGGCAACGGTTTTTGGTTCGTCAGCCTTATGTCTACCAATTTCAGCATCTACTAAAGTAACCCAAGCATCCTTTGAAATCTTGAGTGTAACGGCAAACCCATAATCCGAAAGAATCTCCAAGCCCAAAGTCTCATTGTAGAAAATCCGGGCCTTATCCAGATCTTTGTAATAGAGAAAAAGATTTGTTCCTTCTATGCCAAAATCATTCAACGTTCTGAAGGAAGTGTTTTCCGCTAAGAGTTTATTGATATAATGATTGGGGTAGCCCAGCAAGCGACCAAAGCTTCTTGCTGCCTCCTGTTCATTTGCGCTGGAGTGGATGGATTTTTTCAGGTTAAGGTAAGCATCCAAAGTCTCTTTTTTATGTAAAATCAAGACCTCTTTGCCGGCAGTTAAAGCTTCAGGAAATAAAATGGTCTTCACCAGATCTTTTTCCCGATAAATCTCAACCTGATACTTTTTGGCAATTGCGAGTGCTTCCGCCCATAAGTCATCCACCTCATTGGTGGATAAGGGTTCACTCAAAGCGATAGGCTTGACATCGGCGGCCACCATTTCTGCAAAAGCTTTTAGGGTTCCCAAGTGTTGATGCTTTAAATCATCATTTTTTTCAGAGCAGGCATTCAAAATAAAAAAGCAGGAAATGAATAAATACCGCAGAAGTTTCATGATTGGTGGTTCTGATTTTTGAACACGATAAAAATACTAAAAATTAAAATGATGCAAGCCAGTTTCAACACTTTAATCCCATCAATCGATCACGGATTCTCCTGCCTGTATTTCTTCCAGACTTAGAATCGGCAACTTGCTGGTTTTTGAAAAATCAAATAAATCTGAAAGAGACATTTTATCTCCAGAAGTAATACAAGGCCATGTAGGAGGTTCGAAAAGCCAATTCCCTTCCTTGTCTTTCATATGTCTTCTGTCGGAATAGAAATCACGGACAAAAACCTCTGCTGCGATTGATTTGAAATGAGCTTGGGTATTTATGTCCTGTTTTTCTGAAAAAGGAAAAGTTTTTCTGAAATATTCCTTGAATTCGGTTGGGTAACCCAATGTGGAATCAAGATCATAGATCAGATTTTCCCCTTTTCTGGAAGCATGTAATATTACATGGTAATCCCACCAAACATTTGTTTCTCCCGTAACTGATTTCTGACAAAGGAAAGCACAGTTTTTATTTTCATTCGAAATGAAAAGAACTTTTTTGACATAATCCTTCAATTTGGGATGCTGACAGAGTTGCCATATATTTTCTTCGCAATAGTTTTCGGTATATTTTAAGGATGTGATTTTCATACAGCTTGCAATATTAACCCAAATTGCGTTCCTATTCGGTTTTTTAAATACTTATCTGATTTTTTGAAACCCATTTCAGCACTGCTGACAAAGTAGTAAAAAATCATATTGAAAATATTCTTTTCAATAATTCAAAACTATATTGATACTTAGCAGTTTAATAAAAAATTAAACGGGAATAAATAATTATGAAAAATTTAAAATTATTGTCATTGGCAGTTGCCACGGTTGCCACTTCTTTTTTGGTCAGTTGTGGAAATGCTCCAAAAGAAGAAGCAGTAGAAGAAACAACCGTTGAAGTGGTTGAAGAAGTCCCTGTTGAAGTTTCAAATACTGTAGTTGACATTGCTGTAGGTTCTCCTGACCATACTACCTTAGTTGCGGCAGTAACTGCAGCCGGATTGGTGGAAACGTTGAGCGGAACAGGTCCTTTTACGGTATTTGCACCAACAAACGCTGCATTTGCAGCTTTGCCGGATGGAACTGTCGCCAACCTGTTGAAGCCTGAAAGCAAAGATCAATTGACCTCAGTATTGACCTACCATGTGGTTTCGGGCAATGTGATGGCTGCTGACCTTTCTGATGGTCAAGTAGTTAAAACTTTGAATGGTCAGGACCTGACAGTATCCATCAAAGATGGTAAGGTAATGATCAACGGAGCAACTGTAACGGCTGCTGACCTTGCAGGTAGCAATGGTGTCATCCACGTTGTGGACGCAGTATTGTTGCCAAAGTAAACAGAAACTGCAAAAAATTGGAAACCTGCCGCTCGGCAGGTTTTTTTTTTGCTTAAAATAAACAATTGCCCAAAATCTTTCCAAAATAGCCGGTCTCCCCACTTGTTAATTTCAAATGGATATCGATTAATCAAATGATTGAAGAATGAAAAAAACTATTAAGTCTATTCATATCAATTTCTTGAAGGATAATGGCTTATTCTACTACCTGTTGCCAACCAATACACGTTTTAAGTCGCCATTCTCTTTATTAGTCAGCCATAGTAAGTATGGTGCAAATATTACAATACCAAGTACCATTGCAACTGCACCCAAAATTATTGATTTTGTGGTAAACTGATTTCTCCACATTATCCAAAATCCCGATAGTGTCAGATAACAAAGAAAATCAAGGTTAAATTGTCCTGACCAATTCAATGATTTAATGTTATTAATGAATACACCAAACAAGTCCGGGCCTTCTATTTGGTAGGCGATGAAGGTGTAAATCAATAGTCCAATAGTCTGAACTACTAAAATAGTTTTGAAAACATTATTGCTACTCATAGTTTTTTTATTTTTCGCAAATTTAGTTTTCGTTCACTTTTTATTTTATTCGCTACCGTACAATGGTTTTTCAAAACTCCGGGTAATGCGTTTCAAATTTTCAAAGTATGTTTCAAACCACTTTTTATTCATGTTTTCTGAATTGATTTGCAGAAAAAAATTCTCCCAAGCCAATTCAAAAAGCCCTTCTGACTGTTGTTTGGTAATATTCAATTTTGTGTCACTCAACCAAAGATTTATAAAGTCCTTTCCAATGATGTAATTTGACCTCACTAAAGTGTCCCTATAATTTGGTTTGTGTGAGTTTATCCTTAGTTGTCTGTTAAAGAGCAAGTCCGTCTTGTGTTCAAGTAATATGTTTATCAATTCAGGGTTAATTGATGTGGCAAGTTTTTCTTTTTCTGCAATTATTGTAGAGTTTTTTAAATGGTGTTGCAGAAGTCTCCCGATAAAAATATCCAAGTCGGCGAAGTGATGATAAAAAGAAGATTTACTTATTCCCACTTGCTTTGCAAGTTGTTCAATTTTTAATGCGTTTTCTCCAAACAATGCAAAAGTTTCGTATCCTTTAACAACCCATATTTCTTCTTTTTCTGTCATTGCATATCGGATTTATTTAAAATATAATTTGAGGTTCTTACGTATATGATTTGAGGCACTTTCTTGTCCGCCGTGCTCGTTCATTATGCCGCATAAATCGGAAATATTATGCGTCAAGTTCATCTGACCTGTTTTGGCGCACTCTTTGGCAATGGCTGAAAAAACAGGGAAAAATTCTTATCTCCCTGTTTTCCGGTTTTTAATTTCTATTCCTACCCTACTCAGTTTTACTGATACAAGGGAAGTCACCACCCCTAATGTACCGAAACCTACAGTACCAAGGGAATTATTGGCCTCCCAGGTGCCTGTGACCAGTTTGAGAATAAAATACCCGCCATAAAGCAATATCAGAATGCTGAGTACAATAATGATAGTGACCAATGTCTTTTTTTTTGCATTCAGCTCCTCCAAGCTGGAATCTGCAAGGCTTTTGTTTTTCATGCTTTTTTAATTGTGCCGTAAAGAGGACTTTTGGTCAATGAATGCCTTTTCCCCGGGCCGTTAAGCAGCGCTTCAGAAATCCATTGAAGGTTAAATATAAATCAATTTTGATTGATTTTTAAGGTGTTATAAAAAATTAATTGGCAGAAATGAACCAAAATCAGAGCTCTGTATATTCTATCCACTAAATTTTTTGTTCATCTAAGGTATACTAGGATTTGAAAATCTGATTAAATTGGTAACATTACCGAAAGAAATAATTGTCCCATGAAATATTGGCTTATTTTGGTTTTTATGTTGTTTTTTTCATCAGTTGGTTTTGCAGATAACCGGAACCTGGATAGTTTGCTTTCCCTGTACCAAAAAAGCGCCGAAGGCTTGGAAAGGATTTCTGCCCTTCAAAATCTGTTTGAATTTTACCTGAACAACGACCCATCCAAAGCCAAAGATTATGCCATCATGCAGATGGAATATTCCCAAAGTATTCAGGATATCTTGGGAATAGGAATGGCAAGCTACAATATGGCCGTGCTCCATAATAACAAAAGCAATTATGATTCTGCCACTTATTGGTATGAGGAAGCCTATGCATTTTTCAAGCAGATAGACAATATCAAAAGAATGGCCCTTGCCAAATATGGGTTGGCCATTCTGGATTACTACAGGGGGGACTATGACCCTGCGCTGGAACTGTTAGGGGAGACAATCCAACTCATGACCCGGGACCAAAAGGATTCCTTAAATGTAGGTGCAGAACTGCAATTGATGGGTATGATCCATATCAGGCAAGGAAATCTGAATATTGCCCTGAAAGAGATTCTCCATACGGTCCGGATATTCCAGACGCTCCAAAACAATGTTCGGCTGGCCGATTCCTACAATATGCTTGGAGGTATAGAAACCCAATTGGGAAATTATAGCAAATCCATTGAATACAATCAGCTTGCCCTGAAGATATACCAGGATCAAAATGACCAATTTTATATTGCCCAGGCACTTAATGATATGGGCAATACCTATTTTTATCTAAAGGAATACGATGAAGCCATCTCTTACCTGCTTCAAAGTGCTGAAATCTCACGTCAGATGGGGGCCAAGGACATAGAATCCACCAATTATTACAACCTGGGCAAGGTATATTTATCCCAAAAATTATATGGCCAGGCAGAGGAAGTACTGCTTAAAGGATTGAGGATTGCGGAGGAAACACAAAATTCCATCAAAACCATAGAAGCTTCCAATATTTTGGGACAATGCTATGTGGAAATGGGGAAACCGGATCTTTCCCTTCCTTACCTCAACCGCGCCATTGAATTGGCAGGGCAGTCGGGTTCCCAGGAAGCACAAAGCCAGGCCTATTTCTTCCGGTCCAAGGCACTCGAAACCATGGGCAATCCCTCCGGGGCCCTGGAGGATTTCAAAGAGTATACCCGCCTCGATAAAATTATTTTCAATGCGGAAAAATCCCGGCAGATTGAAGAACTGCGAACCCTTTTTGATCTGGAAACCAAAGAAAATGAAATCAAAATCCAACAAAATGCCATTCAGCTCCTGGAACAAAAATCACAGATCTCCCGTCTCCAAAAAATCCTGTTGGGATCCGGTCTGTTCCTTTTGTCCCTGACCCTGGGTTTGGGCTGGTATGCTTTCCGGCAAAAGATGAAAAAAAATAAACTCGAAAAACAGAAAATGGATGCTGAGCTCCATTTCAAGTCCAGAGAACTGACAACAAAGGCCCTGCACCTTGCCAAAAAGAACGAAACCCTGGAAAACCTCCTGCTTATCACCCAAAAGCTGAACGAATCAGACAAGCAAGCCGGCTATCAGGATCTGATAAAGACCATCAGCTCCGATCTCAGGGATGATAATGGCTGGGATACTTTTGCCAGATTTTTTGAAGAGGTCCATCCTGATTTTTTTTCAAGAGCAGCCAATCAATATCCCGGCCTCTCACCCGGTGAATACCGCTTGATGGCGCTGATCAAAATGAATCTTTCATCCAAGGAAATGGCCAATATCCTCCATATTTCCCTGCCAGGAATCAAAAAAGCCAGGCAAAGGCTCCGTAAAAAGATGGGCCTTGAAACCGGCGATTCCCTGGAAAAAGTCATTATTTCACTGTAATTACCTGATTGTAAGGATTTTTTGGGTGGAGTATACCATTTGTCTCCCCTTTTTTTTTCCAATCCCCCCACCAAAGGACTAGGTTTGTCAAAATGCAATTTTATTGCTTGAGTCTCCTTTTTAAAAATGCAGATCATGAAAAACAAAAACGGATTTATTGCTTTAATGACAGGTTTATTACTCCTGTTCCACTTTTCCTGTACAGAGAATGAAGAGCCCACGCCCCCTCCAGGGGAAATAAAAGAAGGTCAGGGAATTTCCGAAAATGAACTGGATGCTTATGAGGGTGAAGTCGGCCTGGTTCTTAATGCCAGGCAGGTTGCACGAAAAGGGTACAGGCCTACTGTGGCTGAAGTGGAAATCCAAACCTCAGGTGAAGTGTTACGAAAAACTGTTCCATTGGACCCATTTGGGTTTATGGGTTTACTGAAGTTTCCGGTCAATGAACTGACCGAGGCCCAGCTTACTCAAATTACTGATGGGGTTCAGGTCTTAGTTACCCTCAAAGATGAGACAAATCAGGAAATTGTAACAAAGTCCAACTTGGGTACGATCTCCCTTTTGCCCAACCTTAGTCCTGTTACCATCAATGCGGATTTCGTACAAGAAACCGAAGAAGCTTCCGACTTGCTGCTGATGGAAGGTACTGGTCTTTATTTTCAAAAATTAAACGACGAGGGGATGCCAGTACCCCAAGCCATGCGTTGGAACAGAACACCAAATTTTGGAAATGTGATGACATTCAGTACCAATGAAACCTTCTCAGGAGATCAGCCTGACTTTCTTTTCAATATATTTCCTGTACCTGGACGCGGGAATACTTTTTATATCCGATTGGTTAGCACGGGCCATTATTTAAGGGTGACAGAGGCCTTTTATGGGGCAAGCATTCCTGCAAGAATACACATCGCTCCTGTAAATTCAGGAAGAAACAGCCTCATTAATGTTTCCAATTCTGATAAGGAATCATATCACTTTCAGATTCGAAAAGTCAGGGATGGAGTATTTGAGTTGCTCGATCACAGGAACAGGCCCATACGGGAAGCAGCTGGTGTTGGACTGACCGTCAATTTTCCGGGGGCAAAAAATTTTACCATGAGGATCGTGGCCAAAGAAGTGGAATGGAGCGCACAGCCCATCACCTCATCCATCCTTGAGCCCATCCTTCCCAAGGTAACCTCCGGGTTCAGTTTCAACAGTACCCTTACCAATTGCAGTGGAGGGCAGCTACAGCAGACCGTCGGGGCAGATTTCAGCGAGGTGCGCACTACTACCGTAGGTTGGTCAGAATCCATTTCTGTCAATACCAGCAAGTCGGTGTCTGTTTCTGCCACCTTAGGGGTAACCATCAAGGCTTCATTTTTTGGGAAAGGTGCAGAGTACAATGCCTCTGTGACCAAAGGATTTGAATGGAGCCAATCCATTACTTCCTCCTCTTCGCAATATGAATCCCAAACCATCAGTAAGAGCGAAAGCTATTTTTCCAGCCGTGTGATCACAGTTCCACCAAGATCAGCTTCATTGGTGTATGATGCTTACCAATACTATGAAAACGTCAGGGTCAACTATGTTCAGCGTATCCGGATTTCGGGGAGAAATGAAAATGGAAGATCACTTACAGGTGAGGAGATTAAGTCACTCTTTATTTTTTCAAACTTCAATGGGGTAATCAATAGCGTGGAGGAAAACTCTGTGGTGGTTACCTTGACCGGCTTTACCATTTTGGATAAATTCATCGAAACACAAAGTACGGTACGGGAAGTGCCGCCAAATTGCAGTTAGATTCTAAATAATGTTTGAATTACCGGGAACACAGGCAGATGGGTTTCCCGGTGATTCAACATGGGGCAATTTGAGGGCGAAAATGCAACCCTTTTCATGTAATCATTTCCATCAAACAATATTGATCAGGTTTCAATAGGACAGCCAGAGCTATTCCTTGCTTATTCTTTGGCCTGCTGTTTATATTTCTCATAGGCCTCCAGGTCAAACAAAAATATGCCCCGCCCGTCTCCGGCTCCTTTTTGAAATCCAAATTGATGGGCGATCATATTTCCCTGATGGTTTACTACCGGATTATCGGACTTGATTTTGTTGAAATACCGAGTGGAGAAATCCGCAAGACGCTCTACTTCCCCGCTCCCATCCAGAGATAGCTTATAAATATCAAGTTTATATTTATTTCTCTCTTCCATGGGTTGATGTCGGTCACTTTCAATGACCATGTATTTTCCGTCATGGAAAATCCCCTCAGCTTCATTGTAGCTTTTTGGTAAATCGGTATATTTTTTAGTTTCCTTGGTGATCAGGTTAAACACAAACACTTGGGAATTGTAATATTGGTCCCGCTCATCCCCCCAATAATGTGTGTAAATCAGTTCTTCGTTGAGGGGAGGCCTGAAATCCTGTGTTTCCAACCGCACATAGGCAGATGAATCCTTGTAGGAAATGATCGTACTCACATCTTTCAGCTGAGGAATGCCATTTTCATACACTATTTCTCCCGCCTGAATTTCTCTCTGTCCTTTCAAAGTCCAGGCTATTTTCATGCTGTTTTTGGAGACTGCGGGGCCCTCGTCACAATAGGCATTCAAGGGATAGGGTTTGTCCGGATTTGATTTGGTAAGCACATAAAGGCCCAGGCCCTTATGTCGGTCTTTTTCCGGATCATTGGCATCAAAAATATTGGGCCCCATGGCCAGGAGCAAGTCTCCATTAGACAGACATAAAACCCGATGGATTCCTCCATGGTAAAAACCTGAGGTGACCTGGCTTATTTCTTTTGTGGCAATGTGAATTTTGTAAACATCCCCAACCAGCTTACTGAGAAAATAGATGTTTTCTGATTTTTCATCCCATTCAGGCCTTACCCCCCAAGTAGTGAGAATTGAAAAGTAAGGAGGCAGCTCTTCGATAATGGTTTCGATGGTCTGGGCGTTGGCCTGATGAATGGAATGCAGGATAAAGAAGGTGAATAGTAAGATTATTCTTTTCATAGGGTTTTATATTCAGAATTCCCCGAGTCGTTTTTATTGCATTATTGATCTTTTGAAAAACATCCTGGTAATGAAAATACCGCTACTGTCTTCCGCTCCTGCATGGCTCTCCACACCACTGGTTACATAAATCAGGGAATATCCTTCAGATTCCAACTCCATGATTCTTGCGCCGATCATCGCGTCATTGGAGGCAATGTTTTGGAAATTAATACCTGCAGCACTGAAGAAGTTAAGCAATTTGGCTTCATCAAAATTGTCCACTTTAAGCTCACTGCGACTTACCTCTCTTTGGGAAGAGGTCTTTCCATCCGTCCTGGAGGTTCTGAACTGGTCCGTATTCACATCAGTCATGTTTTCAATCATTCTTGACCTACCAATGCCCATTGGTACAATTGACTCTACCACGGTAACGATTTTCCATTCATTAAATGAAGTATTGTTTTCTATTTGTGCTTGTGTACTGAAGGCAATGCTGATAAGCAAACAGGAAAGGAAAATGGATTTTTTCATAATAAATTAATTTAAATGGATATTAGGTTTGACATTAATTCAAAATAAACAAAAGCAGGTTCACCGGATACCAGTATAAAGAAGTTGTATGATGTTTTCTCCCCTTCAGATCAACAAAATTTTATAATTTACCAACTTCCAAATTATGAACTAAAGATACCGCAGGGATTGGGAATTGCAAATAATACAGGAAAAAAGGAGTTAATTTATCAGTTGTACAATAGGAACGGACTGTTTTCAGAAATTGGAAAAGCTCTTTGAAAACTAGGACTATTGTGTACCTTTTGGTATCTTAAAAAATGACAAAAATTTTCTTGCGTGCCGTTTTTATGCACATTCCAAAGTGTCTGGAAACTACAGATACAAGGCCGATGTAGGTCTTGATACTTCTGGGGAATAGTTTCTGTAAACCATTTCTCCGTATATCTTCTGACGCAAACTTTTTTTCCCATGATTAAATGAATTAAAGGTCAAACATGGAATAAATTTAATACATATTGCTAAAAATGAGATACTTATAGTAACCTAAAAACTACCGACGAAGGAGGTTTAGTTCAACTTACTTATTATAACAAATTTAAAGAACAAAGCCGTCCAAATCAGTTGGCTTTGAACTAAGATATACAATAAATAATAGGTTTTTTCAAAAATCACTTCGAACTAGATTTTGATTTATCTAATCAGCGTTCCCTTCCTCCAAAATTACCCATTCCCTTCCAACTAAGAAATCCCTTGTACAGGGTAATTTTAATCTTCGGAAACACGTAGGATTATTGGCCAATCCTTAGGTGGATAATTTTATGCTACCCAAAACCATTATTGTTTGAATTAAAGAAAATGTGTTATGGAAAAGTATTGGGAAGAAGAAATCCGCCAAGTCTTAGCCCATTCAAACGTCCAAACCACCAAAATCTACCTCAGGGAGAGACATGGATTTTCCGGTAGTTTTGAGATTATGGAGAGGTTTTTGGAGGGGGTGAGTAATTTCAATTATGAACTGTCCCCCACCTGCTTTTAGGGAATTTCGTAAGGCCATAATGTTAAAAAACAATTTCTTTATTAAGAAGAGAAAGCCTGAAATTTTCCAATAATCCGCCTAACCCAAAACTCTTAGTATTGGCTGAGTTCTAGTCAATGGACTAAATTTATTTTTTCATTAGTTTGATTCGTTTCAGTTAATGGAATCCTATCCTTCAAATAATGTTTTTTGATAAACACCTCCTTTGATTTTATTCATTAATTCCCGAATAAATTCATAATGTTTAACATACTGATTTGGTATAAAAATTCTATCAATATTTTTAGAAGTCAGTAGCTTCATTTTAATCTTATCTGAATCAATTCTCTTTTTGTTTTTATAATGTTCAGCCCCATTTATTTCAAATACTACTTTTGGAATTCTCCCTTTAAAAATTACGCCATCAAATTCTTTTTGGTTAACCTCAGGGTTGTTTATTTCTTCTGGAAAAATATCCAATACTCTCACATTTCTTTCAAAACGAGTACCCTGTACAGTGCAGTAATGGCTCATGGTTTTATAAAATTCGTCTTCAAATTTTGAATCATTCGAAAATCCGATTGTAAACCTATTAGCAATGCTTTGTTGGATTTGTGTAGAACCGTTTTTTTGTACATAATCAATCAGGGCATACAAATCATCATCTTTTTTAGATAGAATATCTATTGCCTTTTTATCGGCTACTACAATCAAATTTTCCCGTGCTCTTGTAACTCCGACATTAATTAACTGGCTGTTGTTTTTTATCCAGTCGTAAGTTCTGGATCTTGTGTTTTTTGATATGGAAGTGGATATGATGATGGTTTTGTTTTCTTGTCCCTGTATTTTGTGAATCGTACCACAACTTACCGATGAATCTATTTTTTCATTGGCTTTTGCCTTTTCCAGGTATTGATTCAAAACTTCTTGTTGGCTTCTAAAAGGTGTGATGATGAAAACATCCGTTAATTGATTGTCTACGATATATTTTACTATCTCCTGTGCTTCTTCAATAGCTGAATTTTTATCCTTTTGGTTTAAATTATTCACATCAATCAGCTTCAGTTCTCCATTTATTTTTATCTTCGAAAGGTTTAACCTATTCTCGTAAAACCGCATATTTGAATAATTAATGATTTTTCTGCCACAGCGATAATGATAGCTCAACAAGATATCTCTCGAAATATTATCAATCCTTTTAAAAATTGAGAGGATGGAATTATTGTAATAATCGTAGGTCTTGTCTATTTCAAACTGGCTCATCAAATTTTGATTTCTACTTTCTTCAAAGACAACAATCGGCTTTAGCTGGTTTGTGTCTCCAATCAGAACCATATTTTTGCATTTTGAAATAGGAATCAGGCTAGTGGCTATATCACACTGACCGGCTTCATCCATTACCAGCAAATCAAATTTGTATTTTCGCCCCAGCTTACGGCTTGATATATTGGTAGTAAGAATAATGGGAAACACCTTAGTGAGCTTCTCCAGGTTGTCGTCATCAGCAATCCATTTATTAAATTCTCTTACCTGTTTACCGGATTCCTCAATATCCAGTATTTCAATCAAATGTGCATAATCCTTGTTTTTCAAAAGTTTCAAAAACCTTAATGATTCGAAGTAGAAAAACTGTAACAGCTGATGATTATCTTTTATCACTTCGTATAAATCATCAAAATCATCATTGTTGGTTTCAGGTATCTGCTTGAGTCTTTCTTCAATGGACTGTTTTTCTTTTTCCAATAAATGATTCTCACCTTTTGACAGCAGATCACTAACAAATGAGAGGTTTTGTGACTGTTCAATTCTGGTTTCGTAATTTTCAATCTTTTCAAGCAACTTTTTGTTTTTCTCTTTTGACTTTTCTTTAAGGTTAAACAAAAGCTCTTCCTTAGGTACATCTTTTGTTTCAAAAGCATACCTTTCTTTAATCAAATTCAGCGCTTTTGCTACGCTTTCATTATTTCCTAGCCTGAGTACAGGAAGCAGAATTTCTTTGTTTCTGTACTTGCCCAAATATAATTTATCTTTAATTCCATCAACAGGGACATTGTTATTTGACGAAATCAATAGTGTTTTTCCATTGGTAAGGCAATTCACAATTATATTTAATATCGTTTGTGTTTTGCCCGTTCCAGGGGGTCCCTGTACATAGGTAACAGGGTATTTTAACGCATTGTAAATAGTTTGAATCTGATCGATATTAATATTGCGGTCATACAGCACAATGTGAGGTTCTTTTCGGTTTTTTCTATCAAGCAATGATAGATTTTGAAAAAATGCCCTCAAGGGAACCTCCATCTTTTTTTGCTCAAATTCTGAATGTATGCTGTCGTAAATTCCTGATATATCTATCTGTGCATATCCTAGTATAACTACTTCCGGCCTTGTATTTGGCAATTCGCCAATTTTGAAATTGGCCCGTAGTAATTCTACGGCATCAGACTTTGCTTTTAAGTAAATCCCTTCAAAATCTGCTGGACTCAAATCGGTGTAGTAAGACAAAGAATGCTTGACACCTTTTATATAAAAGTTTGAATTAAATAGTGTTTTACTACTTAAATGTAATTTTTTGTCTACGGGATCAAAAGTGAGTTTTCTGTATGCAATTACAAATTTACCCTTCGAATGTAAATCAATTGAAAATTCACTGATAGCCAATTCATAATCATAATACTTCCTGTAATCATTATGATAGATATCTTTTATAATCTGCTTTTGGAGCTCTGCTGTTAAGGGATATGGATTATTCTTCGATAATTCCGTCAAATCAACCCCGGGAATTAAATGTGTTTTGAAAAGAAACGGGTCTTTATTGGCTTTGTAACATTCTAAATAGTAGTTCAATACATTATTGTCATACCGGTCAAATCCATAAATCCGCAAACTTTCATCTTCATCCAGCTTTATGATCAGATTTTCAGACACATCATAGTGTGAAAATTTCAGGATTTCGGCAGTTTGAATGCCTGAAATAAAGATTTTTCTATTTAGAAGGGGATCATCTTTTGTAACATTGAACATGTTTACCCGCAGTTCATCACTTTCATTAATATCTAAAATGCTTATCCAAAAAGGCTTAGTATCCCCATCCTTATTTTTGTAGGTGATGCTCAGGTATTTCCCTTCCCGTATGGCTTTACCAATAAGTGTGGTGATTTTTTTGTCAATCATTTCGTGGGATTTTAATTCTTCATGATTCTGAAAAATCAGTTCATGATCTTGTTGTTTTTGTTTTGTCTTTCCTTTTACACTTAAAACCCTTATAAGTCTTAAAAAAAGCAGTCTTAATTATTAAATATAGAGAGATAAGTCTGGTTTTTTTTCCCCAAACACCTAAATCTTATAATAGCTTTTTTCCCCTCTACCCTTAAACCTCACATATTTCTAAATGAAGTTTTTCCAAAAAATCCTTCCTACCAACTGCAAGGTTTGGGTAAAGACACAAAAAAAGGGATGAAGTCATCCCTTAAATCATTGTAAATCAAAGTAGTAGCCTCGACGGGAATCGAACCCATATCTAAAGTTTAGGAAACTTCTATTCTATCCATTGAACTACGAGGCCTGGTTTGAGAATTATAGAAGCAAGAGACAAAGCTTGTCCCGAAGTATTTCGGGGAAACAAGAATCGAAACAGTCTTGTTTCCTGGCTCTTGGCTCTTGGCTCTAAAATCGAGTCGCAATTTAAAGCATAATCCGCCATTCAAGCAAATATATTTAAAGCCATTTGTGCATTTCGAAATATTAATTCTATCTTTGCAGTCCAAAAATTAAGATGGACGGGATCCATCAATTCACTAAATATCAAATTTATATGGCAGTAAAAATCAGATTATCGCGTAGAGGCAGAAAAAAAATGGCCATCTATGACGTAGTAGTAGCTGATGCTAGAGCTCCACGGGATGGACGCTTTATCGACAAATTAGGGACTTATAATCCCAACACTGACCCTGCATCTATTAACATCAACAATGAGCGTGCTCTCAAATGGTTGTTGAATGGTGCACAGCCTACAGATACTGTAAAGGCAATGCTTTCTTACAGAGGTGTATTATTGCAAAAACACCTTCAAATCGGTGTACTCAAAGGTGCTATCACTCAAGAACAGGCTGATGAGAAATTCGAAGCTTGGAAAGCAAGCAAAGATACCGCAATCACCGGTAAGGTGGATAGGTTGACGCAAGCGAAAATTGATGCCCGTCAGAAGGCAATGGACGCAGAAACAGCCAAAAATCAGGCTCGTCTTGATGCCATCAAGAAAAGAGAAGATGATGCTAAAGCCGCTGCAGCCCCTGCTGTGACAGAAGCTCCTGCAGAGGAAGAAACCCCTGCTGCATCTGCAGAAGGAGAAGAATCCCAAGCGTAAAATTCCCTTATTCCATGAACAAAGACAATTGTTTTCAATTGGGCTATGTAGCCAAAGTTCATGGTCTTCATGGTGAGGTAAGTATAGTTTTGGATGTTGATTATCCGGAAGATTACGAAGACCTCAAGCAAGTCTTCCTAGAGCAAAAATCGAGATTGGTTCCTTTTTTTATCGAACACTTTGTATTGTCACACAATAACAAAGTTTTGGCAAAATTTGAGGATTTCGATTCGGTAGATGAAGCAAGTAAATTGGTGGGATCAGCATTGTATCTTCCCGCAAAAGAATTGCAAGAGCTCGAAGAAGGACAATATTATTACCATGAATTGATTGGATTTGAGGTTTTAGATGAAAATCTAGGATCAATCGGGAATGTAAAAGTCATATATGACTTAGAAACCCAGGATTTATTGGGCGTTGACCATAAAGGAAAAGAGGTGCTGATTCCTATTCAGGACCAGATTATTCTAAAAGTTGACAAGGCAGAAAAGAAAGTTTATTGCCTTTTGCCCACAGGATTACTTGACATATACTTGGAAGACTGATGCGAATAGATATCATCACGGTTGTTCCGGGCTTATTGGAAGGTCCTTTTTCACACTCTATTCTGAAAAGAGCAGAAGATAAAGGAATAGCCAAAGTACGGGTTCACAACTTAAGGGATTATTCCAGCTTCAAACAAAAGCAAGTCGACGATTATGCTTTTGGAGGAGGTGCAGGGATGGTGTTGATGGTAGACCCTATAGCAAAATGCATTGAATTCCTGAAAAGTGAACGAGAATATGACGAAGTCATTTATATGACTCCCGACGGAAAGACATTCAACCAACAAATGGCGAATGAACTTTCTCTGAAAGGAAACCTCATCATTCTATGCGGTCACTACAAAGGCGTAGATGAAAGAGTCAGGCAGAAATGGATCAGCAGAGAAATCAGCATAGGTGACTTTGTACTTTCGGGAGGAGAATTGGCAGCAGCAGTTGTAGCTGATGCGATTATCAGATTGATTCCCGGGGTTCTTAATGATGAAACATCTGCTATGACAGACTCCTTCCAGGATGGCTTACTAGCCCCACCGGTATATACAAGACCTTCAGAATATGAGGGTATGAAGGTGCCGGAAGTATTATTGTCAGGTCACCAGTCAAAAATTGATTCCTGGAGATTTGAAGCATCGGTTCGCCGGACAAAGGAACGCAGGCCTGACTTATTGGAAGGCAAGGGTTTGGAAGGCGATTTTAGTAAATAATATAAATTGAATCTATCAAAATAGCTCTGTGGCGATAAGCTGCAAGCACATAAAATATAAAGCTATGAGCGAACTAATTAAATTTGTTGAATCAGAATACAGTGTGGCAAGAGATAAATTCCCCTCTTTCAAGGCTGGCGATACTATCAATGTTCACGTGAAAATCACTGAAGGAAATAAAGAACGTATTCAGCAATTCCAGGGAACTGTTATTCAAAGAAAAAACCCCAACTCCAACGGAGAAACTTTCACAGTAAGGAAAGTATCCAATGGTGTGGGTGTTGAAAGGATTTTCCCGATTCTTTCCCCATCAATCGATAAAATCGAATTGTTGAGAGAAGGTAAAGTGAGAAGGGCGAGATTGTTCTACCTTAGAGGTCGTCAAGGTAAGGCTGCCAAAATCAAAGAAAAAATCAGACACAGAAAAGAGGCTTAATTATCTATGTCTCAAAAAGGGAATCCGATCGGGTTCCCTTTTTTTATTGTTGGTTTTACCTATAATCATATATTCGATTTTTTCCAGTCCATTTAATCCTGCCTTTTGGTCAGACAGAAACAAAACCCATTATTCTTTACCTTTATCCAAGTCATTAATTAAGGTATCCCCATCTTTTCTTATCTTTGCAGCCTTAATCCAAAAAGAATATTAAACATGTGTAAATATTTCACATGTTACAAGAATAAATCTATACCATGAACAAGGAAGTACGCGTAAGATTTGCACCTTCTCCTACCGGAGCATTACACATCGGTGGAGTGAGAACTGCCTTATACAATTACCTTTTTGCCAGAAAAACCGGGGGGAGATTCCTGCTGAGAATAGAAGATACTGATCAGACACGTTTTGTGCCCGGTGCAGAGGAATATATCAAAGATGCCTTGGATTGGTTGGGAATAGGTCCTGATGAAAGTCCCTGGAATCCGGGAGATTGTGGCCCTTACCGTCAGTCTGAGCGAAAACCCATGTATATGCAATATGCCATGGACCTGATCGAAAAAGGACATGCCTATTATGCCTTTGACACTTCAGAGGAACTGGAAGCTATGAGAGAAAGACTTACTGCAGCAAGAGTGGTTTCTCCGCAGTATAATTCTATCACGAGGACACAGATGAAGAACTCTCTTACCCTTCCTGAAGATGAGGTCAAAGAAAGATTAGCGTCGGGAGAACCTTATGTGATCCGAGTCAAAATTCCAAGGAAAGAAGAAGTAAGATTGAATGATATGATCCGGGGTTGGGTGATGGTGCATTCCAGTACATTGGATGATAAAGTTCTCATGAAATCTGACGGTATGCCAACATATCATTTGGCAAATATCGTCGATGACCACCTGATGAAAATCACGCATGTGATCCGAGGGGAAGAATGGTTGCCTTCCGCGCCTTTGCATGTCTTGCTCTATAAATATTTTGGCTGGGAGGATACCATGCCCCAATTTGCACATTTACCATTGCTGTTGAAACCTGATGGAAATGGTAAACTTTCGAAGAGAGATGCAGATAAGCAGGGTTTTCCGGTTTTCCCCATGGATTGGACTGATCCGAATACCGGGGAGAAAGCCATGGGTTTTCGTGAACAGGGCTATCTGCCGGAGGCATTCCTCAATTTCCTTGCGTTTCTTGGCTGGAATCCAGGTGACCATAGGGAACTGTTTTCTCTGGATGAATTGATAGAAGCCTTCTCTATTGAAAGAATAGGTAAATCAGGTACAAAATTTGATATCAATAAAGCAAAGTGGTACAATGAACAATACCTCAGAGCCAAATCTGATGAGGAACTTGCAGCATACCTTTTTGCTGATCTTGAAAAAGAGGGTATAAGTTTGGACCCTGCTAAAGGTGCCCAGATTGCTCATATCATGAAGGAAAGGGCAACTTTCCCAACCGATTTATGGAAAGAAGGAAAGTTTATGGTCCATGCTCCGACGGAATTTGATGAGGCTGTGGCTTCCAAAAAATGGAACAATGAAGCCGTTACTGTGTTGGGTACCTATATGGAAAAACTGAAACTGTACTCCGGAGAATTCAATGCTGAATCCGCCAAATCCATTTTGGAAGAGGCAGCAGAGTCCAATGGAATCAAACTCGGAAAGGTTATGCAGGCAGTAAGGTTGGCCGTAACAGGCGTAGGTGCAGGACCTGACCTGATGGCAGTGTTCAGTATAATTGGAAAAGAAGAACTAATCAAAAGAATATCATATTCGTTAGGTAAACTAAAGGTAAATCTTTGAAAACATGGCAAAGAAGGCAAAAAAAGAAGAAACCCCTAAAGTCCATAAGGATCTTGAAGGTTTTAAAATGAACATCAATTCCTTTGGCGAAATTTCCAGTAGTTTTCCAATTGATAAAATCAACGAATTTCTGAACAAAAACGTAGAGGATAAAAAGCTAAAGGACAGAGAGGATATTGACGATATCAAGGATAGTGGAAAGAAGTAGTGAAAAATTCATGATTTGAGTTAATATTTTGAAAAGCATAGTTCAATTTTGGATGAAACGGACAAAATATCCCAACAAAACTTAATTTTGAACATGCATTTTAAAGGATTTTGTCTTTTATCAATTTTAATGATCTTGGCTTTGGGTAATACCTCGGCCCAAACAAGCTTTGGAATTAGGGGTGGATATTCAATTTCCAGAATGTCTTACTTATATGAATTGGGCAGACCCTCAATACGTACCAGCGGTATAGCTGCCCCAACATTTTCCTTTGTTTTTGAACATTTCAATAATAAAAATGCCGGAGTTCAAATTGAATTGCAATACCTGACTTTGGGCTATACTCAGGAGTCTGATTTAGGTGAAACCAATCAGACAGAATTGGAGTATTTAAAAATACCATTTTTAGCGAATTTCTATGCAGGTAAAAGTGGAAGATTTCATATCAAAATAGGCCCACACATCGGCTATATGATAAATGCCACTGATGTTTTGAGGGAATTTGAAGATCCAACCAATCTGCCAACTTATGGTGGTGCAAATGATGATCCAAATAGGTTTATGTATGGATTGACGGGAGGTGCAGGGTTGTCAAAATTGTTTGGTAAAAGTACTTTGGAAGGAGATGTCAGGTTTTCTTATGAATTTGGCAGACCCGAAGGACAGGATAGAATTTTTGATATGAATTCAACCAATATTGAAATTACATTGACCTATCTATTCCAGGTAGCAAAAACAAAACTCCAAAAATAACTTCAAAAGGAACTAATCCTTTACTTTGGTGGTATAAGGGAGTAAGTATCTGAAAAAATTGATCAACCATGTTACAAGCACAGAAAAGACCCGTACATATTTACCTTGAGGCCAACCCCAATCCAAATTCTTTGAAATTTGTAGTGAACTTTATGTTGGCTGATGAAGGAGTGAGTTTTGATTATCCAGATCAGGCCAGCACCGAAAACTCTCCCTTAGCCCACGAATTGTTCAATTTTGCATCCGTGGATAGGGTTTTTATTGCTTCAAATTTTGTTACTGTTACCAAAAAAGGCGATGTGGATTGGATAGAAATCCAGGACTTTATCAGAGACCATATCAAAAAATACCTGGAATCAGGGAAAGCAGCCGTTCAGTTTAATTTTGACAAGGATCCTCTTTTTGATGAAAATGATTCTGAAACTGTCAAAAAAATCAAAGGTATTTTGGACGAATATATCCGTCCGGCAGTGGAACAAGATGGTGGTGCCATCGTTTTCCACAGCTTTCAGGATGGGATTGTTAAAGTATTGTTGCAGGGGAGTTGTTCAGGTTGCCCTTCCAGCACAGTTACTTTAAAAGCAGGTATCCAAAATCTTTTGACAAGAATGCTGCCGGAAGTAAAAGAAGTACAGGCAGAGGGAGTTTGATCTGATGTTTCGTGGCAATTGGACGTGGACGTTATTAGGCCTGATCAGTATTCTGATCAGGCATTTTGCCATTAAATACCCTGAGAAGACAGAGGAATTATATTCCAGGACCCTGTTTCCCGGAATAAGAAACCTGGTGGACAAAACCATTTCCCAATTGCCCTTTGCCACGGTTTATATTTTTGTTGCTTCTGTCTTTGTTTTTATAGGCATCTATATTTATCACCTTCTTAGAAAAGAGGGGTGGAAAAATAAACTGGGATATTCCATCAGGTCTTTGAGCAATTCATTGGGAGCACTTGTTTTCCTCTTTTTAATTCTTTGGGGTTACAATTATCAAAGGATCCCAATTTTTGAGCAAATCGGGATGAAGCCCTTACCCCTAAGTCAGGAACAATTGATGGGTGAATTACAACTGACCAGAAATATCCTGAATCAATTGCGGTACAATATTGAAGAGGATACTGTGGCCATTGAAAGTATCATGGATTATCCGGATTTGGAAAAACTGGTAAGGGCCAATATGCGGGAAAACATGTATCTTCTTGGATTGAATTTTACAGGGGAGCCACGAACCAAGCAATTTTATCCTGCCGGATTTATGCGGAGGATGGGGATTTTGGGCATATATTTTCCCTATACCGCTGAAAGCTATATAGACCCTACCTTACATCCATTGGAAAAGCCTTTTACAATTGCACATGAAATGGCCCATAGCTACGGTGTGACTGATGAAGGGGAGGCCAATTTCATCGGATGGGTGATTTGCTCTAATTCAGATGACCCTTTGCTTCAGTATTCAGGGCAACTAAGATTATTGCGTTATCAGATGAATGACCTTTATAGGATTTCCAAAGAAGAATTTACGGAGTTTTATAAAACCTTGCCAAAAGGAATCAAGAATGATCTGGTTTCCATTCAGATTGCCCAACAAAAAATCAAACCCTTCAATCTGGAAATCAGCCGCAAGTCCAATGATCTCTTCCTTAAAACCCAAGGAGTCAAAGCCGGCGTCAACAGCTATCAGCAATTGCCCATGTTGGCTTTTGCTTGGAGGAATAGTTTGAAGGAGTAGCGTATTCTATTCAAAAAATTCTCTTTTTTGTTCTATCAATCTGCAAATTCTAATTTAATTTTGATTGTTTTTAATATCGTCCGTGCCTAAGGCACTTTAGAATTCAAACCTAATCTGTAATCCCGGCAATAAATTAGCGGGCTATTATTTCGGCGATTCCCACGGCATTTTTAACCCTAAATCCATACTATTTCTCGGTTCTCGCATCTCACGTCTCACGTCTAAAATCTCAAGTCTTCCTAATCCTCCAACTGCCTTCTATACATCTGAATCGAATTCTCCAATCCAAAATACAAGGCATCACAAATCAGGGCATGCCCGATAGATACCTCATCCAAAAACGGAATATTTTTTTTCAGGAACTGAAGATTATGCAGATCCAAATCATGTCCGGCATTGAGTCCTAAGCCCAGTTCTCTTGCAAGGAGCGCTACTTCAACATATGGTTTGACTGCGGCATTCCTATCCTTAGGAAAAAGAGTTGCATAAGGTTCCGTATAAAGTTCAACCCGGTCAGTCCCCGTCGTTTTGGCCGGCTCAAAATATTTGGTCTCCGGATTGATAAAGATGGATACCCTGGTTCCTGACTCATGTAGTTCTGCTACAATGTCCTTTAGCATTTCCTGATGGGTGATGGTGTCCCATCCATTATTGGAGGTGAGTACATGCGGAGGGTCGGGAACCAACGTGGCCTGTGCCGGTCTGACCAAGCGGATGATTTCCATAAATCTCCTGTCGGGATATCCTTCAATGTTGAATTCGGTTGTCACCACTTTGGACAGATCAATGACATCCTGGTAGCGGATATGTCTTTCATCAGGTCTCGGGTGCACAGTTATGCCCTGTGCGCCAAACCTTTCACAGTCCAAAGCAACTTTTACAACATCCGGATTATTGCCCCCCCTTGCATTCCTAAGGGTAGCTATCTTGTTAATATTTACACTCAGTTTGGTCATTTTCCTAAATTAAAAGATAATTTTGTGACAAATTTACACCTATAACACAAACAACAAGACTATGAGTTTAAAGCCAAGTGTAGAAAGTGAAATTAAAAAAGCCATGCTGGCCAAGGACAAGGACAGGTTAAGGGCCCTTCGGGCGATTAAGTCTTTGATTTTGTTGGAAGAAACCAAAGGTGGCAGTAAGGGAGAAATCACTTCTGAAGATGAAATGAAACTCCTCACCAAAGCGGCAAAGCAGAGAAAAGATTCGGCTGACATTTATAAACAGCAAAACAGGGAAGATCTTTATGCTGTGGAAATGGCAGAGCTTGAAATCATCAATGAGTTTTTACCCAAGCAACTGACCGAAGAGGAATTGGAAGCGGCCCTCAAAAAAATAATCAGTGAGGTGGGTGCAGAAGGTCCCAAAGACATGGGAAAAGTAATGGGTGCAGCTACCAAGGAATTGGCCGGAAAGGCAGATGGCAAAGTCATTTCACAGAAAGTAAAGGCCTTATTGGGTTGATTTTCAAAAAGGATGCTGGATCTGATCATTGTTATATTTCTGGCTATGGGTGCCTATAGCGGCTACAAGCAAGGTTTGTTTATCAGCATCCTTTCTATTGTTGCTTTTATCATTGCCATTATCCTTGCTTTTCATTTTATGGATTGGGGGACGACTTTCCTGGCAGAAAGGGTGGATCAGCTTACTTTTTTTCTACCGTTTGCCGCCTTCCTGATGATATTTCTAGGTGTGATATTGATCATCAGAGGATTGGCTTATATGGTGAAAAAAACATTGGATTTCACCATTCTGGGTTCTGTGGACAGCGTAGCGGGAGGGATACTTGGAATTTTTAAAACAGCCTTTATTTTGAGTCTTTTGCTTTGGGTGGCCAATTCTTTTGAGTTTTCTGTCCCAAAGGAATGGATCGAAGACTCGAAGTCATACAGTTATGTTGAACCCATAGCTCCTTTTGTCATCATGTATTTGGATCAATTTACACCGATCATCAAAGATACCATTGCAGGTATTCAGGAACTGGTAAAGTTAGCTGCAGATGGTGCTGTTGATAGATAATTTTGATTCCTTCTCGCATATCCTAGCGGATTATTTCAAACAATCCGGTTTGGAGTTGTCAATATTCCGGAATGATGTAGAACTGGAGGAAATCATAAAGGAGGACTGGGAGGGTCTGATTTTATCTCCTGGTCCCGAAACGCCTTACAGAGCAGGTAATCTGATGCGGATTTTGGATTACTACCATGACAAAATTCCTGTTTTGGGAATTTGTTTGGGGCATCAGGCAATTGGGGAGTACTTTGGTGGGAAACTGGAAAAATGTCAAAAACCGGTACACGGAAAAGTCCATTTGGTCTATCAGGTAAATGACCACGATCTGTTGGTAGGAATTCCTGAATCCTTTGAGGTGACGAGATATCATTCCTTGGAAATTAAAGGAATACCTGATTCTTTGAAGATATTGTTGGAAACAAAGGAAGGTCAAATTATGGCGATGGTTCACAGTCGTTTCCCCATAGTTGGAATTCAATATCATCCTGAGGCAGTACTTACCCAATATGGTAAAGAGATAATCAATAATTGGATAAACTTTTGTAAGATTGGTGATTCACAGGATAATCATATTTAAAGAAATTTGGTTTAATCCACCATATCTCCAAACTACCGTCAATGGTTAACGTTTTATTATTCGGATTCAATTTAATATATTTAAACCATGCAGGCATACGAATTTATCAACAATCTCATTCCACCATTAAAACCAAAGGACAAAGCAAAAATGGCATTGACCTGGATGGAGGAAATCAGAACCAATATGTTGCCTGTAGTGGAAAATAACAGGTTCATCGGTTTTGTTACTGAAGAATTGATTTACACTTTGAATAATCCAGAACTTCAAATCAGCAAAATTGCACTAAAATTCATTTCCTGTATTGTTTATCAGGACAAGCATATTTACGATGTCATCAAAGTGGCCTCCGAAAATCAGACCAATATGGTCGCGGTCATCGACAGAGAAAATAATTATTTGGGGGTGGTAACAATGGAGGATGCAATCGGTGCATTTGCGGGTTCTCTTTCCATTCAATCTCAGGGAGCAGTTTTGATTCTCTCCATGTTCATGACAGATTACAGTCTTTTTGAAATTTCAAGGATAGTGGAATCAGAAAATGCCAAAATTCTAAGCAGTTTTATTTCAAATGATCCGTTGGATGACAGCAAAATAAAGGTCACGCTGAAGTTGGATAAATCAGAAGTGAGGCACATCAAGGCAACGTTGGAGAGATTCGGATACCGAATCATTGACCATTACCAGGAAGAAGAGTCCGGAAACGGTGAGCAGGAAAGAATAGATAACCTGCTTCGATTTTTGCAGATATAACCTAAATCCAGCATGAACATTACCATACATGGGATAGGTTTTCAAAAAGAATTTATCCCCCATATTGAGCAATTGTTTAAAATTCTTAAAGACAAAAAGGTAGAGGTCTCGCTTACTGATTCATTTTCAAAATCTCTCAAAAAAATAGCTCACGTTCCAAATGATTTTGATGTTCTTCAAAAAAAGGCTTCCTTAAGTCATATTGATTTTCTCATTTCAGTGGGAGGAGATGGTACTTTATTGGATGCTGTTTGTCTGGTTGGCAAAAATGAAATTCCGATATTAGGGATCAATACCGGAAGGTTGGGTTTTTTGGCTACTGCCCCCAAAGAAAATATCGAATCAACAATAACCGCCTTGTTTGAAAAAACCTACTCTATCGAGTCCAGGTCACTACTGAGTCTTGATTCTGATTCCTCTCTTTTCAACGGACTGAATTTTGGTTTGAATGAATTCACGATTCACAAGAGAGATACCTCTTCTATGATTACGGTCCACACTTATATCAATAACCAATACCTGAACAGCTATTGGGCAGATGGCCTAATCGTATCGACACCGACCGGCTCTACAGGATATTCATTGAGTTGTGGCGGACCTTTAATCACCCCGGGAGCGAGGAACTTTGTCATTACTCCAGTGAGCCCCCACAATCTTAACGTGAGACCCATCGTTGTATCTGACGAGAGTGAAATCAGTTTTGAAATAGAGGGAAGGAGTGAAAAATTCCTGATTTCACTAGATTCGAGGTCAGAGGCCATTGATGCCTCGATAAAATTAAGTGTCAAAAAAGCTGAATTCTCAGCCAAATTAGTCAAATTCGCAGATTACAGTTATTTTGATACCTTAAGGCAAAAGCTAAATTGGGGTTTTGACATGAGGAATTGAGATCAAACTAAATCATAAATTACCCGGAATCAAAGGTGGAATTTAATCCATTTCATACTTTGATTCAGCCTGATCCCATTAACAAAAATTAACCCTGCAAATACCAAAAGGGGTTTTTAAATCGTTTAGTACTTCATAAATTGCAACGTCTTGAAAAAGAAAAAATTCCGGGTTTCCACCCTTTTATTTGTTTTGCTTCTGTCTCTCATGATTAATGCCCAGATGGCAGTTGCTCAAAAATATGAATTCGGTGGTGGTTTGGGAATAGCAACCTACTCTGGAGATATCATCAGAAGATTAGATCCGGGGCAGATTGGAATTCAAGGGACGTTATTTGGCAGACGAAATTTTGACAATGTTTGGACCTTCAGAGGAGGTGTTTCCTTTGCAAGACTCAATGCAGCAGATAGTGTAAGACCCATAGATCCGGTTGCTGCTTTCAGGGATGCCGGATTCAACGGTTCTCTTTTTGAGATATCTGCGGTAATGGAGTATCATTTTCTGGATTATACCCATCCGCAATCGCAATACAGATTTTCACCGTATGGTTTTCTGGGTTTGGGTTTTGCCGGATTTGTTGGAAGTGGCAGAAAATTCGATAATGATCCCAATCCCGATGGATATACTGTAGGAACTCCCGTTATCCCTTTTGGGATAGGCATCAAATACAAATTATCAAAGAAGTGGATTTTGGCAGCAGAGTTTGGAGCTCGGGCAACCTTCACCGATGGACTGGATAAACTATACGGAGAAGAGCCAATTATCTCCCGCTTTCCCGATCCCAACAATTCAAATACCTTGTCAGGTTATAACTATGGGAATTATAGTGATAAAGACTGGTATTATTTTCTGGGAATTACTATCAGCTATTCCTTCAGTTCAGTGAAATGTTATGCTTATTAAATTGGGCATTACTGTAGAATATTGAAAAAGAAATAGCATTTTTGTACCTCCAAAAGCGAATGTGCTTTCTTCTGGATAAGAGATGAAGGAATTACTAGACAAAAATAAAATCCCCCAACACATAGCAGTTATCATGGATGGCAACGGCCGATGGGCTCAGAAAAAGGGCGCCATGAGAATTTTTGGACATAAAAATGCCATCACTGCAGTACGGGAAACTATCGAAGGAGCAGCAGAATTAGGTCTCAAATACCTGACTTTATATGCTTTTTCCACAGAGAACTGGTCAAGGCCACAGGATGAAATCAATGCCTTAATGGAGCTTTTGGTAGATACAATCACCAAGGAAGTTCCCAATATGATGGAAAACAACATCAGGTTGGTGACTATAGGGCAATTACCCAGCCTTCCTATTGGATGCCAGAAAAAACTTCAGGAAACCAAGGAATTGACTGCAAAGAATACCGGTCTTACTGTTGTACTGGCAATCAGCTACAGTGGAAGATGGGAAATAGAGGAGGCGCTCAAAGCCATTGTCAAAAAAGTAGTGGACAAAGAATTAAGTATTGAAGAAATAACGCAGGAAGTAATTTCGGCGAATTTGAATACCAAAGATATTCCTGATCCTGAATTATTGATCAGGACCAGTGGAGAAATTAGAATCAGTAATTTTCTCCTGTGGCAATTGGCCTACACTGAACTGTATTTTACAGAGGTATTATGGCCGGATTTTAGAAAAGAGCATTTGATAGAAGCCATTCTTGATTATCAGAAAAGAGAAAGGCGGTTTGGTAAAACAGGTGCTCAGATTAAAACATGATTTTGATGAAAAAAATTATCAGTATCCTTTGCCTCCTGATTTTGGCAGGTAGTGTCCAGGCCCAGATCCGTTTGGGGCAAAGCCGCTATACGCCATCAAGGCCTGTGGATATTTTAGAGTTGAATTATTCCAAACCGGCAAAATACAGGATAGCAGAAATAAAAGCCGTTGGTTTGGCTACCCTTGATGAGGTGGCGATCATTTCGTTGTCCGGACTGAGAGTGGATGATGTCATTTCCGTACCGGGTGATAATATATCCAATGCATTGAAGCGTCTTTGGGGACAAGGTATCATCGGTGACGTGAAGATTTTGGTAACCAAAATTGAAGGTGATGATATTTACCTGCTTCTTGAATTGACTGAAAGACCAAGATTCAGCAGAGTGGAATTCAGTGGAGTCAACAAAACCCAAGAAGGAGAACTAAAAGAAAAAATAAAAATCAGGGGAAGAGTTGTCAGAGATGACGTTTTGAATACCTCTGAACGCAATATCAAGCAGTATTTCATGGATAAGGGATATCTGAATACTGAAGTGAAAGTCATCCAGGAAAGGGATACCACCCTTCCCAACAGCGTTAAGTTAAGGTTTGATGTTGTCCAAAACACCAAAGTCAAGATCAATGAAGTAAAAATCTATGGGAATGAAGAAATCCCAGACAGCAAAATTAAAGGCAAACTTAAGGGAACCAAAGAACATCCCAGAATGCATTTTGCTCGGGATGTAAGCTCCAGAATCACCAATACCACTCCCAAATCAGCTAAAGAAGCTGTTTTATACCGCAATCCTGTGTCTGATGAAGCGGTGAAAGAATATATCAATAAAAATTTCAAGCTTAATTTTTTCAGTGGATCCAAATTTGTTGCCAAGGATTTTAGGGAGGACAAAGAAAGTGTAGTAGCTTATTACAATTCGAAGGGATATAGAGATGCAGAAATCCTGTTAGATTCAGTCTATCGTTTTTCGGACAATACTGTCAATGTTGACATTTCTCTTGAAGAGGGTGATAAATATTATTACAGGAACATCACCTTTGTTGGAAATTACCTGCATCAAGCCCCGGTTTTGTTGGCAAGATTGGGAATTCAAAAAGGAGATGTTTATAACAAGGAAAAACTGGAAAAAAGATTGAATTATGACCCTCAAAGAGGAGATGATGTCAGTTCTCTCTATCAGGACAACGGTTACCTTTTCTTCCAGATAGACCCGGTTGAAATCCAGGTTCAAGGTGATTCCATAGATATTGAAATGAGAATTTTTGAAGGACCTCAAGTGACGGTAAATTCTGTTTCCATCCAGGGTAATGAAAGAACCTCAGACCACGTCGTCATGCGTGAAATCAGAATCTTGCCGGGACAAAAATTCAACAGAAGCCTCTTGGTAAGAACCATCCGGGAATTGTCCCAACTAGGCTATTTCAATCCTGAAAATATCGAGCCTGATATGAAGCCCAATTATGAGGATGCAACAGTCGATATCACATTCAAGCTTGAGGAACGGCCGAATGATCAGATTGAACTTTCTGGAGGATGGGGCGGATTCATGGGTTTTGTTGGGACCGTAGGTTTGGTCTTCAATAATTTCTCGCTCAAGAATATAGGCAATTTCGAAAAATGGAGGCCACTACCTGTAGGCGATGGCCAACGACTTTCACTTAGGGTCCAGGCTAGTGGTCGTCAATTCCAAAACTACAGTGTTTCTTTGACAGAACCTTGGTTTGGAGGAAGAAAACCAAATGCACTGAGTTTCAGCTTAAACCGATCTGTTCAGCGCCAGATTGATTTCCGGAATACAACTAATCCAGGTCAGGAAATAGGTTTTTTCAAAATTACCGGGGCGACCATTGGTCTTTCTAAAAGAGTTACATGGCCTGATGATTATTTCATGGTGAGTACGGCCCTGACCTATCAAAATTATGAATTTCTGGAATTCGGTAGATCTTTTGGTCTGAGTTTCGCCAGTGGAAGGCTTAACAGCATAGCCCTGAACACAACGATTGCCAGAAACAACATTGATAATCCGATCTATCCCAGACAAGGCTCAAATATCTCCTTGGTGACTTCATTGACTCCACCTTATGCCTCATTGAACCCAAACATTGACAGAGAATCACCGGATGAAGAAAAATTCAAATGGTTGGAGTATCATAAATGGATGTTTGATGCATCTTTCTTTTCACCCCTCTTTGGTTCATCAAAATTTGTGGCAAGCGCCAGGGCACATATGGGCTTCCTCGGGTCTTATGGAGACAGAATAGGTATTATCCCATTGGAAAGGTTTGTAATGGGAGGAGATGGGATGAACATGAACAATTTTGCATTGGGTCAGGAAATCATTGGTCTTAGGGGTTATGAAAACCAAATCATTACACCTGGTAGAGATACCAGAAATGATCCGAATTCAACCGAAGGATATGGGGGTATTGTTTATAACAAATATGTGATGGAATTAAGATTCTTGGTATCTCCAAATCCATCAGCTACAATATTCCTATTGACCTTCGCTGAAGCAGGAAACAACTGGGGATCATATGCGGAGTTTAACCCGTATAACCTCAAGAAGTCTGCAGGATTTGGGGCCAGAATATTTATGCCTGCATTTGGTCTGCTTGGATTGGATTGGGGATATGGGTTTGACGAGATCCCAACTTTGCAAAACCCTAATCCCGGACCAAGTGGCGCTCAATTCCATTTTACCATTGGCCAACAATTTAGATAAAGATGGAAAGACGGAATATATTATTATTTTTGCTCCTTCTAAGCAGCACAGCTTTCATTGGAAATCCGGTAACAGCTCAAAAGTTTGGATACATCGATTCAGAATTTCTATTAAACAAGCATCCTGATTATAAAGTAGTTCAATCTGAATTAGAGGCACTGAGCACGCAATGGAAAAAAGAGGCACAGCAATTGGAGAAAGAAATAAAGGATATGTATGCAAGTCTTCAGGCAGAGGAAGTATTACTGACTGAGGAGATGTATCAGGATAAATTAAATACAATCAAAGAAAAACAAAAAGAAGCAGTTGCGTTCAATAACAGGGTATTTGGAGTCAATGGTCAGTATTACCAAAAACAAGCTGAATTGCTTCAACCGCTTCAATCCAAAATATACGATGCTATCGACCGTGTATGTAAGCGAAATAACCTTGCCATGTTGTTTGACAAAGCAGCAGGCCCATTAATGATTTATACAGACCCAAGACATGATTATTCGGAATTTGTTTTGGAAGAATTAGGATTAGAAAACAAGTAAATTAAATAAGAACAAAATGATGAAAATTAAAGTTATCCTTTCCGCAATAGCTTTGTTTTGCGTGGGATTTGTAGCCCAAGCCCAAGAATTGAAAATTGGTTATACCAATGTGGAGTTGTTGATGGATCTGATGCCGGAAATGGAGCAAATAGCTGCCGACATTCAGGATTATCAATCTCAGCTTCAGACCAATATCCAGACAAAGGCCCAGGATTTCCAAAGAAAGGTTCAGGCATACCAGCAGGCAGCCCCAACCATGACTGAGGATGCAAGAGCTGCAAAAGAACAAGAGCTTCAAAAGTTGCAGCAGGAACTGCAAAAGTATGAGCAGGATGCCCAGACCTCTTATCAAAGGAAACTCGGCGAATTATTGGAGCCAGTACAGCAGAAGGTGTTCAACGCCATCAACGCTGTAGCTGCAGAGAACAACTACACCCATGTTTTCTCTGAGTCAGCAGGTCAATCCCCAATTTTGTTGTACACCAAAGACGAAGACAAGTTCACTGAATTGGTATTGGCCAAATTGGGAATCCAACTTCCTGCCCAAAATCCAAGTAATTAATAACACTGAAATCTATTAGATTTTAAAGCCTGCATCTTAGGAAGCAGGCTTTTTTTTGTGATTAAAGTGACAGAACTATTTAAGGAAATAAATTGTCAAAGAAGATATTCGGACTTTTATGGCAAAGAAAAAATTCAAGGAAATTGTACAGCAATCAGATGACGCTATTCTAGTGGATTTCTATGCTGATTGGTGTGGCCCTTGTCAGACTATGAACCCTGTTTTGGAGCAGGTTGTCGGTGAATTGGCAGGCAAAATCAAGCTTTATAAACTGAATGTAGACCGAAACCCCCAGGTCAGTCTACAATTTGGGGTGAGGTCAATTCCCCATTATATTCTTTTCAAAAAAGGCAAGATACTCTGGAGAAAAGGAGGAGTGATGACCAAGCGTGAGCTTTTGCAGGTCATGAAAGGTTTTACGGGGTAAATTTTACGGATTTTTTCTTGGGAAGAAATTTACTTTGATAGAAATAAAGAAAGCCAACAATGCCAGTGATAAGGTCATGGTATCCACTAGATTTGGATCAAAATCCAAGCCGGATAGTCTTTTGATGATAAAGGTGATGTAGGAATTTGGAAGGTCTGTCCGGCCTAAATTCCTTAAAATATCCCAATGCCAGTCAGTCAAAGGACAATAACCCCAACCATACCAGATTCCCAAAATTACCCAAGAAGCCAAAGTCAGTGAGATAGTCACAAAATGCCACTTTCGTAAGGGCTTCCAGATCCAGGCAAACAGATTGAAAAGGATCAACAGCGTATGAAAAACGGTGAATAAGATATCAGCTACTTGAAGCATTGTGGGCAAAGTCTATTTTTCTGAAGACAACATTGATAGCCTTAGTGCCAACAAGGGGTGCCGGCAGCTTTTTCTATTTCATAAAGTTAATTTACTTTTAACTTTTACTCTTTCCCAAGGATGGAAGGGAATTTCTGATCAATGAATAAATACCTCCCAATGCCCCTGTGATACCCGCGACAAAAGTAGATGCTTGATCTAGGAAATTTTTGTCAAAATAGCTGATCAAAGCCACTGATAACAGGATAAAACTGAAAACGGCTATTTGAATGGAACTTGCGTTTCCATTCTTTTCTTCATCTCTTTTGAAGGCTTGAATTTCCTCCTCTGTGACATTGTTCAATATAAAAATTCTAAAGTGTTTATCGAACAATATCGGAAACAATTCCGAGGATTCGCCCCCATCCAATATTCCCCTTGGTACCAATATTCCTTTTTGGATCAATTCTGTGATCACAGGTTTATTGGTGAAATTGAAAAATCCTTCCTGACTGAAATAATAACAGATTTTTTTCTCCTCAAAGCTCATCTCAGACCAAATATTATAAAAATATGCTTTTCTTGACCGGATAAGAATGCTGGCTTTTTCATCGTTGGGAGTTTTGACTTTCAGATAAGGGTCAAGTTCTATAGGTATATATTCGAAATGGAAAGAACTAAATAACTCGGAAAAAACCATTTTTTGATGTGGGTCCTTGATTTGATAGAGCAATTGTTTCCATGAAAAGCCCGAAGAGAAGACCAAATAAATATTTTCATTTACAGCTTTGATAAAATGAGGCAATCTTTCAAGTAGTAACAAAGGGTCAGGTAGACAATGGACATTTTTGATGATCCAGATATTTTTTGCCCCAAGATCCGGTGTGATTGATTCACCCCATTTTAAATCAGGGTTAGAGGTGCAATCGGTTATTTCATGATTTCCAAGGTCAATGAGATTCTGAATCCATTTGGGATAGTTTTCTGAATCAATTCCACACAAAAATACTTTTTGATTAAGGGTAGAGGTATTGGGATTTTGGTGATGGTACAAAAATCCTTCAAAATCCAAGAAGTATATTTTTTTGGTGAGCGTATATACCATCCAAATAAACAAAGCGAGAATCAATAGAAATGCTATCGTCACGGATATAAACAATAGCATGCTTTCTTTTAACTTTTGGATAGGTTTGAACAGCGTGGCGGGATCGATTAATTTAAAATGTGCCAATTTAGGTTGCATCAAACTACGGTCAGTATAAATAAAGGCTTTAACCTGAGAGGCATTTTGATCGGTAAGGTTTCCAAAAAAGAGCCTTCTACCTTCGTCATAGGTATTCCAAAAAATATCAGGAATATCTTTATAATTCTCAGCTTTTTTTTGAGGTTCCCAATTTTTGGATTCAAATTGATGGACTTTGGAATAGATGATATATCCGGGTACAAAGCCTATCATAAATATCCACATGATAAAAAAACTGGTATAGGTGTAATGGAAATTAGTTGCCAATGAATTTTGGCTTCCTTGACTTTCGCGGGAAGTTTCGTCTTTCGGTTTGATTTTTATCTCATTTTTTTCCGAGATTTTCAACCTTTTTTTGAAAGTATAATAGGAAGAACCTATCACCCAAATGAACAGAATAAAATAGGAAATATAAGGGATAAGTCCTGCCAGAAACCCAAATGATATGGCAATAACCAACCCCATTATCCAAATGAACCTGCTTATTTCCTGATTTCGGGAATTCTTGATGATCTTCCTGTTTTCCTCTGCCGAAAGTTGGCTGTTGCTTTTTTGCCAACTTGGCCCCAGCATCATGTAAGTGATGACCTTGAAGTGAAAAGTCGTAATTATGAGGATAGCGAAAATTCCAAAAAAATTAATGTCAGGGAGGTGATAAAAGTAAATGATAAGGAAAATATATATCACCATAAACCAAATCAAATATTCGAAATTTTTGGCCTTTGATTTTTTCGGATATAAATAGTTGTAAGCAAATTTCTCAATAGTTTTGTTTTTGGTTTTTGTTTTGTTCAGCTTGTTAGCCAACGAAATTAGTGCCAGCATCAAAAGGTAAAAGAGTAAAAGAATGGTTGTTTCGAACGTCACCAAAGAGGAATACACATGCTCTAAGTGTTCATCTTTGAGATACAACATCCATAAATCCTGGTCAAAATGGTGATTTTCCAGCGAAACTTTCTGCAAGTAGCCATTAAATGCGTGGCCATCCAGGTATAATGGGATCATCCATTGAAGGTCTTGGTCTGATGATAGGTTGTTATTGATAATGGCTTCCACCTCCTGCCATTTTTTAGCAGAAAGTAGTTGTGATAAACTGTCAGCTGCGACCTTGATCCTTTCACTTTTGTTGATGATCAGTCCATTTTTTTTAAAAAATAAATATTCCCTTAATGTATCGTATTGGGTTAGCTTCGTGTCCCAGGAAAATGTTATTGCTTCTACCAGATTTAATGCAGAATCATACCTGCTGATAACAGATTCCTGCTTTGAATTTGCCAGGGAATAGTGTGATCCTATATAATTGATGTCGGATTTCGTTTTGTTGAATTCTTTAATTTCATTTTTTTCCGAAGGCTTCAAAAAATAGGAATAATAAATGCGGTGTTGAAGAGATCTATAGATCTGATTAAGGGTGTCTAACTTTCCATTTTGATAAATTGATTCTATGCCCCCCAGTTTGTTTATTCTTATCAGATCATTCGCTGGTCTGACATTTACCTGAGGAAGCAATTTCGTGGCATCGGTATTCCAATTATTCAATAGACTGGTTTTATCAAAAAGTTTGGCCTGAATACTTTTTCTTATTTCATGCATAGCAACTTCATGATCTTGGTCACTCAAAGGATGGTGGTTTTTGGAAAATGAAAATCCAAAACCCAGGATAACCATTATGCCTACTAAAGAAAGACCAACACTAAAAACCCCAAAGCGGGTAAGTTTGTCACCCTTGGTTAAACCCAAAAAGGACAGGATAGGAAGGGAAAAAAGCATGAGTCCCAACAAGAATACAAGAATAGTGAGGTTTGAAAAATCCACCCTCATACCGGCTGATTCAAAAGTGTTGGTTTTGATGACACCTACCATATAAAAAGCGAATTTATCGATCACCACCGGAGTGTAATAAATCAGGTGATCTTCATCATTATAGATTATTTTTTCTTTGTTTATGGGTAAATGATAAACCTCCTTAAATTCTTTTCCGAAAAGAGGTAATTTCTTTCCAATCTCTGAATTGGGATAGATAATTGAATTTACGGAATCGACCAAAAAAACAGATTCAAAGAATTCTTGCTTCTTTATTTTTGAGAAAAGCTGATTTATGTAAATGGTGTCTCGACTGTTTTGAGGAAAATTTAAAATTAAACCTGAAGACTTTTTAAATTTATTCTGCCAAAAAGTAATATCCCGCACATTTAAAGAATCAAATTGATCGAATCTAAGATAATCACAGTTTTCAAGCTTTGTCCAAATACCATTTTCCTCTTTGTAACAATGTTTTAAAAGGTTACGCTTCCTTTCCTCCTGCTCCTTTTGGTTGATAAATGCTTGAAAAGTCACCTGAAAATTTCCCTTGATCAGTTCCATATTTCGGATAGCTTGTTGGTCAAGCTCCTTTTTGTTGGTATTGGACTGCTGAAAAAGCATAAAAGCCACAATGATAATGGCTACCATAAATATTCCCCAGATTTTGAAATTCTTGAGTCCCATAAAAATATTGATTTAAAAATTCAATTAAATATACAAAAACTGCTGTATATCAAAAAGATATGAAAACGAAATATCACAAGTCCATTCTTTATGCCTCCATTTTCGGATGATATATTTTATTCATTAGTACTTGGAAGAATGGGATCCTGTTTTGTTCAGGTCTTTTTTCTTGAATTTATTATATTTAAAAAATACAATTTTTATTTTATTTTTTGCGCTTAACCCTATCAATTTCAGTCATTTCAATCAAAAAGTATATTTTTTTGATACTGATTTTTGTTAATCTCATTTTATACAGGCATATTTATTGCTCTCGCAACAAAAGTTCTGAATAGTCAAGAATTGATTACGCATAGATTTAAAACTATCTATTTAAATGAAAAAAAATCTTATCTCGCTCTTTCTGGTAATATTATTAGGGTTTCAAGTCTCTGCACAGGAGGCCACAGAAACAGGTTCTTTAAATGAAGGAACCATCACCAGTCAATTTGATTATCTAAATAGGGTATCCAATAATTACCAGGATTACAAAGTCGTTAAAAAGACCAATCTCGAAAAAATCCGTTCCAATGTTCTTGATTCTCTGAATGTTTTCAAAAATCAATTGGTCACTGTCAATCAGGAATTGAGTACAAGACAGTCCAAGATCGGAGAGTTGGAAAAACAAGTATCCGAAACCAATAAACAATTGGAAATAGCTGAAGCGGCTAGGGATAATTTTGAGTTTTTGGGAATGGCCATCCATAAATCAGCCTATGTTACCATGATGTGGACCATCGTTGGAATTTTGACTGCTGCTTTTCTTTTCTTTTTATTCAGGTATAGCCAAAGTCACAGGGTGATATCCCGAGCCAAAAAGGACCTGGCTGAAACGATTGAAGAATTTGAACAGCATCGTAAAAATACCCTTGAAAGAGAAAGGAAATTAAAGAGAGAATTGGTGGATGCCATGAATGGAAGAATACATTGAAATACCTGACGTTTTATATAAAAAATCCCCTTCAAAATCTATTTGAAGGGGATTTTTTATGAATGAGTTCCTCCTTTGGTCAAAATTGACTGAACAATATGGATTCTTAGATCAAGTAAGTAGGATCAATAACAATAAAATTATAATGATCGCTCCTACAGAAATATACACTCCACCTCCAAGGGCTTTGGCCTCTTTTTTCATCTCTTTCAGCTCCTCTTTCACTTCTTTGCGCTCTTCGTTACTCAGATCAGAAAGGTCCATGGCCTTAATTTCGGCTACTCTACTTTCAATTTCAGCCACTCGTGCTTCTTCTTCAACAGTCAGTTCTTTTTTATCTTTTTTGGATTCTTTTGCCATAGCAGCCGGCGCTACCGCAGTAAACAAAAACGTAAGGGACAGAAATAATGCGATTTTTTTCATGGGGGAATAATTAAGTTTTAGTAAATAATAATTCTAAAGATTAGGTTTCGAAAAACCACTATGGAGGACTAAAATACCAATAATCAAACCAAAGCGGATTAAAGCAATTCTAAGGTAGTCAATTTTTAACAGGATTTGTTAGATTTTCGGTCCCAGGGTAGGATTATTATTTGTAATTTAGCCCATTCAGGGAGACTGTCAAAGTTTTCTAAATCTATTTTAATCCAATAAACAGAAGCAATACCATGTCCCCAAAAGGAGATAAGAAACTTTTCCTCCTGGATGCAATGGCCCTTATCTATAGGGCCCATTTTGCCTTCAGCAAAAATCCCCGTATCAATTCCAAGGGGCTCAATACCGGCATTATGCTCGGTTTTACCAATACCCTCCTGGAAGTGTTGGAAAAAGAAAAACCCACCCATATTGCTGTGGCATTTGATACCAAAGCACCGACTTTCAGACATATACAGTTTGAAGCCTATAAGGCCAACCGTCAAGAACAGCCAGAAGATATCGAAGTGGGTATTCCTTGGGTAAAGCAAATCGTCAAAGCCTTTCGTATCCCACTTTTGGAACTGGATGGTTTCGAAGCGGATGATATCATTGGGACCCTGGCCAAAAAAGCTGAAAGAACCAGTTTCGAAGTCTACATGATGACCCCCGACAAGGATTATGGGCAATTGGTAGAAGACCACATCTTCTTATATAAGCCTGCTTTTATGGGCAATGGTGTGGACATAATGGGTCCCAAAGAAGTATGTGCCAAATGGGATATAGAACATGTCGATCAGGTAAGGGACATTCTTGGACTAATGGGTGATGCTGTGGATAATATTCCTGGAATTCCCGGAATAGGTGAAAAAACCGCGGTAAAACTTTTAAAAGAATATGGTACGATTGAAGAACTCCTAAATAACACAGATCAACTTAAAGGCAAGCAAAAAGAAAATGTAGAGAATTTTGCGCAACAGGGGTTACTTTCCAAAGAATTGGCCACTATCAATATTGAAGTACCGGTAGAGTTTGATGAATTGGATTTGCGTTATGACGGACCTGATGAGGAAAAACTGAAAGCACTTTTTGCGGAACTTGAATTCCGTACTTTGACACAAAGGGTATTTGGAGAAAAAATCAAAAAGCCTCAAATTAAAGTAAGTGAACAGTTGGGCCTGTTTACCGGTACTGAAGAATCCAAAGAGAAAGAGGAGGAAGTAGTGGAGGAAAGTCCTTTACCGGCCATTCAGTTACATGACAGTATCCTGACTTCTGTCCATGATTACCATAAAGTAGACGGTGAAAAAGCCATCAAGGAATTGATCGGTTATTTGGAGTTGCAGGATGAATTTTGCTTTGATACCGAAACCACGGCCCTGAATCCCAATGAAGCAGAATTGGTAGGACTGTCGTTTTCTTACGTTCCCGGAGAAGCATTTTATATTCCTTTTCCTGCCGATCAGGAGGAAGCCAAACAGAAACTGGAATTATTTAGGGAAATATTTGAAAATGAAAACATTACCAAAATAGGGCAAAATGTAAAATATGACCTTTTGGTTTTGAAAAACTATGGCATGGATGTCAAAGGAAAACTATATGACACCATGTTGGCACATTACCTGATTGAACCTGAGGGTAAGCATTCCATGGATTGGTTGGCCCAACAATACCTCAATTACAGACCGGTATCCATTGAGTCCCTGATCGGTAAAAAAGGGAAAAACCAAGGAAATATGCGGGATGTGGAGGTGGATGAGGTAGTCGCTTATGCTGCAGAAGATGCAGACATCACATTAAAACTTAAGCAAAAATTTGACCCCATCATCAAAAGCAATGGATTGGAAAAACTGCTTCATGAAGTAGAAAATCCTTTGATTCGGGTGTTAACAGATATGGAATTTGAGGGAGTAAAGATTGATACTGAAAGCCTTGCGGAGATGTCCGTGCTCTTGGATGAGGAAAGCAAAGAAATCGAAAAAAGAGTTTATGAACTTGCAGGAGAGAAATTCAATCTTTCTTCACCAAAGCAATTGGGAGAAATATTGTTTGTCAAACTCCAATTGGATCCAAAAGCAAAAAAAACCAAAACAGGTCAGTTTGCAACCGGAGAGGAAGTGTTGAGCAAGATGGCCGGGGAACATGAAATTGCGGATGCTATTCTGGAATACCGTCAGATGGTCAAGTTAAAGTCCACCTATGTGGATGCCTTGCCTACCATGATCAACCCCAAAACAGGAAGGGTCCATACTACCTACAATCAGTTTGTAGCTGCCACAGGGAGGCTTTCCTCCATCAATCCCAACCTACAGAATATCCCTATTCGAACTGCAAGAGGGCGGGAAATCCGAAAAGCATTTGTTCCGAGAGATGATAATCATGTATTATTGGCAGCGGATTATTCTCAGATAGAATTGCGCATCATGGCGGCATTTTCGCAGGATGAATCCATGATTGAAGCTTTCAAAAACGGCAGGGACATCCATGCCACTACTGCGGCAAAAATTTTCCAGGTTCCTTTAGAGGAAGTGACTTCTGATATGAGGAGAAAAGCCAAGACTGCCAACTTTGGTATCATTTATGGCATCTCAGCATTTGGCCTTTCCCAACGCCTTAGTATTTCCAGGACAGAAGCCAAGGAAATCATCGATGCTTATTTCAAAGAATTTCCGGCTGTCAAAGAATATATGGACAATGCCATCGAAAAAGCAAGGAAAAACGAATTTGTGGAAACCATCCTTGGACGTCGTCGCTATCTCCGGGATATCAATAGCCGCAATCAGACTATGCGGGGCTTTGCCGAGCGGAACGCCATCAATGCCCCCATTCAAGGTTCCGCTGCCGATATGATCAAGGTAGCTATGATTCATGTCTATGAGTGGATGAAAAAACAAAACCTTAAATCCAAAATGATCCTTCAGGTTCACGATGAATTGGTATTTGATGCGCACAAAGATGAGGTGGAATTGCTTCAAAAAGAAATTCCCAAACTCATGTCCAATGCCGTCACCATCGAGGTTCCCCTGGTGGTGGAAGTTGGGATTGGCAGTGATTGGCTCCAAGCGCATTGATTAAGGGATGAAGGAGAAAGGATGAAGGTGTGGAGAGTACAAAGTACTATGTACCAAGTACCAAGCCTGCCCGTAGAAGTTCGGGGAATCTCTTCCTATGAAATACCCCATCCCTTTGATTAAGGCAAGGTCACTTACCATCTCGCATCTCACGTCTCAAATCTAACGTCTCACGTCTTAAAAAAATGGCTAAAACAAAAACCACCTTTTTCTGTCAAAACTGTGGGGCGCAGAGTCCTAAATGGATAGGTAAATGCCCTGCTTGCGGGGAATGGAATACCTATGTGGAGGAAGTGATCCAAAAAGAGGAGTTAGGGAAGGGAAATTGGAAACAATCTACAAGTGGATCCAAATCCAAAAGGGCCGCTACGCCAAGACGCTTGACGGACATCAATTTTGAAGAGCAGCCAAGGACAGTCACACATGATGCGGAATTGGATAGGGTTTTAGGAGGTGGGATCGTTCCTGGGTCTTTGGTTTTGATTGGCGGGGAACCGGGAATCGGAAAGTCTACCTTGATGTTACAAATTGCACTTTCACTGCCTCAGGTTAAGGTGCTGTATGTTTCAGGAGAGGAAAGTGAAGCCCAAATCAAAATGCGGGCAGAGCGGATGGCATTTCATTCTGATAACTGCTACGTACTTTCTGAAACCAATACCCAACAGATTTTTCAACAAATAGAAATTCTCCAACCGGAATTATTGGTCATTGATTCCATTCAGACCTTACACAGTCAATATGTGGAATCCGCAGCAGGTTCTGTCTCTCAGGTAAGGGAGTGTACCGCAGAACTGATGAAGTTTGCCAAAGAAACGGGCACACCTGTATTTTTGATTGGTCATATTACAAAGGAAGGTTCTATAGCCGGCCCTAAAGTCTTGGAGCACATGGTGGATACAGTATTGCAGTTTGAGGGAGATAGGCATCTTTCCTACAGGATTCTTAGGACCTCCAAAAACCGCTTTGGCTCCACCAATGAATTGGGTATTTATGAAATGCGTGCCGAAGGTTTGCGGCAGGTTGCCAATCCTTCAGAAATACTTTTGACCCAAAGAGAAGAAGTTCTAAATGGGGTCGCCATAGGTGCCATGATGGAAGGCAACCGTCCCTTATTGATAGAAATCCAATCCCTCGTAAGCCCGGCTACATATGGCACTCCCCAGCGCAGCAGTACCGGGCATGATGCCAAGAGATTGAATATGCTTTTAGCTGTTTTGGAGAAAAGAGGTGGTATGCGACTTGGGCAACAGGATGTATTTCTCAATGTGGCCGGTGGCCTGAAAGTAGATGACCCTGCTTTGGATTTGGCCGTATGTGCTTCTTTGGTATCTTCTTATGAGGACAGTCCAGTTCCGACTGATCTTTGTTTTGCAGGGGAAGTAGGATTGGGAGGGGAAATCCGGGCTGTACACCGAATAGAAAACCGGATTGCAGAAGCAGAAAAATTGGGATTCAAAAGGATTATGGTTTCCAAATATGCCATCAAAGGGCTTGATTTGAACAAGTACAAAATCAAGGTGATTCCGGTAAGTAGGTTGGAGGAGATGTATCAGGGGTTGTTTGAGGGCTGATGTTAGATGTCAGGTGACCGATGACCGATGTTGAAAAAGACGGAAGAAAGGAGAAAGAAGACGGAAGATAGGGTATGTTGTCATTTCGCCTGTCTTACTTTGGCTGGAGAAGCACTTCAAGTTTTCTATAATATACAAGTACAGCGTGCGATGTGGCATTCTCTTTACAAACATAGAAATTTTACTTGGATTGAAAATCTAATTATATAACCTTATAACTCCATTTTATTCACTTGACAATCAACATTATAATATTTTTTTGTAAATTGGTTCTGTTTTTATATTTATTCACTTTTCGACTCCAAAACCATGACAAATCAATTAGAAGAACAGGATCCAAAACCGGAATTTACAGGAAGACGCTTGGTTATGCTAGACCAGGGGGCGAAATTTAAAGATATAGAAGAAGGGGCTGAAGGGGCCTCTCTCAGGCTAGCATCGTCAAGCGATTACAAGTCCCACGAGGAAGATTATATAGAAGCATTTGATCAGGCAGACGGAATTGTTTTTGAGAATTTTGGTGTGGCAGTGATCAATGAAAATCATGAACAGGAAATCAATGTGCTGACAAGTTCGGCGAGAACCAAAAGCATATTTCTGTACGATGAACCCGAGCGATATCTTTACGCCCTTGCTGCTGCAAATGCTTCCGGAGGAGGAGGATTTTGGCAGTGGCTTTGCCGATTATTGGGTATTGGAAGACCACCAATAACTCCCATTCCTGACCAACCAGATCCTCATCCCAACCCCACACTTCCTGATTCTTTTTCGGATAATGCCCAAGCTTATTGGGGAGTCCATGCTGTCAGGGCATTGACAAGCCCATATACGGGTAAAAACATCCCTGTTGCCATCTTGGACACAGGGTTCTTAGTGGCCCATCCTGATTTTCAAACAAGAAATGTTATCAGCAAATCTTTTATTTCCGGAGAAGACGTCAATGACCTCAATGGACATGGCACACATTGTACTGGAAATGCTTCAGGAGGTATCCGTGGCTCCAATGGGGTTAGATATGGAATATCAAATGAATCAAATGTTTTTATTGGTAAAGTACTTTCTAATGCGGGTTCAGGTTCTGATAGCGGGATCTTGGCCGGCATGGACTGGGCGATGACCAATGGCTGCAAAATCATTTCCATGTCTTTGGGTGCGCCTACCCGTCCGGGACAGTCTCATTCCAGAATTTATGAAGATATTGCCAAGAATGCCCTCAATAGAGGTACTTTAATCATAGCAGCTGCAGGAAATGAAAGCAGAAGATCCAGCGGCGTTATCAATCCTGTGGGTCATCCCGCTAATTGTCCGTCCATTATGGCTGTGGCTGCTGTGGACAGGTTTTTGAAAGTGGCTGATTTCTCCTGTGGCGGGATCAACCCGAATGGGGGAGAGGTAAACATTGCCGGACCTGGTGTGGGGGTATTGAGCTCTTATAAATCCCCGCAGATTTATGCCTCGCTGAGTGGAACAAGTATGGCAACTCCTTTTGTTTCGGGAGTAGCTGCACAATTATGGGAAAAGAATCCATCGGCTACGCCTACACAAATTTGGCAGGAATTGATCAATACCGCACGTCCCTTAAATCTTCCCGCCAGTGATGTGGGGGCTGGTTTGGTTCAGAGTCCTCAGTAATGATAATTTAGATAGATAAAGAAATGGCAAACGATCCTATAAAATTTATTGCTTCCGTTGAGGATAGCGAAATCAAAAATATCCAGGACATTGCTGAAAAGCTTCGTAAAAAAGGCTGTAAGATAAATCATATCCTATCCTTTACCGGGGTGATTTCCGGAGAGACCTCCGGTAAAGAAGATAGCCTTCAGGAAATCATAGTCAAAGGCATCAAACATATAGAGGAAGATGGTGAGGTCCGGGCTTTTTAGATTTGAGACGTGAGATTTGAGAACCAAGAATCAAGAACCAAGAAACAAGAACCAAAGCCTGCCCGGATACTGGGGGAACCAAGAAAAAAGAAACAAGACATCTTCATTCACCTTAATCTTGCTCGAAATTTCAACCTTTACAGTGCTTACCAATGAAGAAGACCCTGGTGGCCAAATCCCCCAACAGCTATCGGGGCTATCACGGACGAGGCCAAACTCAAATAAGTAAATGTCATTTCCTTTTTGTAAGTACCAATTTTTATCAATTGAGATGACAAAGCACATTTCGATCCCCAAGCCAACATCGGTCATCCCTTTACCTTTATCTTTCATCCCTCCCTCACTCCTTTTACACAAGCGAAATCAAAACCGACGGATTTTTTTCTATCTTGAAAGCCTCTTCAACTATTAAAAAATTATGAGAAAAATATTTATCTTTTTCCTTTTTCTTGGAGCAGTTTCATTATCTGCCCAAGATCTTCAGCAAAGTACCATTCCACTTAAATACCGAAACATTGGCCCTTTCCGCGGAGGTAGGTCTGTAACTGCCTCAGGGGTAGTAGGAGATCCTTTGACCTATTATATGGGTACAACTGGCGGAGGTGTTTGGAAAACCTCTGATGCGGGACAGCTTTGGCAAAACATTTCTGATGGTTATTTTACGACTGGTTCCGTAGGGGCAATTGCCGTTTCTGAAAGCCATCCAAGGATAGTTTTTGTGGGAATGGGCGAACATGCCCCTCGGGGCGTAATGACCTCTTATGGAGATGGTATATATAAATCCACCGATGCTGGTGCCACTTGGAAAAAGTTGGGATTGGAAAAAACCCAACATATTTCCCGAATTATCATTCATCCTGAAAATCCGGATATAGTCTATGTGGCCGCACAGGGAGCATTACATGCCCCAAACCCGGACCGTGGTGTTTACAAATCCATAGATGGCGGAGAGACTTGGGAAAAGGTCTTGTTTGTAGATGATAAATCAGGTGCTGTTGAATTATCCATGGACATGAATTTTCCGGATGTGCTGTATGCCGCCATGTGGGAGCATCAAAGATTGCCATGGAAGGTCATCAGCGGTGGTCCTGGAAGTGGACTTTACAAATCTGTAGATGCAGGAAAAACCTGGAAGAAAATGGAATCAGGCTTGCCCAAAGAAATGGGAAAAATGTCCATTGCGGTTTCTCGAGCTAACTCAAATAAAGTATACGCTCTGATTGAGAGTGATTCAGAAAAAAGACAGGGAGGCTTATTCGTTTCAGAAAATGGTGGTGATTCATGGTCAAAAGTAAGCAGTGATAACCGGTTGGTACAGCGTGCTTGGTATTACATAGAGTTATTTCCTGACCCACATGCCGAACACACGCTATATGTCCTGAGTGCTCCTGCCCTTCGTTCCATTGATGGCGGGAAAACCTGGGAAGTGCTTCCTCGTGCACATGGGGATTACCATGATCTCTGGATAAACCCCAACAACCCCAAAAATATGGTTATGGCGGATGATGGAGGTGCTGCAATTTCATTTAATGGCGCCAAGACTTGGTCCAGACAGGACAATATGCCCACCGCCCAGATGTACCGAATCAATACTGATAACCAATTTCCTTACCGTATCTATGGGGGACAGCAGGATAATACTTCCTTGGTAATCAATAGTCTTGCTTTAGGAAGGGGGAGTATAACCCAAGAACACTGGAATTATTCCGCAGGTGGTGAGTCGGCCTTTTTGGCTTTTGATCCTGATAATACAAGATATGTATTGGGAGGGAGTTATTTGGGTACGATCGAAGTTCTCGATATGAAATCGAATGCCTCTACCAATATCATGATAGCACCCATCCAATATCTGGGTAGGGATGCTTCTGATATGAAATACCGTTTCAATTGGAATGCACCGATTATTTGGTCCCAGCATGAACCCAATACTTTTTATCATACCGCACAACATGTGTTCAAAACCCAGGATATGGGTAACTCTTGGGAAGTAATCTCCCCTGACCTGACCAGAAATGAAAAGGAAAAACAAGGAAAAGGTGGGGGACCTTACACCAATGAAGCAGTAGGTGCAGAAAATTATGGTACCATTGCTTATATCATTGAATCACCCCATGAAAAAGGAGTTTTTTGGACAGGCAGCGATGATGGTTTGGTCCATTTGACACAAGACGGAGGGAAAACGTGGAATAATGTCACTCCCAAAGGAATGGCTGAAACCCTGGTCAATGCCATTGAGGTTTCCCCCCATGATCCTGCCACAGTCTATATTGCTACGACAAGATATAAGTTCAATGATTATACCCCTGCCATTTATAAAACCACTGATTATGGAAAAACCTGGACCAATATCAGCAAAGGCATTCCTTACGGTGCTTTTACCAGAGTGGTCAGAGAAGACGATAAGGTCAAAGGGCTGCTCTATGCAGGTACAGAAACCGGTACATATATTTCCAGAAATGGCGGTAACAGTTGGGAATCATTTCAACTTAACCTTCCTGTGACCCCAATTACTGATCTGAAGCTTGCCCATGGTGATCTGGTGGTGGCAACAGCCGGCCGATCTTATTGGATTTTGGATGATATGAATATGGTGAGAGAAATGAAAACTAAGGTTGAAAAACCATTATTGTATACCCCGGATGATGCCATTATCGGAAGCTGGAATTCAGCCATGAACAGCAATTCTGCTACTGGAACCAATCTTCTTAGTGGTGTAAATCCTGCTAATGGAGTCGTGCTGTATTATCATTTACCGGAAACTGTTACGGACTCAACTGCGATCAATTTGGAAATTAGGGATAGCAATGGGGAATTGGTACGTATGATTTCAAGTAAAGCCGATCCAAAATTTCAGGCTTATGCCGGTGGACCCTCACCTGATCCAGTTTTGCCTGTTAAAAAAGGGATTAACCGTTTTGTTTGGGATATGCGTTATCCCACCATGCCGGGTATTCCAACAGCCTATATTGAATCAAGCTTTAGAGGTCATAAGGTAGTTCCCGGAGAATATTCCTTGCATCTTAAAACTGATTTTGGTGATTCCCAAGTCAAAGCAAAGGTGATTGTTAATCCATTGTTCGAAACGGATCAGCAGACTTATGTGGAGTACCACAACTTTATGTGGAATATGGAAAAGGAACTGACAATGATGCATAACATGGTCAATAAAGCCATGGATTACCAGCAGCAGCTGAAAGGTTTCTTGGAAAGAATCAAAGGAGATTCAAGTCGTCAGGCACTTGCCGAGGCAGGTCAGCAATTACTCAAAGAAATGAAGGCTTGGGATGAGGATATGGTACAGCGAAAATCCCTTGCCTATGATGATGTGGAAAATTTCCCCAATAAGTTTACTGCCAATTATCTGTTCCTGATCAATCAGACAGAAAGTGAAATTCCAAAAGTAAATCAAGGATCAAGGGATCGCTATGAAGAACTGACCAAGGAATGGTTGGTTTTAAAAGCCGAAGGAGAAAGAATCCTGAATACCGCTATTCCTGATTATAATCAAAAATTGAAGTCAGCTGGAATCGGATTATTGTTCGTTGAATAGTGGAATTCTAACTGAAGCCCATTTCTAAATGGGTGTTGACAATAAGCAAAAACAGGCCTTCTTGGAAAATTCCTTCGGAATTGAGAGATAGGGTTAAAACTAAACCCTACTCTCTTTTTCTCCTTGGTTTTTGGATGATTTTGAAATCAATTTTAGTACGGAAAAGTACAATTTTTTCCTTTATGCATAGGGAATAAGCAGGTCATTTACAGTATGGGCACACTTATCCCATGAAGATGTCTCCGATTGTGTTTTTAGGCAGCGTTTTGTTGCGGCGGCCTTTCCGTTTCAGCTCTTCTTTTGGCTATCTTGACAGCATTGGCTGCCATTATCCCGAAAAATATCGCAAACTTCTCCCTCTTGTCTCCTTTTACCCTGATTTTCCTCAGTCCGTAGAACTCTTTGTTTGTACCGAACACACCCTCCATTACTGTAGCCCTCTGTTTGGATATTTCGGAGCTGAGTATTTTTTCTGCCCTGTCATGTTTTTTGGGTCCTTTTTTGGGGAAACAGGTGAAAATCCTGTTGGCTGTACAGAAACTCCGGTTTTTGTTTGTGGCGTAAATCCTGTCCGCCCCGAGCTGGTTTACAGGACCGAAAAATCTCCTGTGTTTGGCCACGGACAGCTTAAGTCTTGTGCATTCGTTGAAGGCATTGAAATCAAGTTTGTCTATAAACGTGAGTCCGTCCACCTGAAGGATATGGGCTTTGGCCCCGAACTCAACCGGCCTGTTTTCTTTTCCCCTCACAATGGGTCTAAGATAAGGTTTGTGCAGGGAAACTATTCTGTCTTTTAAAGCCGCAGGCGGGTTGTCCAACAAAAACTCCTGCTGGCGGTGAACCTTTTTTATCACTGCAAACCTTGCAAAATCCTTCAATCCAAGATCTGCACCCTTATTACTGTCGAGGATCTGCTGGAGTTGGCCAATCCCTTTACCGAGCAGATAAACGAGTGCTTTTCTTCTTCTGAGTGTTTCCCTGAAACTGTTTTTCCTTTTTCTGGAATAAGTCATATGGGCAATTCTCTGCTCCCTGAATTTAGATCTGGGCCTTTTGCCCCCCATTTGGGAACAGAATCTGAACATCTGTTTTTCAAAAACCCACTCACAACATTCCCACAGCAGTTTGACATCGGTTGGAAACCGTATGAATGACTCGTAACACGTAGCGTCCATGAGCAATACATGGGTGTTGTTGACATCACGCTTCCAGTGGTTGATAAGTACTTCCTGAAGTCTCTCCCATTCGCAGTGTTTTTCCAGATATGCCCTGACCCTGGTCATGATGGTCATGTCTCTGATATGCTGGTTTTCGGCCAGTACTTTGCCACAAAAATACTGTAAGGCCCAGTCTGTGTTGTAGCGCTCCAACAATTGCCTGTCACTGGTGTTGAGATAGGCCTTCAGGAACATCAGTGCAAACATTCCTTTGCCACCGAACCAGCTTGGTGCACCTCTTCCGGAGCGTTCTTCGGGAAGGCAGGAAACCAGATCATCCCAGGGGATGGAATCATGTATCTGACCCAACAATGAATTCTTGAAAAAATGATATTTTGGAGAATATCCGTCGAAGTCTTTGAAAAGAGGAAGCTGAATCATAACTTTAATTGTATTTAAGTCTGCAACCTTAAAATACAAAAAAGAAAACCCCGAAAAAAGCTCAAAACAGCCAAATTCGGGGTTTTTGTGTTATGTTTTTGTTAAGTTATTGACTGACAATCAGAGTCTTAAGGGATTCGCAAGAAGCCCAAAAACAAACAGGGTAATTGAAATTTTCAATTACTCTGTTTCTTCACCTGCAATAAATTGTTTTTGGATCTCATCCTCTTCCTCTTTTTCCGTTTTTGCAACTACCTCTTCTTGGAAAAATCTTCCTTGGAAAATCAAAATAATCGCAACACCAACAAAAATAGAGGCATCAGCGATATTGAAAATCGGCCATAATGCTGTATAACTTCCCCCCCACAACGGAACCCACTCCGGAATATATCCTTCCCAAATATCTATATAAAACATATCAATCACCTGACCATGAAACCAGGGGCTTGGAGCATTATAGGGGGCATTCCCAAACCATACACCATAAAAAATACTGTCTATCAAGTTACCGATAGCCCCACCCAAGATCATCGAAATACAAATGATATAACCAACATGCATTTGTTTTTTGATGATATGGTATAAGTAATACCCAATCCCGAACATAGCAACCAAACGGAAAGAGGTCAAGATCAACTTCCCATATTCAGAACCGATCTGCATTCCAAATGCCATTCCGGGGTTGGTTGTGTAATGTAACTTAAACCAATCCCCAAAGACTTTTATCTGTCCGGGAGTTCCAAAGTCCATTTGATAATGGACAATCATTTTTACAGCTTGGTCAATGGTGATTACCAATAGTGCAATACCAAAATATTTCAAATATTTCATCGATATCAATTCAAGGCCACACATAAAAGACTCTTTAACGAAATCTCCTCTTCGTGGCGTGGTTAGTTGTTTATATTAAGCTTTTTCAACTTTTACTACAAGTTCGAAGTCATCCATGTCCAAAACTGTAGCATCTGTCAGAGAATCATGCACCTCCAACGTGACTGCTTGGGTTTCGGTTTGGATATATTTGGCAAAATTTTTCAAAGCAGCATTGACCAAGTCATCGTGCTTGGCAATTCTGATATTTATTTTATCCTGTACATCCAATCCCATATCCTTTCTGAGATTTTGAATTCTGTTTACAAGATCACGGGCTATACCTTCCTGCCGGAGTTCGTCAGTCAGAGTCACATCAAGCGCGACAGTCATACCCTGATCCGAGGCTACAGACCATCCGGGAATATCTTGGGAACTGATCAATACTTCTTCCAAAAGAAGTTCAATGATTTCACCTTCTATTGGGATAGCAATTTTCCCGTTTTTCTCTATTTCAGAGATTTGTTCTTTTCCCCAGGAATTAATGGCAGCAACCACCAACCTCATTTTTGGACCTAATTTTTTACCCAAAACAGGGAGGTTCGGTTTTACATTTTTAACCAAAACATCTGAAGCATCATCAATATACTCTATTGACTTGATATTCACTTCTGATTTAATCAGTTCTTCCACATGCTGTATCTGCTTTCTTGTCTTGTCATTCAGCACAGGAATCAGAATTCTCTGCAAAGGCTGACGCACTTTGATGCCAATTTTGGGATTTTTTCTAAGTGAGTGGACCAAGGATGATATTTTTTGTGCCAACTCCATGCTTTCTTCCAAGTCTCTGTTGATATGACTTATATCAGCCACTTCCCAATCTGTCAGATGTATGGACTCCAACCTGTTTTTGGAAGAGGCAGTCAGATTTTTATAGAGCCAATCAGAATAGAAGGGAGCAAAAGAAGACATCAGTTGGGTCAAGCTGTATAGACATTCAAACAAAGTCTCGTATGCTGCCTGCTTGTCAGTGTTCATGTCTCCTCTCCAGAATCTTTTTCTGGCCAATCGGACGTACCAGTTGGACAACTGATCTACAGTAAAGTTCATGATGGCACGGGTAGCTTTGGTGGCATCGTAATTATCCATGGCAGACTCCACTTCAGCAATCAGCGTTTGCAACTTGGAAATTATCCACTGATCCAGTTCTGCTCGATCGACTACAGGTACTGCTTTTGATTTGTCATAGACAAAATGATCCAGATTTGCATAAAGCGCAAAGAAATTATAAGTATTCTGCAAGGTGCCAAAAAACCTTCTTTGTACTTCCGCTATACCTTCCAGGTTGAATTTGAGATTATCCCAAGGATTGGCATTGCTGAGCATATACCATCTCAGCGCGTCAGGGCCATATTCTTTCAGCGTCTTGAAAGGATCCACAGCATTGCCCAACCGCTTGGACATTTTATTACCGTTCTTATCCAAAACCAGACCGTTTGCGATCACATTTTTGAAGGCAACGGAATCAAACAGCATTCCGGCTATGGCATGCAAAGTGAAAAACCAGCCTCTCGTCTGATCCACCCCCTCAGCGATATAATCTGCCGGATAGTTGGCTTTAAAAATATCTTCGTTTTCGAAGGGGTAATGCCATTGAGCGTAGGGCATGGCACCCGAGTCAAACCAAACGTCAATCAGGTCAGGTTCCCGGAACATTTTATCTCCCTTGGAGGAAACCAATATTACATCATCTACATAGGGTCTGTGCAGATCTATCTCTTTCCCTTCATAAGGAGAAGTTGCCATAAAGCCCTTTTCAATGGATTTGTTGATTTCCTCATTGAGTTCTGCTATTGATCCAATACATTTCTCTTCCGTCCCGTCTTCAGTTCTCCATATGGGCAATGGGGTACCCCAAAATCTGGAACGGCTAAGATTCCAATCAACGAGGTTTTCTAGCCAATTGCCAAAACGCCCGGTTCCAGTGGCTTCAGGCTTCCAATTGATGGTTTTATTTAATTCCACCAATCTGTCCTTGTAAGCTGTGGTTTTGATAAACCAGCTTTCTAATGGATAATACAGAATCGGCTTGTCAGTTCTCCAACAATGCGGATAACTGTGTTCGTACTTTTCAACTTTAAAGGCCTTATTTTCATTCTTTAAGATGATAGATATGATGATGTCAGTGGTTTTAAAGTCTTGGGCATCTTCATCATCATTGGTATAATTTTTTACATAGAAATCGTTCGCTCCAAACTCTTTGTGCGCATGGATTCCGTGCTCTTTCATTTTTAATGCCAGGTATTCTCCAATAACAGGGAGAAACTTGCCTTGACGATCCACGACAGGGATATCGTTGTCGAGTTCATCTTTCACAAAAACTCCGGGCACATTGTTCTGAACCAATGTTCTAAAGTCATCCGCACCAAAAGCTTTGGCCAAATGAACGATCCCGGTACCATCTTCAGTGGTGACATAATCTCCCGAAATGACAGTAAAGGCAGGATGTGGCAATGCGATCCCTTCGATAGGAAACAATTGCTCATATTCCCATCCCAACATTTCTTTACCTTTGAATTCCTCAATTATTTCATAAGGAATCAATTTGTCTCCGGCTTTGAAATCGCCCAAAGACAATTCTTTTGCCTTAGGATTAAAATATGCTCCCATCCGTGCTTTTGCAAGCACAGCCGTCATCGGCTCGAAGGTATAGGGATTAAATGTCCTTACTTTAACATAATCCAGGTTTTCACCTATTGCCAATGCTGAGTTGGAAGGCAAAGTCCAAGGAGTAGTGGTCCAGGCTAAAATGTAAGTATTTTCTTCCCCTTTAAGCTTAAATTGCGCTGTTACAGAAGTGTCTTTCACATCTTTGTATGTTCCTGGCTGATTGAGTTCGTGGGAACTCAGGCCGGTGCCTGCTGCCGGAGAAAATGGCTGAATCGTATAGCCTTTATAAAGTAAACCCTTGTCATAAAATTTCCTTAACAAACTCCAAAGGCTTTCTATGTATTTGGCTTCAAAAGTGATATAAGGATCATCCAAATCAACCCAATAACCGATTTTTTCAGTGAGTTCATCCCATTCATGTTTGTAACGCATGACAGTTTCACGGCACTTTTGGTTGTATTCCTCTACAGAGATTTTCTTACCGATATCCTCTTTGGTGATACCCAACTCTTTTTCCACCTGAAGTTCAACAGGAAGACCATGTGTATCCCATCCACCTTTTCTTTTTACCTGAAAACCTTTGAGGGTTTTGTACCGGCAGAAGATATCTTTTAAAGCCCTGGCCATCACATGGTGAATCCCGGGAGTACCATTGGCAGAAGGAGGACCTTCAAAAAAAGTAAATGTTTCCGCCCCTTCCCTGTTGGCGACGGATTTATTGAATATATCTTTTTCTTTCCAGTATTGTAGGATGTCCTCTCCTATCTTTGGATAATCTACTTGTTTGTACTCCTGGTATTTTTTCACTGTATTCCTTGATGTTTTTTGATTTTCTCCAAACATTCTTTTAGAACAATTTGGAGCATTTCGAATAGAAGGGAGATGATAATTAATCCTTTCATTGGCAGCCATTTCCCCAAGTCCTTCTGTCCAATTCCTGAAGGCAGGCGCAAAGTTAAGAGATTTTGGAGTATTAGGGATAGATAATCAGAAAATTGATTGTTATGAGAAACAGGCTGGAAATTATTGGTTATGTTTATCTTAATAAACTCCGATTAGGAGTAAAACTATCCTTAATCCAATTGCTATAAATGAGATCATCGAAAGGGCTAAAAGTTTAACTGCCAAAACAACCCCAATTGGGGGAAAATGACAGCATCTGAAATGCTCAGCCATTGCAACATGGCACATCAGTCCATTCTCAAAAATTAAGCGCCCGGCAGTGCAATCCCTTTTACTTTTCTATACAAGGCCAAGGCATATTTATCTGTCATCCCTGAAATAAAGTCAATCAAAGCCCGAAGCAAGGGGTAAGCATTGACTTTTTCTCCCCACCCTTCCAAAGGGAAATCATCAGGCAGCAACCTCAAAATGCTTTTGTCTCTACCCGAAAAAAGTTCTGTTTGATAAAATTTGTGGTTCAATGCTTTGGAAAAAACTTCCAGCAAACCCTCCAGGACCTGAAATCCGGCTGCTTCCTTTTCCAAAACAGGTTTGGAACGATATATTTTCTCTACAGATAAAAGAGAAATTTTCTCCAATGCCTTTGCAGAAGGAATGATATCCGTAAGCGCTTTATCAAAATCTCCTGTTAGCATTTCTTCCTCTTTTTGGCAAAAAGCGACTACAGCCTCATCTACCAGTTTACCTATTGTCATGGCACGTAAAATGGCCAGTTTTTGGGTTTGGGTTTTATATTTATCCAGTTTTTCAGGCTTAAATTTTTCTCCCAATATTTCAGCCAATAGCCCGCATATCTCTTGAAAAGAAACCAACCCCAAAGTACAGCCATCCTCCAGGTCAATAATGCTGTAACAAATGTCATCCGCGGCCTCGACCAAAAATGCCAAAGGATGTCTCAGCCAACAATCTGTATTGGATTTGATCAGTCCGAGCACATTTGCCAAATGTGTGTAATCATTGACCTGATCCACAAAAAATCCGAATTTCTTATGACTTCTCCTTTTTTTATCTTTTTCAAATACTTGAGACGGTCTTGGATATTTGGTAAAAGCTGCCAAGGTTGCGTATGAAAGTTTAAGCCCATTATTTTGAGATACCAACATCCGGAATCCTTGAGCATTGCCTTCAAAATTGCATAAATCTGCCCATTCATTGATTTTTACATGGGACTGCCAGATATATCCGTATTCATGGTGCTTAAAAAAATCAGAAATAGCCTCCTCACCAGCATGCCCATAGGGCGGATTTCCGATATCATGAGTCAAGGAAGCTGCGGCTACAATGGCGCCAATATCAGAGGATTGAATGCCTATTTGACTGAGCGTGGGATATTTGTCCAATAAATATTCTCCCACCGACTTCCCCAAAGATCTTCCCACGCTCGAAACTTCAAGACTATGAGTCAATCTGGTATGTACAAAATCGTGCTCCGGAAGAGGAAATACCTGTGTTTTGTCCTGAAGGTTACGGAATGGCGCCGAGAAAATGATTCTATCATAATCAATTTCAAATTCACTTCTGTAAGCATCAAGTTGTACATTCTTTTTTTTTGCTGGATCGAACCTTCCCGAGTTCAGCAATTTTTCCCATTGCATCATGGTCAAAAATACTAAAGCTATTTATTTGCAGACTAAAAATCAGTGAAAAAATTCTTGCTTACTTTTTTTGGCATAATCATTGGAACAATGCACTTGAAAATTAAACCAACTAAATTTTATGCTTATGAAGACCCAAATGAATCGACTGCTTTTTGCATTGGCTTTGACATTTTTGATAACCTCATGCGATATGGAAGACAACCTCAACCCCTCAGAAGGGAATGCTAAATTAAACGTTTATATGATTGATGCCCCTGCAAGTTATGACGCAGTGTGGATCGAAGTATTGGGCGTAGAAATCCTTCCTAAGGGGAAAAATGAAGAGAACGGAAGTGCCTGGATCAATTTACCTTATGAGGCTGAAGATCAGAAAATCAATCTATTGTCTCTAGTAGGTGGCAATAGTGCCTTTTTAGGTGAGAAGGAAGTGCCTTCCGGTGAAATTTCCCAAATTCGTCTTTTACTTGGCAATGATAATTATATCATTGAGGATGGTCAGAGAATTGATCTTACTACTCCCAGCGCGCAGCAAAGCGGATTGAAACTGAAAATTGACAAACCATTGAACCCCGGTATCTCCTATGATCTTGTGATCGATTTTGATGCTGCCCGTTCCATTGTCAAAGCTGGAAATTCGGGTAAGTACATTTTAAAACCTGTTTTGAGGGTAGTGGCTGAAGAATCTGCTACTATTGAAGGTTCAGTTTTACCATTGGAAGCCCAACCTGTTCAAGTTTCTGCGATTATTCATGAAGATACGGTTTCCACTTTTACAGATGAAAACGGCTCATTTGTCATAAGAGGATTGGAGATGGGAACTTACAGACTTTGGATGCTCCCCAATGAATTGTATGAAGAGAAATTCGTTGAGGATGTGGAATTGGAATTGGGTAAAGTCACAAAAGTTGATCCAATAGAATTAGTTGAAGCCGTTGAAGAAATCCCAGAAGACTAATTGATTTTAAGGGTAACCAGGTTCTATTAATTGAGCCATTAGCCAGGAACTGGAAAGTTTCTGGCTTTTTCATTTATTGGTAATAACATCAAATTCTGATCTATCTTTCCTATTTTTGAACCGTGAAAAATAAAAAGATATTCATTCTTGCTTTGCTTGTACTCTCTTTGGGATGTTCTGAAACAGGGGAACGATCTACTGCATTGGTAAATGTCTTCCTTATCGGTACTCCTGGACTTTTTGATGAGGTTGGCATCGAGATATTAGGTGTGGAAGTAAAGACCACCGGAACTAGAGGTCAGGATAATTCAGATGCTGTGTTTATTCCCAATCCACAGGTCAATCAGCAGGCGAGGCTTTCTTCCCTTGTGAATACCGGCCAATATCTGGTTGGAAGAGCCGAATTCTTAGTAGGTGCTATTATCGAGCTTACCTTGAGGCTGGGTAATGATAATTTTGTTCAGGTAGGAACTCAAACTTCTTCTTTAAATTTTAGGGATGATTCCTCAAGAAACCCTGCTATTACGGTTAGCATTCCGCTGGATGGAGGAATTTCTCATGATGTATTTATTGATTTCAATACCTTGAATTCCATAACATTCACCACTGGGGCTGAACCGGTTTTTACTCTTGATCCAAAATTCAGGGCTTTTGCAAGTCTCGATACCGGAGAAATCTCCGGGATTATCAGACCCCAGGGTTTAAAATGCTTGCTATTGGCCATCCAAAATTCAGATACACTTGCCAATACAACCCAAGATGCGCGTGGCAACTTTTTGATCAGGGGACTTGAGGGGGAATTTACCCTTTCAATATTACCTTTTAGCAACGGATTTTTAGCAGATACCATCCAAAATATTATCGTCGAACCCCGGCAGAGGACCCAATTGGAAGAAATTACTCTGCGTACAAATCCTTGATCCATGAGTCCGGAAGAGATATTTATGCTAAGGGCACTGGAATTGGCCGAATTAGGAAAAGGCAGAGTAAGTCCCAATCCAATGGTAGGATGTGTCATTGTCCATGATGGACAAATCATTGGTGAAGGCTACCACGAGGTCTATGGGGGACCACATGCAGAACCAAATGCTATAAATTCGGTTAAAAATCCCATTTTGATTCCTGAATCAACGGTTTATGTCACTTTGGAGCCCTGTGCCCATTGGGGAAAAACACCTCCCTGCGCCAACCTACTGGTAGAAAAGAAAGTAAAAAAAGTAGTCATCGGCACTTTGGATAGCAATCCCTTGGTAGGCGGTAAAGGTGCACAGATATTGAAAGACGCCGGAATTGAAGTGACTTCAGGGGTATTGGACAGAAGAGTAAGAGAACAGAATAAAAGGTTTTTTACTTTCATGGAAAAGAAGCGACCTTATATAATTTTGAAATGGGCACAGACCAAAGATGGCTTTATTGCCAGAGAAAATTATGATTCCAAATGGATCAGCAATCCCTACAGTCGCCAATTGGTACACCGCTGGAGATCGGAAGAAGACGCCATCATGGTGGGCACTTTGACTGCCAAGTATGACAACCCCCAATTGAATGTCCGGGAATGGGAAGGTAAAAATCCCGTCCGAATAGTAGTTGACAGAAACCTGACCCTGGATCGCGACTTACATCTCTTTGATCAAAGCCAATTGACTTTATGTTATAATCAGGTCAAAGAAGAAAAATCAGATAATCTGGAACACGTCAAACTCCCATCAGGATTCAATATTAGAGAAATTCTGGATGATCTTTACCAACGGAAAATCCAAAGTCTGATTGTCGAAGGTGGCGCCCAATTGCTGAATAAATTCATTCAGGAGAACCTTTGGGATGAAGCAAGGGTTTTTACTGGACAGGTTCAATTTGGGAAAGGCATTCCTGCGCCTAAAACCCAAGGAAGTATTCTTGATGAAATGGATATTATGGGAGACTTATTAACCATAACAAGACCGATCTACTAAAGCTTCAAACCTGCTAAGTTGTTGCCTATCCCAAATCCTTAGAAACTGCTCCATCCTTCATAGCAAGTCATCTCACGTCTCACATCTCACATCTCACATCTCATATCTATTAAAAAATGTCCGAATCAATTTATTTACCCGAGGCAGCTTCCAAAGCTGAAAAATATCAGGCAATCCTTCCCCAAATAGAGGCATTGATTTCTTCTGAGACAGACTTATATGCCAACTTAGCCAATGTGACCGCGGTACTGAAAGAAGCTTTTGGTTTTTTTTGGGTCGGTTTCTACCTGGTCAAAGGAGAACAATTGGTTCTTGGGCCATTTCAGGGGCCTTTGGCCTGTACCCGTATTGCTTTTGGGAAAGGGGTATGTGGGACTGCATGGGAAGAAGCCAAAACTCAATTGGTTCCCGATGTGGAGGCTTTCCCTGGCCATATAGCCTGTAGTTCTGCCTCCAAATCAGAAATCGTAGTTCCCGGGTTCAGAGAAGACAAGGTTTGGATAGTCCTTGATGTGGACAGTGACCTTTTGGATGACTTCGATCAGGACGATGTCACTTATCTGGAAAAGTTGATGAAACTTTTAGACAACAATCTTTAATCAAAAAAGAAACTCTTAGGGTCTCCTTTGTAGATAACCTTGATGTAGGTTTCGGTCTTGGTACTTTGTTCATAGTACTTTGTACATAGTACTTCGTACTTCCTACTTTACCTCCCACTTCTCTATATACTTCGGTTCAAAACCGGCCATTTTATCCAATATTTCTACAGGATCACTACTTACAATCAATAAATCCAATTGCGCCTTATGCAGAAAACCTTCTTGGGTTGCATGGCTTAAAAATGCAATCAAGCCATCATAATACCCATTGACATTGTACAGTGCAAGAGGTTTTTGGATATAGGCCAATTGGTTGAGTGTCATGATTTCAAAAAGCTCCTCAAAGGTGCCGATCCCTCCGGGCATAGCAATAAAACCATCCCCTCGCTCGGCCATCAGCCATTTTCTGTCCCGCATGGTTTCGACAATGGTAAGTTCTGTGCATCCTATATGTGCTACTTCAATATCTACCAATTTTTGGGGAATGATTCCGTAGACATCTTTTCCGGCAGCCAACATAGCATCCGCAATTACTCCCATCAGACCGACATTTCCGGCACCATACACCAAAGCCAAATCTCTTGTGATCATTTCTTCGGCCAAGGCCAACACGCCTTGTTCATAAGCAGGATTTTTGCCTTTGTTGGACCCACAGTAAACAGTGATTTTTTTCATCTTTTCAATTTATTCCTTAATTTTTAGACTTTGATCCCAATCGGAAATTAAAATAGATTTATTTTGTCATTTAACCTGAAAAGGTTCATAATAAAAAGAGCTTTACATGCATAAGGCCCCCGATTGCCACAGAAAATTAGATTTACCAAAAATAATCAAATGAAAATCTGCTTTGCTACAAACAACAAAAAGAAAATAGAAGAGGTAAAATCTGCTCTTGGGTCTGACTTTACCATTGTTTCTCTGGAGGAAATTGGTTGTCATGAGGAATTGCCCGAAACCGGGGATACTTTGGAACATAATGCCTTTCAAAAAGCCCGCTATGTGCAGCAACATTATGGAGTGGACTGCTTTGCGGATGATACCGGGTTGGAAGTAGAGGCATTGAACGGTGAACCGGGGGTTTATTCTGGCAGGTATGCAGGTGAACCTAGGAGCGATTCCAGGAACATTGATTTGTTATTGAAAAATATGAAAAAGCAATCCAATCGAAAAGCGAGGTTTAAAACTGTCATCGCTTTGATATTGGAGGGAAATGAATATGCATTCGAAGGGACTGCCGAAGGTGAAATCATACATGAGTTAGTTGGGGAAGGAGGATTTGGATATGATCCTGTTTTTCAGCCAAATGGTTTTGACCGGACTTTTGCACAGTTGACCATGGAAGAAAAAAATGCCATCAGCCATCGTGGAAAGGCCGTGAAAGCGCTCGCAGAATTTCTCAAATAATTTGTTAATTTTGACTTCCATGAGCAAACCGTTTATTGTAGGCATTACAGGAGGAAGCGCCTCTGGCAAGACACTTTTTTTGGACAAGCTATTACATACATTTGAACCCGGACAAGTTTGCTTGATTTCTCAGGACAATTATTACAGACCAAGACATCTTCAGCCAATGGATGACAAGGGAGTGCATAATTTTGATACCCCCAATTCCATAGACTTTGCCCAATATGCTGAAGACATTAAAAAAATCCAGCAAGGTGAGACTGTATACAGACAGGAATACACTTTTAATAATCCCAACAAGAAGCCTAAAATATTGGAATTTGTACCTGCACCTGTAGTAGTAGTGGAGGGCATTTTTGTGCTTTATTATCCGGAATTGGCCGATTTGTTGGATTTGAAGGTTTTTATTGATGCCAAAGAATATATCAAATTAAAGCGGAGAATAGTCAGGGATAAAGTGGAAAGGGGATATGACCTGGATGATGTACTTTATAGGTATGAAATGCATGTGATGCCAACTTATGAAAAATACATTGAGCCTTTCAAACATGATGCGGATATCATTGTACCCAACAATCATAATTTTGATAGGGCATTGGATTTGATCAGGAATTATCTGAGATCGAAAATCAAGTAAAAAATCTAAAGATGGTACTATCCTGTTTTTTATAAAATCGAAACTTTGGATAAAAAAAAGCTGTCCCAGATCGGGACAGCTTTTTTGAAAGGGAATTTCATCAATTATTCGGCCAATTGCCCCAAATCGAACAGTGACCTGCCAAATCTGTGCCTGCCAAATCTCTCTGCACTCCTGAATACGTGGCATTCATTACAGCACGAGGATTGAACTGAATTCCAAAGTTTGCTTTCCTAAATGCAGAACCAAAATGGGCTTGACTTAACCCATGACCCATTTCATGTAATGCGACCGTTTCGACATCAAAACTTGATCCAATACCCCAAGTAAAATTATTGTTGTAATAGATTTCTCTTAAAGCAACATCAAGCTTACCATCATTATTGGTGTCAATAGTGTTACCCTCACCATCAATCAGGAGAAATGTGAAAGTGACTCCTAATATAAAATTTTCGCCTCCAGGTGCAAGAAAACCAAAAAAACTGGCTGGCATCCAGCCTGCATGATTGACATCTGCTATATAACCTGCAGCACTGGGAAAACCAAAATTAGCAGCTACAATACCAATAGGAACAGGGACATCAGCTACTCTGTATAAATCAAAATCAGAACACTTTGCGTTTTTCCAAGTCGTTGCAGCACTTTCGATTGCAGCGTCTGTTTGATCCACATTTAAAGTAGACGCAGGTCGAAGCCTATCCACATAATAGGATATGTCAGGTATGCCGTTCAATTTAGCAACAGGGGAGAAATCAAAGTCCAATTGTTTATTACCTCTGTCGGAAAAGAATACAGTTCTTCCCATTTCATTACTTTCTGGAGCTGTAATATAGGTAGCACTGTGAAGCACTACGTTATAGGGAAGGTCAGTTTGAATTCTTGCATTTTGATCAGCAAAATTAACAGAAACAGGATCAAACCTCAGGTCAGAGTAAACTACCTGATGACCATCAACATATTCTTCCAGGTCCATATCATTTTGAATTTCATCACTTTGGCAGGAGAAAAAGCCAAAAGATACCATGATTGCAATCGCATAAATGTGTTTTTTCATAAGAATTTAATTTAATGATTAGTGGTTGACAAAATATTTTATGGAATATAGGGATTTAAAATACATATTGTTAATCATCAAATACATTTTATTTGTAACGAATAACTTCTTTATTTAAATCAAATTTTAAGTGAAGGGCTAGAATACAATGTATCATGAAAATTTTATGGTAAAATGTAGACATCTATTTTTTTTACAATTTTTTATTTTTCAAAAAAACCTACTCGTAAAAGCTTGGTTATCAATTGAAAGATAATGAAATTGGTTTTTGTTGAGGGAAAATATGTATGTCTTTCCAAATATTTCTATATTTGCTGCCCGTGAGAAAAAAAGCAAAAGATATGAACCTCTGGAAACAACGCGTCACCCTGATGTTGACGATGCTGTTTTGTATGCTTGTAGCTGGAACCGAATATCTGCCCCAACACGTACAGGAAGATTCTGCTTTAAAGCAGGAACAGTCCAACAAAACTGACCAATCCTCAGACAATCAGACTTTTTTGAATATTGCCATTGATGCAGTAGTTCCTTTTGTCACTGTGCTTTCACAACAGGTTTTTTACCTGATTTATGAAAATCTTATTTTCGAAAGACCAAGCGTATCGGATCTTGGGGCTTCCTTTTCGGTCAATCTTCCCTATTGGGAAATTTTATTGGAGAGGATCATATCTCCCAATGCTCCCTGATATTTTTTTGCCTCATTCGCCAAAGCTCATTTGAGCTTACAATAATCAATCGTAATCAAACAAAACAATTAATCATATGCGTAACCAAGGTGTTATCGTGTTTTTGACAGTGGTGGTCACAGCATTGTGTCTGTATTACCTGTCATTCACATTTGTATCAAATAATATTCAGCAAAAAGCTGTGGCATATGCCACAGATGAGTCAGGCAACGTTGAGTTTGCCAAAAAACAAGCTTACCTGGATTCCATATACAGGGAGCCCGTTTATAATTTCCTAGGGGCCAAATTCACCTATAAGGAAATCAAAGAAACAGAATTGGGACTTGGCCTTGATTTGCAGGGTGGAATGCATGTTACCTTGGAGGTTTCTCCTGTAGAAATCGTTAAAGGACTTTCCGGTAACAGTAAAGATGCGGCTTTCAATGCTGCATTGGAAGATGCTGCGGAAGCATCAAAAACAAGTAACGAAAAGTACGTTGACCTATTCTACATAGCTTGGCAGAACAATGCTCCGGATCAGAAACTGAGCGGAATTTTTGCAACTGCAGCCAACCGTGGAAGAATTTCCTTGGAAACATCGGATACTGATATCCTCAAAATCATTGACACGGAAGTTGAAAATGCCATAGAACGTTCCTTTAATATCCTAAGAACAAGGGTGGACCGCTTCGGAACCTCTCAGCCAAATATTCAAAGAATTCAAGGTTCAGGTAGGATTCAGATTGAATTACCTGGAGTGGACAATCCGGAAAGGGTCAGAAATCTATTACAAGGAGTTGCAAAATTGCAGTTTTGGGAAGTGGCAGAAGTGAATGAATACCTCGCGGAACTGGAATTAGTCAATAGCCTTTTGGTAGCTGAATCAAACGCAAATAAAACTGAAACTACTCCTGCTGATACCACCTCAACTGAGGAAGGTGACCTTGCAAGTCAGCTTGAACAACAATTGGCAGAGACAAAAGAACCTGATGATTTTTCTTCTCAGATTTCTCCGATTTTTTCCCTGTCTAAATCCAATGCAGGTTTGATATATGAAATTAGGGATACTGTTGCGATCAATAGAATATTTGCACGTGAAGATGTCAAATCTCTGTTACCTAGAAACATCAAGTTCCTTTGGTCAGTGAAGCCTCAAACATCGGATAATCTTGAATTATTGGAACTACATGCCATCAAGGTAAGCAGGTCAAGCGACCAAGCGCCATTGGAAGGTGATGTGGTCACAGATGCACGTCAGACTTTGGATCAGACTTCCCGCCCTGCAGTCAGCATGCAGATGAACGCCGAAGGTGCAAGAAAATGGAGAAAACTGACTTCTGAAAATATAGGAAGAAGGATTGCAGTTGTCCTGGATGATTTTGTCTATACTGCTCCAATGGTACAGGGAGAGATTCCATCCGGTCAATCAGAAATCACCGGTAACTTCAGCATGGAGGAAGCCAAGGATTTGGCCAATATTCTAAAGTCCGGTTCATTACCAGCACCTACCAAAATCGTAGAAGAGGCCATTATCGGCCCAACATTGGGTAAAGATGCACAAAGTCAAGGTATCATTTCTATGGTTGCCGGATTGGTTTTGGTGGTCTTGTTTATGGTCGCCTATTATGCCAAAGGTGGATTCGTTGCTATTGCTGCATTGGTTTTCAACATCTTCTTTATCTTGGGTATTTTGGCCCAGTTGGGTGCAGCGCTGACCCTTCCTGGTATTGCAGGTATAGTTTTGACCATTGGTATGTCGATAGATGCCAACGTTTTGATTTTTGAAAGGATCAAAGAAGAAATCCGCAATGGTGCCGGATTGATTGCCGCAATCAATGAAGGATACAAGAAAGCATTCTCTGCTATTCTTGACTCCAATGTCACGACATTCCTTACAGGTGCTATATTATATGCCCTTGGTCAGGGCCCTGTCAAAGGATTTGCGATTGTATTGATGATAGGTATTGCCTCATCCTTCTTCTCAGCTGTATTTATTACCAGGCTTATTGTGCATTGGTCAACCAAGAAGGGTGATAAGAGCAGTATTTCATTCTCTACACCATGGGCCGGTAATTTATTGGGCAACTTGAATATAGATTTCCTGAGCAAAAGAAAAATCGCCTACATCATTTCATCAACAATTATTGTGATAGGCTTGGCTATTGCCGCCATCAATGGGTTGAAATTTGGGGTGGATTTCACCGGAGGACGTTCCTATATCGTGGAATTTTCCCAACCGGTAGTGGAATCTGACCTAAAAGTAGGTCTTGATGGTGAATTTGACGGTTCAGTAGAGGTGAAGACTTTTGGAGGAAATAATATCGTCAAAGTAACGACCTCTTATCTGATCAATGAAGATGATGATGACTCCAATGCTGAAGTTGAAAACAAAGTAAAAGAAGGTATAGCCAAGATTACCGGATTGGCCCTAACAACAGGATCTGAAATTGGGGATGGACAATTTGCTATCAGGGGTTCGTCAAAAGTAGGTGCTACTGTGGCAGATGATATCAAGAAATCTTCTGCAGAGGCTATGTTCTTCGCTTTGGTTGCGATATTCTTATATATCCTTTTGAGGTTCCGTAAGTGGCAGTTCTCGCTTGGTTCAATTATTGCCCTGGTACATGATGTGCTCTTTGTAATTGCTGCATTTGCAATAGCGAGTGCATTGGGTGCTACATTTGAGATTGATCAGGTATTCATTGCAGCTATTCTGACCGTAGTCGGTTATTCCATCAATGATACCGTGATTGTATTTGATAGAATCAGAGAAAATATTGAGTTCCGAGGCACTTCCAAATTGGTGAACATGTTCAATGATGCCATCAATCAGACAATGGCCAGGACATTGATAACTTCTTTTACGACTTTAATTGTAGTATTGGTATTATTGATATTCGGAGGTGAAGTCTTGAGAGGATTCTCATTTGCCCTGTTCATCGGTATAGTAGTAGGTACCTATTCTTCCATCTACATTGCTTCGCCTATTGTGGTGGATTTAATGAAGAAAGAGTTGGAAGCCGAGAATCAACAAGATCCTGCAAAAAAGACAGCATAAATCAATAATTTTCGAAAAAATCAAGGGAGATGTACCAAACATCTCCCTTTTTTTGTGTTTTTTCTGAAAAAATACCCTGAACACGGGATTTTTTAGATTTTTTATTAAGCATACCTTGCAAGTTCAAAACTTGCATTGAATGTTAGGAAGTATTTATCACACAGTGATAGCTTTGAGTTTATTGGTCTCCTTTTTAAGTCTGTTTGGCACCAATAAGGAAGAGCTTTCAAGTAATCGTTTAATTTTGGTTACCCTAGGTTGGGTTTTGTTTTTCGAGTCTTATGGTTTGATCACTGCAAGAAAAGGAATCAACAACTCCCTTATATATAATATATCCTGGATATATATAGAATCTATGCTATTGATAGGCTATTTCTATCTTCTTGAAAAAAGTCCCCAAGTCAAAAAAAGAATCATCCTAATCAGTATTGTTATCTTATTGTGGGGCCTTTTCAACAGTATATTCTTCCAACCCATTGCCCTAACCCTACAATACTACTCACTGTTGCCATTCGGGGTGTTCATAATTGCTCTGTCCATACGGTTGTTAAGAAACATTTTGAACCTAAAGTTATATCCTGACCACAATCTATTGGCCATACCCCATTTTTGGGTCAGTAGTACTGTTTTGTTTTTCTACATTGAGGCTTTGATATTGTTTGGGACTTATCAGGTAAATCCTGCATTCATAGTAGAAAATGTGACTGTTTTGTTTGGGTTCAATAAATTTATGGCTGGATTGATGTATCTTTTTTTGGGGATGGCATTTATTTCCCCCCATCTGACAAAGAATTACAACATTATAAAGTCTGGATTGATTTTTCTGTTTATTATTACCAATATTTCCTTTATCTTTTTATACCCGATAAGATTTTAAATATGACCCGAGAAGAATTAGAGGCATTTAGAAATGCCTATCAAAAAGCCGCAAAAAAAAGCATCAAAGCCAAAAACAAAAATGGAAAGGTAATCAATGAACAGTCAGACTGGGTTTGGTTTGACCGTAATACCATTCAAAAATTATTGGATATGACGGATTCTGAAAAAGGTGGAATCAAAATTTATTTCGGCCAGTATGACGAAAATAATGTTAATATGCTGCCCGAAGACATGAGGAAAAAGCATGATTATGTAGGCAGAGTTTCCCTTGCTTTGGCAGCATGCAACAAGACCGAAACAGAATTCGAAGACATCTACTCAGCGTCAAATGAAATTCAGAACACTGCTAATCTAATGTTATTGAGAAGCAATGATCGTGATAGTCCTGTAAATGCAGGAACTGTTTGTCCACCCATTTGTAATCCATAAGCAAACAGCATGCAGCCTTTTTTTTGGTACAATATTTTGATTGTTCTCGGAATGCTTTTAAGCATTCCTTATTTCTTTATTGGAGCTCAGCAAAGTAAAAAAAAGCATTTGGTTATTTTTTTAATTTTGATCCTAATTTCATTGGTGGAAGTTTTAGGTAAGTATCAGCAGCTTTCCGGTCAGAACAATACCACTATTTACAATGTAGGCTATGTCATTATTGGCTTATCATTGAAATTTTATTTCTTCTCTTTGGTATTTCAGGAAAAAAAGGGAAAGATGTTGGTTTTATTTCTATGGTCAGCTTTTATCACTTGGAGTATCATCAATTTTCTTTTCTTTCAGTCTTTTGGTGTTTTTCACCACTATTCATTCGCTTTTGGGAGTTTGATTTTAATTGGGCTTTGTTTCTTTTTTTTTCATGGGATTTTTTTTAAAAATTGGTACATGGATAAAAATTTGTTGGCAGTCCCTGAGTTTTGGATAGTCTCTTTCATAATGTTCTTTTATTCAGCCTCCCTTTTGTACTTTATTTCTTTCAGTTTTTATTATGAGGGAATGGACGTCACATTTTATAAGAGATTGAATTTTTTTGTAAATATTATGGGCTGTATCATGTATTTGATTATGGGTTTGGCATTTTATGCACCGCTCGTGTTCAAAGAAAGTGGGAAATGATTGATCAGATTGTTTTTAAAAGGTTTGAATTTTATCTTTTAATTTGCTTGAATCTTTGGATAAGAATGCACTTACTTGGTATCATGTTTTGATCATTATTGGGATGCTGGTTAGCATCCCTTATTTCTATTTGGCCAAAGGGGAAAACAGGAAAAAACACCTCGTCATCTTTTTGATCCTTTTATGCACAAGCATTACTGAAGTTAGGGCCAGACAACTTCAACTTTTGAAAATCAACAATACTTTGGTTGTCAATACAGGTTATATTATCATAGGTATATCCCTAATATTCCTTTTTTTCTATTTTATCCTGAACCAAAGTAAAAAACCGCTTTACTTATGGGTTGTCTATATGGCATGGATCATTATCAATTCTATTTATTTCCAGACCATAACCACTACTTTCCAAAATTATTCATGGGCATTGGCTAGTTTGTTGATTATCGGGATGTGCTTATATTTCTTTTACAGCATTTTTTCAAAAAATCAGTTTGAAAATATAAACCTGATTGCTGTTCCCGAGTTTTGGGTAGTTTCATTTTTGATGTTTTTCTATGCAAGCTCATTTTTATACTTCATCTCTTTCACCTTTTATTATGACAAAATGGACATTGAATTATACATGCAATTGAATTTTCTGATCAAGATAATGGGCAGTATCATGTATTTAGTGATGGGTTTAGCTTTTTATGCACCTTATATTTTTAGAAACAAAGTCGAATGACATAGCATTCTCTCCAATTTAAACTGCAGCAAAATTGAATGTCTAAAAGCTAATTTGATGGCTTAGGATGGAATTATTGGATCATTCATGTATCTTAGTCAAATCTTGGCTCGTCACCAAAAGCTATCCCAAGACATTCAACTGACAAAATATTTGCAATTAAATGGATAACAACGGATCTGACCTGTTTGTAATCATCCTCTTAGGTTTTTTCCTGATGCTTTTCATGGTGTCATTTATCATCATCATGGTCATCTACCATCGACAGCGGCAAATCCAAAACCAACAAAAAGTGGAATCCATGAAAGCCGCCTATGAAAATACCATCCTGAATGTCGAGAAAGAAATCAGGGAAGATATCCTGAGCTATGTGGGCCGTGAACTTCACGATAATGTCGGCCAATTGCTTTCTTTGGCAAAACTGAACCTCTCTAGCAGCAAAGCCGAAAAAGTCCATGAAGGCAAAATTTTGATCAATGAAATTATCAGGGAGGTAAGATCACTATCCAAGTCCTTGAATTTGGATTGGGTGGAATCAATTACTTTGGAAGAATTCATCAAAATGGAACTCGGAAAGCTTGAAAGTACAGAATTCTGCAAAGTAGCTTTCCAAAATAATGGAAATCCCCTTCAGTTGAGCAAAGAAAAAAAGCTTGTACTCATCAGGATTATACAGGAATCGCTGAACAACTCTATCAAACATGCCCAACCTTCCCTGATTGAGATTACTGTCCATTCTGATAATTCCAAATCCGAAATTGCCATTAAGGATGATGGTAGAGGATTTGTCGTCAGTAATAATTCAGAAGGCTCTGGAATGTTCAATTTGAAAAACAGGATGAACACCATAGGAGGGGAACTCCTCGTCCAATCCAAAATCGGAAAAGGAACTGAAATAAAATTAATATTACCACTATCAGCCAATTAATTTAAAAAACAACGGAAATGATCAAAATTGCTTTAGCTGATGACCATAAAATGTTTGCCAAAGGGATTGCAGGTCTATTGGAGGAAGAAGAAGACTTTAATATAATGGGGATTTTTTCCAATGGCCGGGAGCTTTTGGATTTTCTGGAATCAGTAGACGTAGATATCATTCTTACAGACATGAATATGCCGGTTTTGGATGGGGAGGGAGTAATTGAAGCGGTTAAGCTGCTGATTCCCTATCCAAAAATCATTGTGCTTTCCATGTACGATGATGAGGCTATTTTTCTAAAGTGTCAAAAACTCGGTGCAAGTGCCTATGTGCTAAAAAATGCTGATCCTGATGAATTGATCTATACCATAAGGGAAGTATTCGAAGGTTCTCATATAATGAATTTTCAAAAGGTATTGCAGCAAAATCAGGACGATTTATATGCGGATATCTACAAGGAAAAATTCAAGCTTTCAAAAAGGGAACTTCAGATTCTCAGATTGATCAAAGAAGGCATGACAAATCGGGATGTTGCGGAAAAACTCCATTTGAGCTCCCATACTGTAGATGCCCACAGGAAAAAAATCCACAATAAACTAGGTGTGAGTTCGGTAGCCGAGCTGATCAGAAAAGCATTAGATATGAATCTATGAAAAAAATCAAAACTGCTTTGGTAGGATTTGGTTCTGTGGCTAAAAACATGCATGCCCCTTTAATCTCTGTCTGCGATGACCTGGAGTTGGTGGCGGTAGTGGAGCGGTCCGGCGAAACAGCCAAAGAAAAATATCCGGACATTGAAATTTTTAAAAGCTTGGAGAACTTACTATCTGCCGATTTAGCTGAACTGATTGTCATAGTTACCCCCAACGAATTTCATTTTCAGCAAGCCAAAATGGCTCTGGAGGCAGGAAAACATGTAGTGGTGGACAAACCTGTCACCATTTCATCAACAGAAGCAGAAGAACTGAAAAAAATAGCCGATTCAAAGAATCTGATCCTTTCAGTTTTCCAAAACCGGCGTTGGGATGGGGACATTCGCACCATTCAAAAAATACTGGCAGAGGGAATTTTGGGGCGGATCGTCCATTTTGAATCCCATTTTGACAGATTTCGACCTAATTTGGTAGACAATTGGCGGGAAAAAGATGTTCCCGGCAATGGTATTACCTATGATCTGGGAACGCATCTGGTCGATCAGGCAGTTATGCTTTTTGGCAAACCCAAATGGGTTTATGCCGAAATTTTGAAGCAGAGACGCGGTGCAGTTGCGGATGACTTCTTTGACATTACTATGATGTTTGACGGCATCAAAGCAAGATTGACTGCCAGCGTTTTGGTTAATGCTCCATTGCCAAAATTTCTGGTCCTTGGCGAAAAGGGCTCCTATATCAAATTTGGTTTGGATGTTCAGGAGAAGGCCTTCAAAGCAGGCCAGAAACCCGAAGGCGTGAATTGGGGTTTGGAAGCAGCTGAGTCCTGGGGACATCTCTATCTTGAAAATTCCTCCGGTTCGTATCCAACGGAACGTGGCGATTACAGGTATTTTTATCAGAATATTGCAGATACCATTCTTGGCTTAGCCTCACTGAAAGTAAATATGGACGAAGCTATTTTGGTTCTGAAAATCCTTGAAGCGGCATTTTTGAGCCAACGGGAGGGAAGAAGGATTTGGTTGGAAGGATGAGAGATGAATTAAGACACAAGACATAAGTGCAGAAGTTAAGTATCAAGGATTGACTATATGTATCTGGGAGATAAGAAATCAGAAACTCATAATTATCCCTTAAGATTCTTGCGATTCAATCTATTTCTTTAATTTTGCGCCCATGGCAAAAAATGACATTACCGCGGAAAATACGCAACTCAAAGATATAATCGCCCATGCCAAAGAGTATGGCTTTGTTTACCCTTCTTCTGAAATTTATGATGGACTACAGGCTGTCTATGATTATGGAGCCTATGGAGTGGAACTCAAAAACAATCTCAAAAGACTTTGGTGGGAGACAATGACCCGTCTCAATGACAATATTGTAGGTATTGATGCTTCGATTTTTATGCATCCCACTACTTGGAAAGCATCCGGTCATGTGGACAGTTTCAATGATCCTATGATTGACAATAAGGATAGCAAGAAACGCTACCGCGCAGATGTGCTCATCGAGGAAAAAGCAGCTTTCTATGAAAATTCAGGTGATAAAGATGCTGCTCAAAATCTTCTAAACGCTATGGCAAGATTGCTGGAAGCAGAAGATTTTGCCGGTGTCCGTGAACTGATCATCAATGAAAAAATCACTTGCCCGATAAGCGGAACATCCAATTGGACAGAGGTACGTCAGTTTAACCTGATGTTTTCGACCCAAGTAGGTTCAGTGGCGGAGGATTCTTCTACGATTTACCTCAGACCAGAAACAGCACAGGGGATTTTTGTCAATTTTCTGAATGTACAGAAAACAGCCCGGATGAAAGTTCCTTTTGGAATTGCCCAAATTGGCAAAGCTTTTAGAAATGAGATTGTTGCCCGTCAGTTTATCTTCAGGATGCGGGAATTTGAACAGATGGAAATGCAGTTTTTTGTCAGACCAGGTACTGAATTGGAATGGTATAAGGAATGGGCAGAAACAAGGATGAAATGGCACAGGGCCTTAGGTATTCCTGAAGAAAAGCTGAGACGACATGACCATGAAAAATTGGCACATTATGCCAATGCGGCCATGGATATAGAATATCAATTTCCATTTGGTTTTAAGGAAGTGGAGGGAATCCACTCAAGGACAGATTTTGACCTGAAAAGCCATCAGGAATTTTCCAAAAAGAAACAGCAATACTTCGATCCTGAAATCAATCAGAATTATATCCCCTATGTGATTGAAACTTCCATAGGAGCAGATCGCTTATTCCTGATGACACTATGCAACGCCTATGTGGACGAAGAAGTAGATGGCAAACAAAGGGTTTATCTTAAATTGCATCCTGCCATAGCCCCTGTCAAAGCGGCTATTCTTCCCTTGACCAAAAAAGATGGCTTGCCGGAAAAAGGAAAGGAAATCTTTGAAGCCTTAAAATATGATTTCAATATCATTTATGAAGATGCAGCATCCATTGGGAAGCGATATGCCCGACAGGATCTGATCGGCACGCCATTTTGTATTGCCGTGGACCATCAGACCCTAGAGGACAATACCGTTACCATCCGACATAGAGATACTACCGAACAGGAAAGAGTAGCCATTTCGGAACTTCATGCAAGGTTGAGTAAGGAATGTAGCTTTAGGAGGATCTTCGAAAAGATTTAAATCAAAAAGCAAAAGACCCCAAGATTTTTTCTTGGGGTCTTCTGCTTTAATGGTTTGGAATAAACGCTGTTGATTCCAAAAATCTGTGCCCATTGAATTGTTGCCGGCAAAAATTGTAGATCATTAAAAAATTGATTTTTATTGAAAGCTGATATCCTCCAACAAAATTTGTTTTTTTAAATTCAAGAAAGTACCAAGATTAAAATTGCGAATAGCCAGATTCCAAAGGCTAGGGTGAAGGGTGATTTATTTTTCATATACGTAAAATTGTTTTTTGTAAAAGTATCATCTCAAAAACAAAAAAACAAATGAAATTCATTTTTTTATTTATGAAATACAAATTAATATACTTATTAGGTAAATTGAAGCTTTCTCTACCTTTTATGAAAAGCATAGGTTGAAAAAGAATAGTGTATTTGAGGAGGTTTATGATCCTTCAGAAAGTGAATATGTAGTATATCCTTCCATTTCTTGGAATAGAGAAAAATTCCTCCAAAACATTTTCAAATCACCTTGAATAATGATAACCTTGGATATGGTTTTAATTATGGAATGATTTCCAACATCTACACCAACCATCAGTTATTAAATTATGTCAAAGAAAGCCATCATCATTGGGTCAGGAATAGCCGGACTTGCTGCTGCCATAAGACTAATCCATAAAGGTTTTGAAGTATCCGTATTTGAGGCCAATTCCTATCCGGGAGGCAAACTCTCTGAAATAATTATAAATGGTTACCGCTTCGATGCCGGCCCTTCGCTGTTCACACTTCCGGAACAAATGGAGGAACTGTTTCTTCTTTCCGGGAAAGATCCAAAGAAGTATTTTGATTATATAAAACTTCCCGTGGCCTGTCATTATTTTTGGGAAGATGGAAAACATATCAAAACCTGGGCAGATATCAACAAATTTGCTGACGAGGTTGAAACCAAACTTGGAGAACCTGCGGAAAACATCAGAAAAGCTTTAAGAAAATCGTCCTATATATACGACCATTTAGCGCCTCTGTTTATGCACAGGTCATTGCATAAATTTGGAACTTGGACAAACAAGGAAGCATTAAAATCCTATCTGAAGATGGGCAAACTTGGGATTTTCAGTACCATGCACAAGACGAATTCCAGGAATTTTGACCACCCAAAACTGGTTCAGTTATTCAATAGGTATGCCACTTATAATGGTTCAAATCCTTATGAGACACCGGCTACCTTAAATATTATTCCACATCTTGAATTTAATATCGGAGCTTTTTTCCCTAAAAAAGGCATGCATGACATTACCTTGAGTTTGTACCGTTTGGCTCAGGAACTGGGAGCGAAATTTAACTTCAATTCCAAAGTCGAGGAAATATTGGTCGAACAGGGCAAGGCAGTCGGGGTTATGGTAAATGGTCAAAAAATACTTGGCGACTTAATTGTCAATAATATGGACATGGTAAATGCTTACAAAACCATTCTGCGAAAACAAAAGCAACCGACCAAATTACTTGATCAGCCCAAATCAAGCTCTGCTTTGATTTTCTATTGGGGGATCAAAAAAGTATTTCCAGAATTGGATCTTCACAATATTCTTTTTTCAGACAATTATAAGGAAGAGTTTGATCATATTTTCCACCATAGAAGTATATACCACGATCCTACGGTCTATATAAATATTACCTCAGTTTATAAACCTGATGATGCACCCAAAGGCTGCATGAACTGGTTTACAATGATCAATGTCCCTAATAACCAAGGGCAGAACTGGGACAAACTAATCCTTGAAGCAAGAAGATTTATCATCCAAAAAGTAAACCGTATCCTAAAAACCGATATCGAATCCCTGATAGAGGTAGAAGAAATCCTGGAACCAAGAACCATCGAAAGCAAAACATCCAGTGCAAACGGGGCGCTCTATGGCAACAGTTCAAATAATAAATATGCTGCTTTCCTTAGACACGCCAATTTTTCTTCTCAAATCAAGAACCTTTATTTCTGTGGCGGAAGTGTACACCCGGGAGGAGGAATTCCTCTTTGCCTACTATCTGCCAAAATAATGTCCGAAATGATAGCTGAATAGGTTTGAAATGGATTTAATTCTTTTTGTTGTTACCGAATGACTTGTCTGGATATGCCGGAGGATTAGGTACCGGTCTGGGATCCATTTTGATCAGTTCCTGCAAATGCTCAATAGCCGCATCCAATTGGGCATCGTTTCCATCAAAAGTAGCCTTGGGCATATTGATGAGTTCTATGTCAGGTATAAAACCAACTCCTTCAATCAGCCATTCGCCTTCCTCTCCATAAACCCCGTTCATCGGAGCTCGGGCCACGCCGTTATCCGTCAAAGTATTGACTCCCGAAAGCCATACTTCACCGCCCCATGTTCGGGCACCGATGGATTTGCCCATGTTGAGTCTTCGGAAGCCTTCAGCAAAAGCTTCTCCGTCCGAAGCGGTAAATTCATCCACCAATAATACCAAATGGCCCCTAAATGCATATGGCATGTTCCAATAGGGCTCTCCTGTCCTGCTTTTCCAATAGAAAAACACCTCACGCATCAGCTTCTCCAGAATAAAGGAATCTATATTTCCGCCCCGATTGTTACGCACATCTATGACAAGACCTGACTTTTTAAACTGAGGATAAAAATCCCGGTACCACTGTCCAATATCTCTTGCCGTCATTGCCCGAAGATGAACATACCCTAACTCCCCGTTTGACTTTTCTTCGACCATTAGCCTGCGGGTGTATTCCCATTCATTGTATCGAAGGTTAGATTCCTGTGCGCTTGTCATTGGATGTATGATGCGGTCGCCTTTGTCGGCTCCAATACTATTGAGTAATTTGATTCTGACCTGTTTGCTGGCTTTATCTCTTAATAAATATTGCAAATCGGGTGCATCCATTACCGATACTCCATCAATATGGGTAATCACGTCTCCTTTGGAGATATTCAGGTCAGGATGGGATAAAGGGGACATTTCATCGGGATAGTCAGGATCACTGAGGAAAATATGCTCAATGGTGTAACCACGCAGTTTTTCATTTCTGGAAAAACGTCCACCTAGCATCCCAAACTGAATCTTATCCTCCCCACTTCTCAAATCACCTCCACCCACGGAGGTGTGAAGAACGCTCAACTCACCTATCAGTTCACCCATCACGTCGGAAAGCTCCCGGCGGGTCGTTACCCTATCCACTAGAGGCAGGTACTTTTTATACATTGCATCCCAATCTACTCCATGCATATTTCGGTCGTAGAAATAATCCCGCTCCATCCTCCAGGCATCGGTATAGATTTGCTTCCAGTCTTCTTTCGGATCGACAGAAAATTTCCAGCCGTTCAGGTTGAGTTGATTTTTGGAAAGATCTGAAACCGGCGCAGTTCCCAACTCCACCACATAATGATTTGAACCCATCCGTAAAACCGCATACTTATTATTCAGCGAGGTGACATAGCTATTGATTTTATCAGCAAATACTTTTTGCTCGGCTTTCTCATCTATCACAGTCATCATCAAGGCCGGATTGTCATCACTGGATGCTCCACCTCCAAAATAGACTCCCATTCCAGGACCAATTCTGTGGTAGTAAATTGCTTTGTCTGTCACCACAAGATTTTTATAATTGCCTGCGGGAATAGGTAATTCCCGTAAGCGTTCCATCAGTCCGTCTTCATCGATTTCAACTTTCACAGGGCTATCTTCTTTTTTCTCCTCAGCAGGTTTAAGTTCATTTTTGGGTTGGAAAGGTGAAACTAGTCCCTTTTTTAGACCTACTTGGTAGATTTTGATCTGCTTTTCCCAGAAAGGCTCCGGTTGCCTTGTTCCCCAAGGGGAGCCGATTCGCGATTCAAAATTCCGATCAGACAAAAAGTAGATCCATTTTCCATCGGGGCTCCATTGTGGACTCATACTGTTAGTCCTGTCGGAAGTGAGTGGAATCCGCTTGCCTGATTCCGGGTTGAAAATAAACAACTGCATGAATGTATTGGAAGCAGCCTGCCCAAAAGCCAGCCATTTGCTGTCAGGAGACCAAGCCATAGCCCCACTTAGGTTCTGGTCATTTTTGCTTGCTTTGACCTTTTTTCCAGAGACCAAATCCTGAGTCCAGAGATCATTGTTCAGATCATAATAAGCTAACTTTTTCCCATCAGGCGAAGGCAAAAGACCGAATCTCAAAGTACTCCCATCCTCGGTCAGCCTTTTCCCCTGATCCAAACCCAAGCCTGAATATTGGTGAATTTCAAATTCACCGCTTTCGTCAGAGAAAGACAGGATATCTTTACCATCAGGAGAGAAAACTGCGTCGCGATACCTTACACCATCTTTTTGACTGAGCCGAAGCGATCTACCCTGTTTGGCAGGAAAAACAAAAACCCTTCCCCGGGCTGTCAAAGCTACTTTTTCACCATCATTGCTCACAGAAATATTGGTCACATAGTTGGCAGGATTATCGATCCAGTATTCCCTCAACTGATCAAAATCCGAAGTCAGACTGATGGCAAGCTTTTTGTCCATGCCACTGGCCAAATCCTGTAAATAAAGGTCTGCTCCGGATCTGTAAACCAGGTTGTTGCCATGAATGGATGCCTCTCGCACATCATAGCTTGACTGCTGGGTATGCTTTTTTAAATCCGTGCCGTTTTCGTCGATTGACCATATGTTCTGGATTCCGTCCCGGGAGGAGAGAAAATAGACCCGGTCCCCGTGGTATATTGGATGATGGTCTTCTCCTTTGTAATCATTGGTGAGTTTAACCGCTTCATCCTGTCCAGAGGTATATTTCCAAAGTTGACGGGCAGTACCCCCTTCGTAACGTTTGGTGACATTGTTATGGTAGGTGGGGCGGACAAAAAAATAGGTGTCTCCCGAATCATTAAAACTTCCCTCAGCGGCCATTTCCAAAGGCAGAATACTTTTGATTCCATTTTCTATATTCAATAAAACCGTATTCAGTCTAGGCAAAGTGGAATATTGATTGGTCACATAGGCCACTTCCGAAGTTGATTTCCAGGCAGTAGGGATAGAAGCCGCAGATTCGTATGTCAATCTTCTGGGCAAACCACCCGAAATAGGAATCAGATAAACCTCTGTTGGACCCTCGTAAGTAGCAGCGTAGGCTACCCATTTCCCATCCGGGGAAATCTTCGGAGAACTTTCCTCACCGGCATGAGTTGTCAGGCGTATCGCTTCTCCGCCATTTAGCGATACTTTCCAAATGTCCCCCTCAGCCACAAAAACCACTACATCCTGATTGACATCCGGTTGCATAAAATACCCGATTGATTGCTGACCGAAAATGGGGCCTGAAACAAGAAATATTGAAATGGTAAAGAATCTGAGAATGGCTTTCATACCTGTTGAATTAAATTACTGAATCTGAAGAATCTCAAGATATGCACAATATTTCTGTTAATCCACTGCATAAATTATAAGAGACAGTATTTGTATTCAAAGCCTATTTTTCTCCCTTTGAGAAAAATAATTTTCACCCAATTATAACCTCAATAGCAATCGGGATGGAAGAGAAAAAGTTTTCTGCAAATTGTACTTTCTGAAAAACATTGAATTTCTACCATTGACAGAATTTGAAATTGCCCCTCGGCGAGCTCGGGGACCGGAGAATTGGGCTGTTTAAGGGAGAGTTGGGGAAGCGGCTTCGCCGCTTCCCCAACTCTCCCTCTCCTTAATAAAAACCCCGGTGGCCGAGCTTGCCGAGGCCTAATCAGGTTAACTTTACTGTCATTCCCCTTTCTGTAAATGCCAATTTTCTACCCTTATTATGATTTATTCTTTGGTGATTTTGTATTCAAAACTGGAAGCACCGGAAATTCCTGCTCCGCTGATTCCTTCTAGAATGCCTGTGATACTCGTCTCTACATCATGGTTATAAAAAGATATTGATGCCCGTCCGGATGAGTCAGTAAGAATATATGGCGCCCAGAAAAGCGTCACCCGTTTGTCAGGTTTGATGTGTTCAGGTTTTTGTATATCGTATTTGGGGGAGTAAAATTCCCTTTCAATTTGAAACCCTGCATCAATGCTCGGGATTGGACTTTCTTTGGGGGGATCAATTTGTTCTTTTCCTCTTTTGGTATAAAAACCAATAACTCCGTTTGCTCCTCTTGCACCAAAAATACTGGCATCTGGACCTTTCCAAACCGAAACACTTTCGATATCCTCAACGGGTATCGTATGCAGCGATGCAATATCAGCAGGGAAATCATCAATCATAATCAACGGATTAGTTCCGCCATTAATAGAACTAATTCCCCGTATCAGCACACTCCATTGTGTTCCGGAACCTCTAACCTGAACACCCGGTACCCTACCCTGTATGAGTTGAAGGGGATGAATCTGATTTTCAAGACTTGTGACTCCCGCCACTTGGATATTGACAGATCCACTTCCATAGATTTTAGAAGGAGAACTTTGTAGATCTACTTTTTTCCCCAGGACTTCCACCTCTTCCAATGAAATCATCTTTTCATCGAAATCAAATGCTTTTTCTATTGCTCTGCGTTCTTCACTATTAACTACAAAAGTTCGTTCTATGTCAGTTTGCCTTTCAGTAAATGGTAAAATCTGATCTGGAGTACCAGGGTAATCGTGTGAGTTTTCTGTAATTATTTTAACTGATGTATTTCCTTTTTTAGTTTCGCCATGTAGTACCACATCTGTAGGCTCAAAATATATGATGTTATTTATTTCAAATTCTCCCTGAGAATTGCTTTTGACAATTTTGGTTTCCGGTGCGGGGAAGAAGGACAATAAAGAGATTTTCCCACCACTGATAGGTTTGTCTTTATATACATCCACCATTTTTCCTTTTATGGTCAATCCCTGCTCCACTTTGTATGGAGAGCCTCCCAAATTATTGTTTAAAGCGTCTTCAACGGTATACCTCCTCCATCCTTGGGTAAGCAACAGATAGTCCAAAGCCTCTTCCCGATCTTCATTAATTGGATTAAAGTAATAGCCGGGCGACTCGATATATCCCTTGAGATCAGATGATAGCAACAAATAACTTGAAATGGTTTCCCTGTTTTCCTCAGTAAGTATCTGTTGATTATCATATACAGCCAAAGAAAGGTTAGCGACTAAAGGCATTTCATGCATATCATGTGCCTGAATATTAAGTGTTACCAGCTCTCTTGGGGCATAAGTTGGCTTATCAGGGGTAATTTTTAAAGATATTCGGTCTCCTTGATCCATAAAAATCAATCGTTCGGCAAGTGGAATTCCGTTGCTGTCCATTACCGTGATCTGTGCTATTCCCGATTGGAATGCTGATTTTGGGATTTTGGCAATGGTGATGTTTGTATTGAGAAATGCCCGGGCTGAATAACAAACAATACCTCTGGTCTGTGCTAAAATATAAATCGTTTGGCTAGCTTCATGATCAGTGGTGAGAATTTTTACCAATACACTATCAGACTTTGATGAGTTGTTGACTGACATTGCCAATCCTGATTCCTTTATATCGGGAAGTGTCACTTCCTTATCATAATCATCAATTCTTGCTTTGTATTCTTTTTCTTTTTGAGGCTTCATGTAAAACGCCCCCATTCCCAAGCCATTACTTATAAATTCTCCTATCACTTTGTCTCCCTCTAGAATTTTTCCCGAAATCCTTTTTCCCAAGCCATCTGTACCAGTTGCCTTAATGGCAACTTTGCTGAATATTCCATGAACAAGATCACCTCCTTCCGGAAAAAACTGAAGATCCAAATTGTTTTCTGGTATATCTTTAGGGACAGGGATTTCACTGTTCCAGATTTTGATTTTCCTGTGGAAGAAATAATCTTCACTACTGTTCCTCATCCAGTTTGTATATGCCCGTACTATGTAGTTTCCCGATTCCAAAGAGTCGGATATTGGCATGTACCCTGCTGATGAACCATCTAGGGAGAAGAGCTTCAAATGGGTAACGAGTTGCTTGTTTTTATCAATCAACTCTACATAAATGGTTCGGCTTAAAGGGGAGGGTTCGTGAAAAGCTCCAGCAGTGAGATATGTTTTGAACCATATGGTATCCCCTGCTGCGTAATAAGACCTGTCAAAATGGATATAAATTTTCTCCTGAGGTCGTTCCTTTAGATATTTATCAAAGCCGGCAATGATCCTTGCTAAAGGGTCATCATTTTGAGAAAATGAAAGTAAATAAAAAATAACCGGAGCAATCAATAATAAAAGGAAACCTTTTTTTTGGGTCATAAATGGGTTTATAATTTACTATTACACTGGCTTTAATAAATGAGGAAATCCAAAAGTTGGGCAATGTCTATAAATAATACTACTAAAGCTAGTTGCATGTTCCGAAATTTACAAAGTTCGTTTGAAAAATATATACCCTGTTTCGGACAGTTTATTGGGGTGTTGGTACTTGATTCATTTGGCAAAAGCGGATTTTACAGTATCTTTTTCTAGATTGGGTAGTATTCATGCCTACTTATCAAGACTTAAACAGCAAAGGAAATGAAACGAAGAAATTTTATCAAAACATCTGCGCTCTGCGCTACAGCAGTGAGTGCATTTGGGTTTATACGCTTTGACGGGACAATGTATGTGGGAGATTGCGCCACAACTTCTGATATCTTGGGTCCATTTTATAGACCCAGCAGTCCCGAGCGCAGTAATTTGGTGGTGGCCGGTTCGAAAGGCCGCAAGGTAGAACTCCTGGGTAAAATACTTCATCAGGACTGCAGCACGCCATACAAAAACGCAAAGGTTGAGCTTTGGCATTGTGACGAAAACGGCGTTTATGACAATTCTACCTCAGCATTCAACTATCGAGGTACGGTCAAAACCGACAATGAAGGCAATTATTCTTTTCAGACTATCATCCCTGTGCCTTATGATGCAGGAGGAGGCTTGATAAGACCTGCACATTTTCATATGATGGTGACCGCGGATGGCTATCAGCCTTTGGTGACGCAGCTGTATTTTACCGGAGATAAAAACATTCCCAAAGACCCTTGGGCCAATGCTGCCAAGGGCCGTCATTTGAAAGTCGAGGACCATCCAAACGGTGTCAGCAAGGTGGTTTTCAATGTGGGAATGGCAAGAACATTGGCGGTGGAACCTGCTTCCATCGACAAACTTACCGGCACTTATGTCCATGAAAATGATCCAAAGAAAACGATTACCCTTTTCAATAATCAAAATACAATTTGGGTCAAGAATGAGGTTTTTGGAGAGGGATACATCTATGCTGGTAATAACCTCTTCGTCTATCCAAGCAATCCCGAAGGAAGTTTTGATAAACTTGAATTTGATATCAGCCCCTCCGGTGCAATCAGGCTGACCCATTCCTTCCAATACGTCGACTTGGGAAAAGCCTCGAATGTGTATATCAAGCAGGAGTGAGGTTTCAATAGGCAGTTTTCAGTTATCAGTAGGCAGTAAACAGTCGACGGTCCACAGTCGACAGTCCACGGAGGATGCAGGTGAGTAGACAGTTTACAGTGGGCAGTTTTAAGAGATCAGTATGGAGTATTCAGTGATCAGAGGTTAGGTTTGAGTTATCGGTTTTATGTCTTCCGTCTCCCGTCTTCGGTCTTCTGTCTTCCCAAATCCAAGAAAAGCCGATATCTAAGTATAAAATCATAAACCACTTATAAATATGCGATTGAGAACAAACAAACTTTTCCTTTTTTCACTGCTAGTAGTATTGGCATGTAGCTCCCCTGCTGAAAAAGAGAGCATCGCAACAGAAATTCCTGCTTCAACCGAAGTCCCCAAGAGGGAACTCCGACAGGTCAGTTTTTCAGGTTCCGGTTATGAATTGGGATTGCAACATGGACAGTTTTTCAAAAAGGAAATCGGTGAAATCGTGCTCAAATGGAAAGAAAGTACAAGATCACAATTGGGAAGAGATTCAGATGAGGTGCTGAAAGAATTTTTTGCTTATGCAGATTTTGAAGGCAGCATCAAGAAATGGACGCCGGATCTTTACGAAGAAGTAAGAGGAATAGCCGTAGGTTCGGAGCAGCGTTTTGATCAGATAATGCTTTTTAACCTCTTGGATGAGTTTTGGGTCTATCGTAATTCTTTGGAAAATCACCATTGCAGTAATATCGGTGTGCCTTCGGTAAACGGTGGCTTATCCTATATTGCCCAAAATATGGATATAGAACCCTATACGGATGGTTACCAAACACTTTTCAGAATTGAAGCTACTGCTGATAGGCCTGAACAATTGGTACTTTCCCATCCCGGTTTGATAGCCCTGAACGGTATGAACAGCTCCGGGGTAGGCATGATTATGAATACCATCATGCAGCTGAATGCTTCCAATTCCGGATTACCGGTAGCCTTTGTCACTAGAAAAGTACTCTCAATGACGGAAAGGGATGATATCATCGAGTTTATAACCTCAGTCAATCATGCTTCGGGACAGAATTACATCCTGGGAGTGAGGGGGGAAGTTTTCAATTTTGAAGCTTCGGCCAACAAGGTGGTGAGGTTTGATCCTGGCAATAAAAACCAAACCGTGTACCACACCAACCATCCGATTGTCAACGATGATGTGAAACCTTGGTTTGCTGAATACAATCCAAATAAAATTGTAGACACCATTCCTGTTACTTCCAACAGCTACATCCGATTGGCGGCTTTGACAACAAGAATTGCCGATAAGGATGCTGTTACAGATGACCATATCAAAGACGCTCTGCGTTCAAAAGATGATGCCAACAATCCGGTATGCCGGTCATTGGATCCCAAAAAGAATGGATTCACATTTGCCTCCGTGGTCATGACCCTGACGGGAGAGCCATATCTTCAGATTACAGCTGGTCCCCCTTCGGAGAGCGAGTATTTGAAAGTTGCTTTTTCCAATTAGAATAGAAGGATATTATGTGGTCGCAAATCCTAATGGAAAGCAATGGAAGTTCTTTATTTGGCAGTAAGAAACTTATTGACATCCAGCCAGTGGATAAATGCCTCAAACCAACGGTTGCTGGTGCGGTTTGGATTTCCAAGACCGAATCCGTGACCTCCGTTCTGGTAAAGATGAAACTCAACCGGGATACCTGCTTTGTACCAAGAATCGATCACACCAAATTGACCTCTGAACAGAAAATCATCCGTGGCTATCACATTGAACATGGGAGGCGCATTTTCTGGTACTTCGACAGGACCCATGCCCCCGTAGATGGGGCCTATAAAAGCAAGCTTCATAGTTTTGGAATGAAGGGTGGAATGCATGGTCAATCCTGCACCGGCAGAAAATCCAATCATACCTATCCGGTCAGTATCAACTCCCCATTCCTTGGCCCTATTGACGATCATGGCATAGGCTGCCTCTGCATCCTCGAGTTGGTTGGATAGGTCACGCTGTGGAGGAGCAGGCGTTGTGGTGCTTGTCGTAGAATTGGAAGAAGGAGCCGGGGCAGGAGTTCGGGGCCGGTTCATCCAAGCTGAAAAATCTTCCAAAGACGCCGGAGTTGGGTTGAGTCGGTACTTGAGCACAAATGCGGCGATTCCCTGCGCTGCCAATGCCTCTGCCACTTCCCAGCCCTCATTGCCCATTGATAGCCAGCTGAACCCTCCACCTGGCGCTACGATCACGGCAGTACCGTTGGCCTTCCCGGGTTCAGGGAGGAAGGGAGTAAGTGTTGCGGTAGAAATATTTCTGGCCATTGGATCACCCCACTGCCTGAACCATGTCTCAGGGGCAGGTTGATTTTCCACCCCTCCTGTTCCCAGTAGAATGGCGTTTGGTTCTTCAGGTGTTTCAAGAGGGTAGATGGTTCCGTCCTGTGCCATCACGGTGGAAGCAAAGAAAAGTAGGAAGGCCATTAATGAGGTAGAGGTTTTTTGTAGGTAAGACATAGTGCTATAGGTTTATTGGTAAGAGAAATAAAGTTATTGGTTTTAAACTGCTCAAGTATAAAGTTAAACAAAACTGTCAAATTTACACTTAATGTTTTCTAATTTGCTTTGCTGTTGTAAAGAAGGTAAGTTTTGGTGTTTGAATACACCAAGCCCTACCATCAAACTACATATACAGAAATGGGACAAAGTGTGGCTGAGAATTACCGCATAGTGCCACTCTGGACCTAAGACATCCCTACCTCAAAAAAGTATAGGATATACCCACAGAAGCATAGTGGAACAAAGAAAAATTATAGACTTCATCATTATCAGCCCCACCCTCGAGGATACGGTAACCGACCCGAAGCATCAGGTTATCGGACAAATTATAGGTTGCTGCAGCCAAAACATCCACAGCCCTTCCCTGTGGCGCTGCCAATGCGTCCCCATCTAAAAGAAGACCAAACTTATCATCGAGTTTCCACAAAAGCCTGAAATTGATAATGGGCACAAAACCTACATTGGTTTTCTCGGATTTCAAGTCCTCCGAAGAAAGTCCGATTTTGGCATCCCTGATTTTGGCGGTAGCCCCCAACCCAAACTCAAATCTGGGATTTTGGACTATTTCGTATCTGTAGGTCAACCTGTATGAATTGAACTTATAAGTACCGTTAAGGAGGGTGTTGGCAGCAAATGTTTCACCTTCAAAGAAAATGTCATTGGCCACACTACCCTGTGATTGGGTTTCAAGTGGAGCGTATAACACTGAAATAAAGTGCCGCGATTTGATAATGTAACTCGCCCTCAAACGATAAAATGCTTTAGTCTGGGAATTCAGATCATCGGTCAAAGAAAAAAGTGTCCCCTGATCCCCGGGAATCCGGACATCATTATACCCATTAAATACCGCGCCTGTTTCAAGATCTATAATTGCCTGCGCATGGGCTGTTATTTGTTGGAAAAAAGTTAAGGTTAGAATACAGATTGAATAGATAAAAGCTTTCATTTTTTTGGTTTAAGGTTTAAAGTAACCGAAATGGATTTCAGGTTTGGTCTTACAGTCTTACTATAAAAACCCCATACATGGAAATATGGGTTCAATTACTGGGCCAGATTGGGTTGGGTTGTAGAGAAGTGTTTTTTCGAAAGGCAGAATTAGGAGATCAGAAGGAATACTCCAAGCAGGAATATAGATGCCTGTTGTATCTTTAAAACAATTTCCTTTGAAAATAAAGAATTGGTATCTTACTGATCTCTTTAAAATTGATTTATGTAAAATTGATTTAAATTGAAATATGGAAGCACTACTTAACAGAATTGAGTTAAACCCTGAAATATTGGTCGGGAAGCCGGTCATAAAAGGCACCCGATTGTCTGTACAATTTATACTTGGATTGCTCGCCCATGGTGAAACTCCTCAATCCATCATTGAAGAATATCCATATATCACCGAGGAGGATATCAGGGCATGCATACTGTTTGCAAACGAAGTTTTGGAAAGTAATTTTTTCACCCAAAATACTGCCTTATAAATTCCCGGGAATTCAAAACAGGTAGTGACGAAAATAATATGAGTATTCCAAAATTCCATCTATGCTTAGGTTCCAAGTACTTTTAAATTTGTGAAGTTTTTCGGGTTTAGGTGTGTGGGATTGACTGCGGACCGGGCCGGCCAGGGCCATGCGCGTGGATAGGATTCCGCAGTCTTGACTTTTTTGGTTACTTTTTTTGTCAAGAAAAAAAGTAACTATATAAATGGCATTTCGCAAATATCAAGGTTGAGAATACAATTAAAGTTAAAGTGCGAAAAAGCGGATACTCAGAAAATTAAAACCAGTTTTATCTTCTGTCAGAATGATTTCATCTATTTCCTAGAAGGGCTTTTCTTGTATTCGGCTTGTCCTTCTGCTAATATGATGATCCAGTCAGCTACTGGCATATGATCCAAAGTCTTGTAATCACCGGATGTGATTTGGGCATACAAATATTCTGTCAATCTGGATAGAGAGATATTTTGCTGTGCTGCAAATTCCTTTGCCTTTTCAATTATTTTTTTGTCAAATGAAAGTGTGATTTAGGCATCCATATTCTTAAACAGTTATACTAATAAAATTAAAAATTTATACTCAGAAATCAAGATTGAATTCAATACAAGATATCAAGAAAACTTTTGAGAGATATTTATGGATACTTTAAGATATTGGGATATTACGTTAAGCTAAGCATAATATGAATTTACAGCTTGGGAGGGGGAATCCCTTTGAGGCTCTTTATTTGGAGAACAATTCCCTCATCCACTTTGATTAATTTAAGGATATAGCTTATCTTGATTTATCGTCCTTATTCAAGTTAAAAGACTTTCTTTACCAGATTCAATAACTCTTCATCCTTCACCATGAAAAAACCCCTAACCACCCTCCTCCTCCTCTTCCTCTTTTTCCAATTATCCGCCCAATCCATTTCCGACTACCTCTCGGTTCCTTTCCCGACTTCGCTGACAGCTGCTCCGGATGGCAATGCCATTGCATGGGTTTTCAATGACCAAGGGGAGCGGAATGTTTTTTATGCCCAAGCACCGGGATATGAAGCCAAAAAACTCACGGTTTTCAAAGGAGATATCGGAGTGGATATAGGGGATTTGACATTTTCACCGGATGGGAAGATTTTGGTCTTTGTAAGGGGGAATTCCAAGAACCCCGTAGGTGAACCCGCCAACCCGGCCCAATTGCAGGAAAGCACGGACAGGGAAATCCATTGGGTTGATTTGACCAAAGGAGAGGTAAAATCCTTCTCTACAGGCTACGCGCCTCTTTTTCATCCGGCTGGGAAAAAGTTGACTTTCATCAAATCAGGGAAGGTTTATTTGAAAGACTTAATAGGAACGGACAAAGAAGACAAACCCTTATTTTCAGCAAGAGGATCTTTGGGTCAGTTGACCTGGAGCCCTGATGGAAGACTATTGGCTTTTACCAGCAGCCGGGTAGACCATGCATTTGTGGGTTTGTTTGACCTGGAAAAAGGAACCATCTACTATCCCGAACCCAGCATGGACCATGATGGGTATCCTGCTTGGAGTCCGGATGGTAAAAAACTGGCCTACCTCCGGGTTCCGAATATCAACAACAAACTGCCTTTTACCTCCCTTAAGGAAGCCAATCCTTGGAGCATCCGTGTCTTGAATATCGCAAGTATGAAAGGTGAAGAAGTCTTCCAAGCCGATCGGGGTAAAGGGAGTGTGATGGTCCGCGACCTTCCTGCTACCAGTTCAAGGCTTTGGTGGACTCCCTCAGGTTCCATCGTATTTCCTTGGGAGAAAAACAATTGGATGCATCTGTATGCCGTCAATCCTTCCACCAAAGAAGTCCAACACCTTACCCCGGGAGATGGACAGGTGGAATGGGTAGAAAGCAGTTGGGTTCCCGGTGAACTCTTGATCACTTCCAATATCGGGAATATAGATCGGAGAAATATTTGGCGATTGGACCTGAATAGTTTTGATCTGGAATTTCTGGGTAAAAAAGAGGAAATCCAATGGTCTCCGGTACGGTTGGAAAATGGCTTGGCCTTTATTTCATCTACCCACAATCGACCCGCTTGGCCGATGATTGTTCAATACGGACAAGAGAAGTTATTGGCTGAAAATCTTTTCCCGGAGCAATTTCCTGATAACCTCGCCATGCCTAAGGCTTTGGTTTTTAAAGCTGCAGACGGTTTCGAAACCTACGGGCAGCTCTTTCTGCCTAAAGATTATGATGCCAACAAGAAATATCCGGCTGTGATTTTCTTGCATGGAGGCAGCAGAAGGCAAATGCTGTTGGGATTTAATTATGGGCTGTATTACAGTCATGCTTATGCGATGCAACAGTTTTTTGCCGCCAATGGCTATATCGCACTTACCTTGAATTACCGTAGCGGGATTGGCTATGGATTGGATTTCAGGGAAGAGGAGAATTATGGTGCCGGTGGGGCAAGTGAGGTACAGGATGTTATGGCCGCGGCGGACTACCTGGCTTCAAGATCCGATGTGGATGCTTCGAAAATTGTTCCTTGGGGCGGAAGTTATGGTGGATTTTTGACAGCCCACGCGCTGTCACAGGCACCCGGAAAATTTTTGGCAGGAGTGGATATCCATGGGGTACACAATTGGAACAATGATATACCAGTATTTGCCCCTTGGTACAAGCCGGAGAAATTTCCAGAAATGGCCGAATTGGCCTTCAAGTCCTCTCCCATGTACCATGTCAAAAACTGGAAAGAACCGGTTTTGTTGATCCATGGTGATGATGACCGAAATGTATTGTTTTCGGAGAGTGTGGAACTATTGGAGGTACTCAGAAAGCAGGGTGTACATGTCGAGCAGCTGGTCTTCCCGGATGAGGTGCATTCGTTTTTACTGCACAAAAATTGGGTTGGGGCGTATGAAGCGGCGTTTAGGTTTATCCAGAAAAAAATACATGGAGAGCAGAAGTTCTAAGGGCTTCATGAATTGGTCTTGCAAGACAATTTCAAAAGATTAAAAAAAAATGTGCATATTTAAAAAACTGGTTATTTGACTATTTTAAGGTCTAGATGAGAAAAACACATAAATGCTTTATCCTCATCGCATAATTACTCAATTTAAAATAAAATTTATCCCCGATTGATTACACTGATACAAACAACCAATAACACCATAAATTCAAATGAAAAGCTACTTTTTTTTCTTTCTTTTTCTTTTAATAACCAAAGCCGCTGCTCAAAGCATTTCAACTGAGGAAATTGTTACTTTAAGTAAAAAGTACCAGGAAAAGGCATTGTATTTTAGGGAAATGCCCCACTTTAACCGAGACAGTACTGTTTATTATTTTGACATGGCTGTTGACTTACTTCAAAACAATAAGCCGCTTCAATATGAACAATTGGCCCATTTGTTTCGAGATATTACCGACAGGTCCAATCGGTCCCATAACTTTAATGTGGTGGATTCCCTGGCACCTATAGGTTGGGAATATTATGAAAAAATCCCTAAGGGCCAAAAAGATAAAGTATTGGGTTATGATTTGTTGATCAATTGGGCTTTGATCAAAATAATAAGAGGCGAACCAAAACCGGGGCTTGAGCTTTTTGTACAAGCATTGGATCTGATTCAAGCTGATACCCGAACAGAGGTACAACTAAAAATTTTGAAAGACAAGGGCAGGTTTTATTATCAATATGGTTTGCCTGAAGAAAAAGAAATAGGAATTCAATATTTAAAAGAGAGCATGATTGGCTATCAAGAATCAGATTATCCGGAAAAAAATGAAGCCCTTGTCATTGCTTACAAACTTCTCTCTTATTATTATGAAAATTCAAACCCTGATTCGACTGAATTTTATTTAAACCAATTAGATGAGTTGTTACCTCAAATCACCAATCCCTTTCACCATACCTGGCATTCTTACTCAATGGGAAACTACCTTGTTTTAAGAAAAAAGTACGAAGAGGCTGAATCCTACCTATTTAAAACCATACAACTATTAGAAAAGTATCACTTGACTACCATTGATGTTTATCAATTTGCACATTCGCTATTGGGGGATATTGCTGAGGTAGAAGGCCGAATTGATGAAGCAATTGCCTATTATGAAAAAGCCAAGAATTCCTCAATTGAGATCAATACCAAAGCAAATACGGCAAGCTTTATCGAAAAATTATCCAAATTGTATGCGCTCAAAGGTGATTACAAGAAGGCCCTTGAATATCATGTTGAATGGGCAGATACCAACGAAAGTATCGAATTGGAAAGAAACGAAAGAAGCCTGCGAGAGAGTGAATTGGAGATGAATGTGCTCAAACAAGATAAAGAGCTTATTGCAAAACGGCAACAGCAGACTATTTATATTGTTGCCCTACTACTTGGCACTGTTATGCTCGGACTTCTATATCGCAATTATAGACTGGAACAAAGGAGCAACCAGAAATTGGAGGCACTGAATGAAGAATTAGACCAAAAAAATGTGCTGCTCGATAAACGCAATGCGGAAAATGAATTGCTGTTAAAAGAAATCCACCATCGTGTAAAAAACAACCTTGAGATAGTCAGCAGTTTGTTGGCATTACAATCATCACAGATAGATGACCCCAACACCAAAGATGCGATGCAGGAAGGGCAGAACAGGGTGCAATCCATTGGCATCGTACATCAAAAACTCTATCAGGGCACCAACCTGGGGGCCGTTGAAATGAAAGATTATTTTATCAACCTGGGTGAAAGTCTGATCGGATCTTTTGGTGCGGAAAAGCGGGTCACCCTTGAATGTGCCATGGATAACCTTGATTTGGATATTGACACCGCTGTTCCACTTGGACTAATTGTTAATGAATTGCTGACTAATACACTTAAGTATGCCTTTCCCGAAGGACAACCAGGCAAAGTTGAAATCACCCTTCAAAAGAATGGGGATGGCGTTCTTCAGTTACAGGTAAGTGACAATGGCGTAGGCAAAAGTAGGCAGATCAAAGGCACCGGCTTTGGCGGTCAGTTGATTTCGCTGCTTACCCAGCAATTAAACGGCACCATGCAGGAAGAAGTGAAGAATGGTACACGGATATATTTTGATTTTAAACCTGAAGAAGCTGCATGATAATTTAACCTGTTTGCTTGACCAAGAGAAACAAAAAGAATTACAGGAGTTAATTTTCTTCTCACAAACCGACAGCTCCTTTGAAATAACCTACCCTTCGAATATTTGATCCTAAATAGCAGAAGCACAATCCCTTTTCGAAAAGAAAATCCGTTCATTGGGGAAGAAATTTGCGCATTTCGTCCTATGTGGGCGATTTGCCGGCATTGATTTTCATATCTTACTTTAGTTAGCGGAACGAAGACTTTTATAAAATCCCTGCTAATCAGAACCCACAATAATTCTAACAAGGTAAAATCATGAGAAATATATTTTTAATCCTCTTTCTTATCCTTTCTTTAAATGCCTTTGGGCAAGCATCTATCCAATACGACATTGTTCTGGAAGGCGGTCGTGTCATCGATTCGGAAACAAAACTTGATGCGATCCGAAATGTAGGCATCCAAGGTGGCCGCATAATGATGATCAGTTCCGATCCCTTGGCAGGGAAGGAAACCCTCAATGTCAGTGGAATGGTAGTTTCTCCCGGTTTTATTGACCTGCATGTGCACGGCGTAAGCAATGTGGAACAGGAATACCAATTGCATGATGGGGTCACAACTGCCTTAGAACTCGAATGGGGAATAGAACATACCGGTGCCTGGTATGCATCACGAAAGGACAAAGCATTGATCCATTATGGAGCGAGTGTCAACTGGCCTTATGAGCGCTTGAGGGCCACGGGAAGGTATCAGGAAGGTGTGGAGGAGCTTTTGAATATGGTCCGTGCTAATGAGCGAGAGATTGCATCCTTTATTCACGTTGCTGCCCCTTCCTTTACAGAGGATCTTACACAAGAAGAAATGAGGCAAACCCTCGTCAATATCAAATTTTCTTTGGAGGAAGGAGCTATAGGAATAGGGGTGCCTATTGGGTACTTGCCCGGCACAAAGCCGGCTGAGATGTATAGCGTCTTTGAAATGGCAGGTCAATTGGATGCCCTGATTTTTACACACAACCGCCAACCTAATATTTTGGCCACTCAGGAAGTAATAGCCAATGCCGTCCTGACAGGAGCGCCTTTACATATAGTTCACATCAACAGCATGTCGCTGGGGCAAATTGATTTTGCCTTGAACATGGTCAGTGCAGCTGCCCAAAATGGCTTTGACATCACCACGGAATTATATCCTTATACCGCCGCGTCTACAGGTCTGATGATGGCCATGTTTGATGAAGGTTGGCAGGAAAGATTGGGCATTGATTATGGGGATTTACAGTTGGTGGCTACAGGGGAAAGATTGACTGAAGAAACTTTTGCAAGAAATAGAAGAACCAATCAAGTGGTCATCATGCATATGATGCAACCTGAATGGATTGCAAGTGGAATTGCAGCGCCAGGCGTGATCATCGGATCAGATGGCATGCAATTTAGTAAACTCGCCCATCCCCGTACTGCCGGAACTTTTTCGAGGGTATTGGGAAAATATGTCAGAGAAGATCAGGTGCTTGACTTAAATACTGCCATTGAAAAAATGACTTTGCTTCCGGCAAGGCGATTGGAGGGAATTGCGCCGATGATGCGGTTCAAAGGAAGAATACAAGTAGGTGCCGATGCGGACATCACCGTTTTTGATCCCAATACCATCATTGACAAAGCGACCTTTGAAGGAGGGTTGGAGTTTTCAGGAGGAATAGAATATGTATTGGTGAACGGAACCTTTGTTTTGAAAAATGGAGAGACTGTTCCCAATGTTTTCCCAGGACAAGGGGTCTATGGGAAGTTTAAGAAATAAGATCAAAATAAAGGGAATAATACAGTAGGGAACATTCCTGTTTTTTACTAACGAAAATAAAATAATCATTTCATTTTAAGTCTAATCTTTATGAAACAAGTTGTAAAAAATCGGATCCATGCTGTTGATGCCTTGAGAGGCTTCGCGCTTGCAGGTATTGTAATTGCCCATGTACTGGAGCAGTTCTTAGCTGGTTTTCCAACTGATGAAATGCGGGCTGTTATGTTTTCGGGACCTGTCGACTACATAGTAGATACGGTCTCTTTTTGGATAATCAGGGGAAAGTTTTTTGCCCTGTTTTCGTTACTGTTTGGCCTTAGTTTTTTCATACAGATGGATAATGCTGAAAAAAGCGGTGTGCATTACAAAACCCGGTACCTGTGGCGTTTGTTGGTATTATTAGTAATCGGTGTGGCACATAATTCTTTCTATTCCGGGGACATCTTGGTGATTTATGTGCTTTTTGGATTTTTGCTTATCCCTTTTCACAGTGTCAGCAATAAGGTTGTACTTGCTTTAGCTGTCATTCTATTTCTAGGCGGAGGCAGGTTTTTGTCCTACGGCATATTTGGAAATGAATCCATCATAGCCCTGAATATTGAAAATTTTGATGAAAAGTATATGGCGGCGATCACAGGTGGAAGTTTATTCGAAGTATGGCGGATGAATTTTATTTCAATGATTGGCAAATTCAATTTTCAAATGGGTGTATTGGGTCGGGGCTATCTGACATTTGCTTTTTTCCTGTTGGGTATGTGGATTGGCAGAACCCGACTTCTTGAAAATCTTCAATCCAACACCACAGTTCTTAAAAAAATAATCCTGTGGTCATTTGTGGGTACACTTGCTATGATTCCTCTTTTTTGGTACTTGTTTTCCCAAATGGAAAGCATATTTGATTTCACTTCATGGTGGTCCATGTTTGCCTTATCTGCTTACGATAATTTCAATTTTTTCTTTACCATATTCTTGGCTGCCGGGTTTGTTTACCTTTTTGAATTGCCAAAAATGCAAAAAACACTCTCCTGGTTAGCTCCTTATGGACGTATGGCACTGACAAATTATGTATTTCAATCTCTGATCGGCACATTTTTATTCTTTAATTGGGGCCTTGGGTACATGGGTCAATTGAGGAATATTGAACTTCTATTGATTGCCTTTCTGATCATTGGCGCACAAATGATCATAAGCTTTTACTGGATGAAAAAATTTAAATATGGCCCCATTGAATGGCTATGGCGATCACTTACCTATTTAAAGGTACAGCCATTTATAATTTCACAACCAATTCCGGTAGTTATCAAAGAAAAATTAGATTAATAAAGAGAGTAGAACAGCAAAATGATGTTCAACCTTATTACCAATACCTCTTATGAAGAGATTATATATTTATTTACTCTTAATTGTACTTACAACGCCATTTGCTTTTAGTCAGACAGGAAATGAGCGTATATTCTATTCTTCCTACAGACCTCAAGGTTGGGATATTTGGATAGCTGACAGCCAAACAGGGAAAATTGATCAGCTAACTGACCATGATGCTTTAGAATATAACCCGGTAATTTCCCCAGATGGAAAATGGATAGTCTTTACCTCCGAGCGATTGGGAAATCCAAAAATATTCATCAAATCCCTGGAGGAAAAGAGTGAAACCCGCCTATTGATCAATCATGATTCTTCACTGCAAGATCAGGCAGTAATTTCTCCTGACGGAAATTGGATTGTATTCACTTCTACCCATGAAGGTCAGTCAGATATTTACAGGCTACCTTTCCAACCCTTAGACACTTTAAATGTCGACCTTGCTCTTAATCTTACGCGTCACAAAGGAGGCGATTTCAGGCCTTCATTTTCACCTGATGGATCGCAGATCATTTTTTCTAGTGACCGGAACCACCCCATTAAAGTTCACCCGGTTTTTGTCTTTGCTATGAGGCGAACAGGGGATATCTTTAGTATGACAATCGATGGGGAGAATTTAAAAAGATTAACAAAGAATGAGCATTGGGACGGAAGTCCCTGCTATTCAAATGATGGGAAGAAGATATTTTTCTACAGTGGTCCCAGAGATTCAAATAGAATATATTCGATGGATACTGAGGGCGGAAATCAGGCAGCAATTTCTCCTGAAGGAATAAATGCCATTTCACCTTCCATATTAAACGATTCAACCTTAGTTTTCACATCATTCCAAAATAGGGAGTTTAGGCTAATGAGTTTGAATCTAAAGACCAATCAAGTAGATTCCCTTTTCAATTCCACCTCAAATTTTTTCGGGGCTCAAGCCAATAAAAATGGATTAATTACTTTTTATGGAGGGCAAGTCCCTTCGGAAATGGCTTCTAATTTAGGAGGATTTGAAGGTGATTTGTTGGTGAAAGGATCTCCCTATTCCATAGATCTGAACACAAATACAGTCGATCTATACGCAGTTCGTAGGGCATTTGCCGCCCCTCCAAATCCCACTGATCATACGCTTATTTTTGATAACACCGATGTAAGAGGGCTGGAAGATGCGATGACTTATTGGGCCTATAGCCTGCTAGCCATAATACTTATCTATGTTATATTCGTTGGAATAGGCAATCGAAACCTTAAATCTGCCAATGAAAAACCTGGGGCGTTCCTTTTTTTCAATATCATGGCTGTTGCAATTCTTGCATTATTGGCTTTCGTCCTTTACTATTTCTTTATTGATCAACGTGCTCCAATCAATACTGTACGGGCTTATCTTGGGGCATTAGCCTTATTTTTAGCCATATGCATTGGTTTCGCTCATAAAAACAGAACAAAGATTTTGTTCGGACAATTAAGAAATATTTTTCTCTTTAATCTTGCGAGTGCACTTTTTCTAATCATTATTCTTCCTCGGTTGATCCAAATTCCCATTCATTTTTATGAGGTTAATTATAAGACAAATGAAGTAAGCTCAATTTATTCTTTTACCAAGCCATCTAATTATAATCCTTTAAATGGGATGGTTATTGATACAAAATTTAATCCGTCTGGAAGCGACCTGATTTATTCTGTGGGCAATTTCAGGGGTGGACCATCCAATCAAGGAGATGTTTTTTCACTTAACCTAAGTTCGTTGGAAACAACAAGACTTACCTTGTCAGATTTCAATGATGGGTTTGGAGATATCACATCTGATAAATCAAAGATTGTTTTTAGAAGTGGAAGATCAGGCTTTTTCGATATTTACTTACAAGAAGGTAAAACCATTCAAAACTTCACCTCAGATGAGCACAGAGACAATTTTCCGATCATATCTCCTCAAGGGGATAAGATTGTTTTCTGCTCGGACCGCTCAGGTACTGACATAGAAGGCAAAGTGAAAACAATGGATTTATTCCTTTCTTTCCTCCATGAAGATGGAACCTGGAGCAAACCAAAGAGAATGACTGATGATGTTGGTCAGGATGCCCATCCTCACTTTTCTCCTGATGGTGAATGGATCATTTATTCCTCCGAAGAAGGTGGCATAAATGATGAAGAACCATTGGTTCAATCTGTGATTTTTGGGCCTCAGATTTACGGTGAAATTTTTGCCATTCACATCGATTCGGATAAAAAAATCAGACTAACCCATAATAAATGGGAAGATGGAGCACCACTTTGGACCAAAGGAATAGAAAAAGATTAATGCAAAACGATTTAATGAAGCTGGTATTTAATCCATTATTTAAAAACCTATGAAGCATTTAGTCATAAAGGAGAAAAGTCTTCCTTTTTTTACTTGGACTGGAAATGTATAGGAAGTTTAAAAAGAAAAACAGAATTGAGGTTGCCAAAAATAAGATAGATATATAAAAAATTAATTTTCGCCTTCATTGGACTTTTCCTTTGTTCAGCAGTTATTGGCCAAACATTGGACGATAAATATGGAAAGGATGTAAAATCAATTGAGGCCATTATTGATGCCTATTACGAGGTGATTTCAGGCTCAAGTAAAGACCCCTGGCAATTTGAAAGGGATAAGTTCCTGCATTCAGCGAATGCGGTGATCATCACTGGATGATGAGGGAAATGATTCATTTAATTCCTTGGAGGCGGAGTATATTCGCATGGGGCTTCATCCAAGAGAAGATTTATATGAAATCGAGCTCAAAAGAGAAGTTCGTCAATTTGGAAATATTGCCCAGGTATGGAGCGCTTTTGAGGTCAGGACGGACCCGGAAATACCTACTTCAATTCGAGGCCTAAATAGTATCCAGCTTCATAATGAAAATGGCAGGTGGTTTATCGATAGTTGGACCCTTCAGATGGAAACCACCGTCAACTTATTGGTGGAGGAGTTTTTAAATAATCAATAACATTTTTGATTGATTTTTAGCTGCTAAAGGGCTGCGGGTATTCCCCAATAATCATAAAATAGTTTTCCCAATTTGGCAGAAAACTCAAATCCTTCATTGGTAGCATTCAGCGGTTTGGAATCATCTACATTGGTACATTTCAGGCCGATCACATACTCGCTACGCGGGGTAATGAAATAGGCCACATCTCCGCGGTATCCGGGGGTGAAACCTGCTTTGCCGTACAGTTCTATTCCAGCATATATCTGTATATATTTTTGGTTATCGGCTATTGATTTAGCCTCCTCCGTAAACGGACTCCATGGTAAGAATCTCGCCAATCCATTATCTTCATAATGCTTGGACATGATTTTTTTACAAATCTCTACGGCTTCCTTAGGATATCCAAATTTTTCAGGTGCCGCTAAGACTTCGGCTGCAGTGGCCAAAGATTTAGCCGATGTTTTTATCCAATCTCCTTTTGATACTTCTCCATCCACCTTGGTATCATCTATGCCAATTTTATTCAAAAACGATGTTATGGCTTTTGGACCGCCGACCTCTCTTAAGAGGATGTTGGTGGCGGTATTGTCTGAAATGGACATCATTAGATAAGCCAGAAAAGACAAAGACACTTCATTGCCCGGTATTTCGAACCTTAGGATACCGGAACCTAGTGTTTTATCTTCTTCCGTTAATTTTATTGGAGTGGTAGGATTTAATGAGCCATTAGAAACTTTCTCTGCGTAATCCAACAAAATAAAAAATTTGGCTTCACTTGCGGCCAAATGCGTACTTTCACCATCTATATTGATAATTTCTCCTGTGGTTAGATTTTTAGCATAAAGATGTGCCTCTCCCTTGAAGTCTTTAATCAGTGCCGCCAATTCATTTTCTAGATTCAATTCCTGTATTTCTTCTGCCTTATTTATCCTTGAATTGCATGAAGAAAAAAGGGCTATAGATATAATTATCTTGAAGAGGTTGATGTTAAAAACAATTGAGTAATTCATAATGGAGGGTTTTAAAAATTTTTGTGAATAGGAGTCAGATGGTTTACGAATTTAGAATTTTCAACATGGCTTTATCATGTTCTTTAAATGCATTACTTGCTTTCAAATGTTTTTCCATGGCATCCATATCTTCGCCATATACCGTTCCACTAAATTCCCATGCCCTTTCCATCATTCGGATAAATGCAGAAGGGTCATTCTGACGGGTAAGCCGTCTTAATGCCCCAACATAATCAAATTTGGGTTAGGCAAATATTTTCCATTAAAACGAAAATAATTACGAAAAAGGAAATTATTTTCCAGTAAGACCATAATAATGGAAAATATTTTCCATTATAAATTACATAGTTCCCTGATTGAATTTTGGAAAAAACAAAAAATCCTAGCCGCTACATGCTTAAACCTGACCGCTACCAGCCGCTACCTGTCTTTTAAAATTGATTAAAATCATGGTTCCATTGCTGACATCCTGCATCAAATTTCCATCAATCTGACGGGTAAGCAGATCAACCAACTGGGTACCAAAACCGGTGCCTCTAATTTTTGCATCCAAAGCCTTACCCACTCCATTATCTCTGATTTTCAGCTGAAAATTGTCCTCGCTCAGACTTTCCAGACTTAACTCAATTTTTCCTTTTTCACCTTTGGGAAAAGCATACTTCAATGCATTGGTGAGCAGTTCATTGACAATCAATCCTAAAGGCACAGCCGTATCCACATCCATTTCAAGTTCCTTCATTTCAATATTGACTTTAATCCTATCGGTTTCATTGTAGGAGTCCAGGATATTGATGCAGAGGTTTTCGAAATAATTCTTCATTTCAATAAAGGCCAAATGCTCGCTTTGATACAATTTTTGGTGCAAAATTCCCATGGAGTGGACCCTGTTCTGGCTGGCCAACATGACCTCCTGCATGGTAGGGTCATCCATTTTTGCAGACTGCAGGGCCAGTAAGCCTGACACTACTTCCAGGTTGTTTTTTACCCGGTGATGAATTTCCTTCAGCAATAAGACATTTTGATTGTTTTTTAATGAAAGCTCATGTTGGGTTTTGGTAAGGTCTCTGATTGTTTCATTTAATTGTTGGGTCCGAACTTCCACCTCCTGCTCCATCGCAAGGAAAAGCCTGCCATATTGATTGGTGATATAAATGTAAATACCCAAAGGATAACTGATATACAACAAAATCAGGTCAACATAATATAGAAAAGTGCTCAGGGTAATGAGTTCAGCATTGACCATCCTGTTGACCAATAAGAAAACAGAAGTACCTATGGCTCCAAATGTCACATAAAGCGCCCCTCTATTTTTTTCCTTGATAGCTATGCGCATGATGATGACCATCAATACAATGACGGCAAGTATGATGGTCGCATCAAAAAGAATGAAATTGAAAACAGGAATAAAATAATTAGCAGTCCTAAACAGTGCCAGCCAAACCAAGTGCCTGGTCCAATAAAATTTTTGTATTCTAAATAGAGAACTCAGAGAATAGGGTAAAAGGCCATAACCCAAACCAAAAGCAGTGGAATTTAAAATACTACTGAAAATGGGATTGGTAAAACCGTTGAGTTCAAAAAAGAGGAGTATATGGGCACAAATGGCCGCGCATAAAAAGAAAAAAGTGATGAGCGTAATCACCAGGTAAGGCTCCTCCTTACGGAATTTGAAATATAAAAGCACATGCAAGACCAAGAGAATAAACAGTACTGCGACTATTACCGACAAGGTGGCAAAGCTGTTGGGATATCGAAAATCTGAAAATTTTGCCCGGACAGCTGAGGAAAAACCTATATCAAAACCCAGATTTTCTGCAAAGTACCTGAATATGTTAAAATTGTTTTTTGCCTGATGGTTTGAAAACCTGACTGCTAAGGTGTGGACATCCTTTGGGGTAATTTTCAAGGGCCTGTCCGGTGCATAATTGGGGGTATGGGTTTTTTCGAGTTTGCTGTCAGTTGAAAAATTTCCATAAGTTTCCACAAGCTCCCCATCAAGATATATTTCTGCTGCCCCCCAAGAGTTGAAATACAGTCGTTCAATGGACTCAACGGTATTTGGATCGGCTGTAAAGGTAATCCGCCACCAACCAAAGCCCGACCACAGGCTATCCGGCATTTGGTAAGCTTTTAGTCCTATAGGATTGATTTTATACCAATCAGAGTCATCAAAATCAGGATTAGCCCATTCCGGATTGTCGCCGGGCTGATATTTCCAATTTTCTTTGAATTTTAATTCCAGCAGGCCTTCCCTAAACAGGCTGCCATCTACATGCGGTTTTTGTGCATAGGAATCTAAAGTACTGAAATAGAATAAAATAAAGGCAGTGCCAATAAAGTATAGATATTTCAATACTTTATGTTTTAGATGAATTTTGGGTCGATACAGCATTACCCAAACATAAATTTATTTTTTGAAATTTCAGGTAAAAATGACCTTTTGACGGTTAATTTTATATGAATTGGATTGGTGGTTTTTTTCAGAATCCCAATCTCATTGAAGATCTATTTGTGTTCATCCAAAAAATGGAATTCCATTCTCTTTCAAATCTCTATCCGGAAAGAAATACCCTTCATTGGGGAAGAATTTTACCCATTTCGTCCTAAGCCAGAGCAATGAAAACTATGAATTAACTAAATTATCGGAGTATGTAGGTTATCGACTATTTAAACAATTAAAAATAGAGAATCATGAAACTTTCAAAAACACCCATTCTGATTATGTTTTTACTCGTGATGAGTTGTACCAATAATCAAATCAAGGACATCTCAATAGCTGATAGCAGCAGTTATTTCGATTATTCCAACAGCGAAGATCAAATTACAGGAGGAATCAAAATGATTCCTATCGAAACACCTAAAGGCACTTTCCATGTCTGGACCAAACGCATGGGCAACAATCCCAAAATGCGACTTTTATTGCTTCACGGGGGACCGGGCGCTACGCACGAGATTTTCGAAAACTTCGATGGTTACCTTCCCCATGCACAAATAGAGTACATTTATTACGATCAACTCGAAAGTTACTACAGCGATCAACCCAACGATTCTTCGTTATGGACTATCGAGCACTTTGTTGAAGAAGTGGAACAAGTGCGCAAAGCCCTGAATCTTACCAATGATAATTTTTATCTGCTCGGTCAATCTTGGGGCGGCATTCTGGCCATGGAATATGCGCTGAAATACCAGGATAATTTAAAAGGTTTAATTATTTCTAACATGATGGCGAGCGTCCCTGAATATAACAAATACGCTGAGGAGGTTTTAGGCCCACAATTACCCGAAGAAGTTTTAAAAGAAATCAAAGAGTTTGAGGCCAAAGGAGATTTCGGTAATCCCCGGTATGCCGAATTGGTTCAACAACACTACTACACCCGGCACGTCCTGAGAAAACCTTTAGAGGAATGGCCTGAATTCATTAACAGGACTTTTAAGCATCTCAATCCAAATATCTACATCTACATGCAAGGATACAGCGAATTTGGAATTACCGGAAATGCAAGTTTGAAAGGTTGGGATGTATCTGCAAGACTTGGAGAATTAAAAGTCCCCACTTTAATGTTGGGAGGAAAATATGATACCATGGATCCCAAATATATGGAGTGGATGAGCACCCAAGTGCAAAAAGGCCGTAGCGTTACCACAAATGGGAGTCACATATCGCATTACGATGATGCCGATGGCTATTTTTCCGGATTGATAAAATTTATAAAAGATGTCGATGAGGGGAATTTTAATTGAAATGAAACAAATAGCATTCTTATCTTCCTTTATCTTCATTATATATGCCTGTGGCAACAAAGAGACCCAACTTTCTGACGAAACATTTTACATGCCTGCCGAATGGGAACCGCATGATGCGATCTGGCTTGGCTGGGAAAAGGACTCCACCTATAGATTTTATCCTTCCATTGGCAAAATCATCACAACGCTTCAGCCTCATGTAACAGTAAAAATCGCTTTCGACTCTGACAGTTTGAAGCAAACAGCGATTGCAAAGCTCATTGAACTGGGTGTGGATACCACAGGAATCAAAATGTATGTTATGCCGGGTGAGCGATACTGGATCAGAGATCACGGGGCAGCTTTTCTTGTTAATGAAAAAGGTGAATTGGGCGTAGCTGATTTTAGCTGGGACAGTTATGGTTTACCGGGATTTTTAGATCTCAAATATGAAGGCAATAAGGACAGTATCAATTCCGCATGGAAAAGGGACTTAGAGAAAAGATTGAAAACAGGCAGTGTGGACAGCTTGATGGCTTTCGCTGAGGGTGCCAAAATCATCAAAACCGAGGTCATCCACGAAGGTGGAGCCATTGAAGTCAATGGCAAAGGGACCTTGATTTTGTGTGAAGCAACGGTATTCCAAAGAAACCCTACCCTTACCAAAGAAAGGATTGAATCGGAATTCAAACGCGTATTGGGCGTGAGCAATATCATCTGGATGAAGGAAGGATTAGCGGATGATCCGCATTATTTTTATCGACGAATTTCGGGTGATTATGTAGGTGGTGGCACAGGCGGGCATACTGACGAATTTGTACGCTTTGTTAATCCAACTACCATTTTACTGGCATGGGTTGATGAAGCAGAAAAAGATCTGGACCCCATCAGCAAAATGAATTATGAGCGTATGAAAGAGAATTACCAAATCCTCAAAAATGCCAAAGACCAGGATGGGAAACCTTTTACCATCATCAAAGTGCCCTTGCCTGATTTAATTACCCAAGAAGTGGTGATAAGAGAAGAATTGAAAAAGAATGGATTCACCTTAGACCTTTCAGCCGAAATATTTATCCCTTCCGAAGCAGTGCATGTAGGGGATACTTTACTTAGGGTTCCTGCAGCAAGTTATTTTAATTATTTGGTGACCAATGGCTTGGTACTTTTGCCAAGTTATACCGCCATGGGTTCTTCCAAAGAAAAAGAAGACGCTGTGCGGGAGATTTTCGAGCAGCAATTTCCGGGACGAAAGATTGTATTCTTTGATGTCATGATGCAAAACTGGCGTGGTGGAGGAATCCACTGCAGTACCCAACAGCAACCGGAAAGAATATCCAACTGAAATGACAATAATTAAAACGGGGAAACCAATGACCGAACCAATTTGGCATCAAAAACAAATTAATTAATCATGAATGATAAAGTCGCATTGATAACAGGTGCCAGCAGTGGCATTGGCAGAGCAACAGCACATGCTTTTGCAAGAAAAGGTGCAAACGTAGTAGTAGCTGCCAGAAGAGCAGCAGAACTCGATGAATTGGTAAAGGAAATTGAAGCAAATGGTGGAAAAGCAAGTGCAATTGTTACCGATGTTTCAAAAGCTACTGAGGTGGAGCGCATGGTGGCGCATGCCATCAACGTATTTGGGCGAGTTGACTTTGCTGTGAACAATGCAGGCATAGAAGGAAATTTTGGCAGTGTTACCGACCTTTTGGAAGCCGATTGGGATCAAGTGATGGACATCAACCTCAAAGGTGTATTCCTCTGCATGAAGTATGAAGCCAGAGCCATGCTTCCTGCTGCCAATGGTGGGGCCATAGTGAATATTGGTTCTGTCAATTCTTTTCTGGGTTTTCCAACCGGATCCGCTTATGTCACCTCTAAGCATGGCCTGATTGGACTCACTTCAAGTGTTTCGGCTGAATTGGGGCCAAAGGGAATTCGGGTAAATCTATTATGCCCGGGAGTGGTGGATACACCCATGCACCGACGATTGCGGGGAATAGCAGGTGATGATTTGTATGACAAGGGCTTGCTCCCAACGGTTCACTTGCAAAGAGCTGCACAACCTGAGGAAATCGCCAAATCCATTGTATTCCTTTGTTCTGATGACTCAAGTTATATCACAGGATCAACCCTTCTCGCGGATGGTGGACTGACGCTCACTTTATAATAATTTCAATCATTTAATCAATTTTAAAGCAACATCAATCATGAAAAAAGTAGGCATCATCGGGGGTTCCGGCTTTATTGGAAGCTACAACACCCAAAAGTTTTTGAATGAAGGATACAAGGTAAAAGTATCTACCACAGACCTTTCCAAAAAGGAAAAGTATGAACATTTGCTTGGTCTCAAAAATGCTGAGAACCTCGAAATCGCTCAATTGGATGTGGAAAACAAACAGGAGCTTATTGATTTTTTGAAAGACTGCGACATTGTAATTCACGGAGGAACCCCCTTTCAATTGGATGTGAAAGACCTTCAGAAAGAATTGTTTGACCCGACCATCAAGGGTACCGAAAACTTTCTTGAGGCAGTCTTGAAGACTCCGGGAATTGAAAAAGTTGTGTTCATTGCATCCGTGGCGGCTTACAACACCAACTTTCCATTTTTACCTTCTGGAAAAAAGGAAGGTGACCAAATCAATGAAGATGATGCGCCATTTATGAGCGAAGAGGGCATTCCTTATGCCCAGGCAAAGTTTATCGCTAATCAGGCCGTCAATAAATTCATCGCAGACCACCCTGATCTAAGTTTTGAAATTACTTCTGTTTCACCGACGGGTGTAATGGGGAAATCTCTGTCAAACCGACAGGATTCCACTTCAACGGGTATACAATTTCTGTTTAAAAATAAAATTGCCCCCAACCCTTTTATACAAATGATCTATGATATGGATGTATTATGGGCATTGGTAGATGTAGAAGATGTTGCCGAAGCGATTTTCAAAGCGGCTACTACCAAAAACATCCATGGAAAAAACTATCTCTTGTCTGGTGAAAGTTACAGGGTTTCAGATGTTACATTGATGCTCAACAATCAACCTCCAATAGGCAAGCCTGAAATTGTTTACAGTTCTGCTTTGGCAACAAAGGACTTGGGAATAGCATTTAAGCCTGTCAGCATTCCTTTGAATAACTATTCCTCCTAAAAAAGTGAAAAATAACAATCCGTCTACCCGCCGAGATTTTATTAAATCAGCCGCAGTTATTTCTTCAGGCACATTTGGCCTGTCTATGATTCCAAACCCGATCTATGCCTCAGAAATCCCGACCGAAAATCGGATTAATGTGATGGGTCCCAGAGAAGGTTTTTCACTTCATATCGGAACCTTGCTATCCATGATGACCTGGATGCGGGATGTGATTTTGATGCCTGTCAGAGGGATGAGCGTGGAACAACTGGATTTTTTGCTTGATGAAAACTCCAACTCCATAGGCGCCATGTTGCTCCATTTGGCTGCCACGGAGCGGTTTTATCAGATCCATACTTTCGAGGGAAAGGAATGGGGAGATTTTAGTAAGGAAGATTTAGATCGCTTTGAGGTAGCAATGAACCTTGGTGACGAAGCCCGAAAAACCATCAAGGGCAATACGTTCAACTACTACCTTGAAATCATGACGGAAGTAAGGGAAAACACCATCAGGGAATTTAAGAAAAGAGACGACAGTTGGCTGATGGCGGTAGATGAAGAATGGCCTTGGGGACCTACCAATAACTATTGCAAGTGGTTTCATGTCTGTGAACATGAGTCCAACCATAACGGTCAATTCAAGTACATCAAAACCAGGCTACCGGGAGGTAAATTCAGTAGGGGGTAAGGGGGGATTGAAAAAAAAGACATGTTTACTACAAAAAAATCTAGATCCTAATATATCCTCAATGAAAATAAAAACTACAACCCTCGCCATCATTGCATTAATCAATGTACTTTCTTTTCAGCTTTTGGCACAAAAAAGCAATTACAACGAATTGATTGTCCAAAAAGCCAACCTGATAGAGCAAAAAGTAATTGCTTGGCGACAGGACATTCATCAAAACCCGGAATTAGGAAATCGGGAGTTTCGTACTGCCGAACTCGTTGCCAAACATTTACGATCGCTTGGTATGGAAGTAAAAACCAAGATTGCTTTTACAGGGGTAGTGGGTATTTTAAAAGGTGATAAACCTGGGCCTGTTATAGCCTTAAGAGCAGATATGGATGCTTTGCCTATAGAGGAAATAAATGATTTGCCTTTTGCCTCTAAAGTAAAAACGATATATAACGGCCAAGAAACAGGTGTGATGCATGCTTGTGGGCATGATGGGCATGTGGCCATTTTAATGGGTGTTGCTGAAATATTGGCTGGAATGAAAAAAGATTTGAAAGGCACCGTAATATTTATTTTTCAACCAGCAGAAGAAGGCGCACCTAAAGGTGAAGAAGGTGGGGCAGAATTAATGGTGAAAGAAGGCGTATTGGAAAATCATAAAGTGGATGTGATTTTCGGATTGCATTTGCTCTCTCAATTGGAAGTAGGTAAAATTTCTTATCGCCCTGCCGGAGCAATGGCTGGCGTTGCAGACTTTAAGATTACTGTAAATGGAAAGGGCAGTCATGGGTCACAACCATGGTTTTCAGTTGATCCGGTTTTGGTTGCTTCTCAAATCGTAGTCAATCTCCAACAAATTGTCAGCAGAAATGTGAACCTTACGGAAAATGCCGCGGCGGTAACGGTTGGCGCTATTAATGGTGGTAACCGTGCTAATGTTATTCCTACAAAAGTGGAGCTGATTGGTGATGTAAGGTCTTTCAGCAACGAGGATGCAACTTTGATTTACAGCCGTATCAAACAAATTGCAGAAAAAACAGCGGAAGCAGCAGGAGCAACAGCAGTGGTTGAGTTGCCTTACCAAACTCGTTACCCTGTAACATTTAATAATGTGGAGCTGACAAAGTCCATGCTTCCTTCCCTCCAAAAATCTGCAGGAATTGAAAACACATTACTGGTGCCCGCTATGACCGGTGCAGAAGATTTTTCATTCTTTGCTCAGGAAGTGCCCGGTTTGTTCTTTTTTGTAGGGGGAATGCCAAAAGGGCAAGACCCTATGACAGCAGCACCACATCATTCTCCTGAATTTATAATCGACGACAATTCATTTAAATTAGGTGTCATTGCTTTTTGTAATCTGGTATTTGACTATGCGGAGAAGAATAAAAATTGGACTTTAGAAAGTCATTGATTGATAAGGGAAAAAGCATGATCCAATTCTATTGGATATCGATGAGAATAATGCATTAACTATAAATTAAGAACTAAATAATTGCTCTTGGATTTTTCATTGCCGGGAGGACCAGAAAATAAGAAAATGGAAAATTTAGACCCTTATCTAAAGGCTGAAATTCAAAGACGCAAGTTTCTTGAGTGGATCGGATTATCCAGTTTGGCTTTGACTTTACCGGCGATATCGCTTCCGGGATGCACCACAAGTCCGGATAAAGCCGAGGAAATTCCGGACTTTAAAAATGTCTTTGACTTGGAGGAGATGTCCGGAAAAGTAATGGGAAAAGATGCCATTGATTACCTGAACGGAGGAGCTGACGACTCAAAAACCGTAAAAGCAAACGTTGAGGCCTATCAAAGAATTCAAATCAGAGCACGCCGATTAATTGATGTCAGTACGATCTCCACAAAGGTTGAACTGTTTGGAAAAACCCTGGATAATCCGATCATTTTAAGTCCTGTTGGATTTCAGAAATTTTTTCATCCAGAGGGTGAAATTGCCTCAGCCAAAGCATCAGTAAAGAAAAAACATCAGATGATTGTTTCTTCTGTTTCAAACTATTCCGTCAATGAAATCGCAACGCAATCCCAAGCCGATCTTTGGTTTCAACTTTATCCCACAACAAACAGGGAGGTCACCAAAAAACTTCTTGAACGGGCAGAAAAGGCAGGATGTAAGGTATGTGTTTTGACAGTGGATACTCCTGTGATCGGAAACAGGGAAAGAGGCGGGACCACCCTTACCAAACTGATAAATTCCAAAGAACTCAAAATGGGAAATTATGAGGGGATATTACCTGAAGGAACAGGGATCGATGACCCGGGATTGACTTGGGAAATCATAGCATGGCTAAGGGCAAACTGTAACATGAAAATTGTGCTGAAAGGAATTGTTACCAGAGAGGACGCTGCGCTCGCCCTTGAGTATGGTGCCGACGGAATTATTGTCTCCAATCATGGCGGGAGGCAACTGGAAAGCCTTCGGTCCACGATAGACTGTCTTCCGGAAATCGTGGAAGAGATTGATGGCAAGATACCGGTTTTGATAGACGGAGGTATAAGAAGGGGAACAGATATTTTTAAAGCTTTGGCTCTTGGAGCAACAGCGGTTTGTATAGGAAGACCATTTTGCTGGGGGCTCGGGGCCTTGGGTCAAGAGGGAGTTGAAATAGCCTTGGACATTCTCAAGGGGGAGTTGGTCCGTGACATGCAACTTGCCGGCGCGGCTTCAATTGAAAAAATTACGAGGGATTTTGTAATTAGAATCTAAATGCAAATTGAACAGGTCAATTTAAGTTGGTAATAACTTATTAAGTCAATAAAATAAAAAAGTTTAAATTGGTAGATAAACACAATTGAGATGAAAGTAAAACCAATGCTTATCCTGATCAGCTGCCTTCTTTTGGCTTGTGGGACTGATAAGGGAGATGAGATTCAATCCCAACTACCAAACATCGTTTTCATCTTTACGGATGACCTGGGCTATGGAGATTTGGGATGTTTTGGTGCTACAGACATTGCCACTCCAAACATTGACCGAATCGCAGCAGAAGGTATAAAATTCACCTCATTTATGTCCGCCTCTCCGGTTTGCAGTCCATCCCGTGCCGGACTTCTGACAGGCCGGATGCCGCAACGCATGGGCATCAATTCGGTTTTTTTCCCGGAGAGTTTATCCGGAATGGATCCTGAGGAAATCACCATAGCCGAAATCCTGAAAGAAAAAGGCTACCGTACGGGTATAGTGGGAAAATGGCATTTGGGCCACCTTGAAAAATTCCTTCCCCTCAATCAGGGATTTGATGAATACTTTGGGATTCCTTATTCCAATGACATGACTTCGGTGGTGTATATGAGGGGAAATGATGTGGAGGAATACAAAGTCGATCAGCGATATACTACCCGGACCTATACGGAAGAATCCTTGAAGTTCATTGATTCTGTAGAAGACCAACCATTTTACCTGTATCTGGCCCATAATATGCCACATGTTCCCATTTATGCCTCTCCTGAGTTTGAAGGAACCTCAAATCGGGGATTATATGGAGATGTCATCCAAGAAATAGACTGGAGTGTTGGGGAAATCCTGAAAAAGTTGGAAGAAAAGGGAATTCTTGAAAATACGCTCATTGTATTTTCTTCAGACAATGGCCCTTGGCTGGTAATGGAAGACCATGGAGGTTCGGCCGGACCATTGAGAGAAGGAAAGCAATTTACTTTCGAAGGAGGAGTTCGCGTCCCTACCGTGGCCATGTGGAAAGGGAAAATTGATCCCGGGCAGGTTTTTGAACAGTTGGCCACACAGATGGATTGGTTTCCTACTTTTTGCAACATAGTTAGTGCGGAGGTCCCTCAAGACCGGGAAATTGACGGTAAAGACCTCAGTGCAGTACTTTTTGAAAACGGCAGCAGGGAAGGGGATACTTTCCTGTATTATATGCTTTCCAGTCAGGAAGGATATCGGGAGGGAGATTGGAAGATCAAACGCCCTTATGCGGGATATGCAGGTTCGAGAGGCATGAAAAAAGTAGATGCGCATGATACGCTTTTATTCAACCTAAAAACCGATCCCGGAGAAACTACCAATCTTATAAAGGAAAACCCTGAAAAAACAGCCCAAATGATGCGGGCAATGGAATTGGCTGTGAAACAACTGGGGCCTTTACCGGAAAGTAAGGTGGTGAGGACACCTCCCGACAACAGTCACTTCCAATACCTTGATAGCAAACAAAAAGATCCAAAGAACTGATCAAAAAAAATTCTTAACCCCACATTAATTTCCGATAAAAATGAAATTTCAGAATTCCGGATATTACTATTTAGCCTTTTTGGTTTTGGCATTCATAGGGTTTTGGCCTTCCTACTTCTCAAAGTTTTTTGATGGTACAGCGGACTTTAGCCAATACTTTCAATTTCATGTGGGGACAGCACTACTCTGGGTGGCGATGTTGGTGATTCAACCACTTTTGATTCAAAGAAGAAAGTATGAGCTTCACAGGACCATAGGGAAATTTTCTTACTTCTTGGTTCCGATTCTATTTATTTCTGTTTTGCTATTAGCCAATTACCGAATCAGCCCCGAATTGGAATTTGTAGGACCGGAATTCTGGATTCCATTCAAGGATTTGTTGATATTTAGCTTTGGCTTTGGAGTTGCAATTTGGTTTAGGAATTCAATGCCCATTCATGCCAGAGGGATGATTGTAGCAGGTTTTGCATTGTCTGAGCCTGTGATGGTACGTGTCATGTACAATGTCCTTGGTCTTAAGGGAACCTATCCCTATATCCTTGCGATATCGGTGGTTTATGTAATTCTTTTGGTACTGATTTTTTTAGAACGAAAAGAAAATCAGGGAAGGTGGGTGTTTCCGGTTGCCTTTAGTATTTTCCTCTTAGTCCATATTATTGTAATTTCAGGTTTTAACCCTGATTTTTGGGAGAGGTTTTCACGTTGGTTTATTTCTCTTCCATTGACTTGAGATCAGATTTAAGGAAGGTATTCCAATGTTGATTCAACCTTTTTCTCAACTATCGAAAACTCCTCTTCAAATTTTCCTTCGAAAAGAAATTCCCCTCATTGGGGAAGAAAAACATACATTTCGTCCTTAGTTAAAGCTTTGTCATCATTGATTTTCCTATCTTACCATAGATAGGTTTGCCCATTTTTTATCCCTAACCTTCAACTTATGAGAAAGACAACCCAATTCCGTCATATATTCCAATATGTAACACTTTTATTTCTTTTCATATCCATCATTTCATGTCAGTCAGAACAAAAGGATGGCAATAATGGCAGTAAAGCTTTAATGGGACGAGGCTATGGGATAAATAATATAACGCTAATTGTAGAGGACCTCGATAGTGCCAGAAAATATTATAACGAAGTATTGGGATTCGATATTCCCGTTTCGGAAATGACCAATAAGGGGATCTTTGAGGGGACAGTGACGATTACAATTCCCTTTCCTGACATGTCTACTCTGGATTTACTTTCGTTGGAGGATTCCGTACTTGTTTCGAGCAAAGATTCATTGGTTTTGGACTTTTTCAGTAGGTTCAAAGGCGTTGGATTTTATTCTTTATCAAGCTCATCAGTGGACAGCACCTACAGCTGGTTAACTTCTCGTGGGTTTGAGTTGGATTCTCTAAGAACTTATAATATAGCCAACCCGGTTCCTCAATCCTCTCATTGGGTTGATGATCAGAGTCAGATTTTCAAAGTCGGTTTTGTAACAAAAAAATTGCCGAATCCTCTTCCGGAATTTGTTGAGTTTTCAGATTTCCCTTATGAGCGAATGCATGAATGGAAGAGTTTTTATAACATGACACGGGAATTTTTGCGACATCCAAATGGTGTCCTAGGAATAGCGGCAATAAAAGTTGTGGTTGAGGACCTTGAAGCTGCACGTAAGGAATTTAAAAAATTGGGACTTCTGGAATTGGAAGAAATTCCATCTGAAAATCTGATCCGTTTTAAAATTAAAAGGAATCAAGAGCTACATATAATCAGTCCCAAAACATCTGATGATGCCCTTGCCGGATTCCTGAAACAGCGTGGTTCCGGGGTCTTTGCTATCGTTTTTGAGGTGCAGGATCTCAAAGCTACACACGATTTGCTTTCAGAAAAATTACCCAAAGAGGCGCTCTTGGAGGATTTATTACAAAACAGTGTGACGGTATTGAAAGAATATGCTTTCGGCGTTCAACTTGAATTTGTGGAAGAACCTGAAGAGCAAGCGATGCTAGCGGAACAGTTAAAGCTGAATTTTGGGTCAAAACTTGATAGTACTGCCATGTTGTACGCTGAAGGAATGTACCTGAAATATTGTGCATTATGTCATGGAGAAAACAGAGAAGGTTATGCGGCTGATTTTGCTCCCTCTCTCCGATCTCACTCTTTGATGGCTACGGCTCAATCTTCCAATTTTCTCAGATATACCATCCAATATGGACGGGCCAACACGGCCATGGCCGGCTATTACAAGGAACAAGGCGGACCCTTGGAATATATCGATGTAGAATTGATACTGAAATGGTTGAACGAATCCAGTGGAGTTGAAAAGCCAATTGAATTATCCCGTGATCCCATCAAAGGTGATGTACAACTTGGATCAAGGATATATGCAGAAAAATGTGCGGCTTGCCATGGATCTAATGGAGAAGGCATTAGTGCACCGGCTTTGGGAAACCCCATGTTATTGGCTACGGCAACTGACCATTTTCTGCGTTACGCCATTGCTGAAGGAAGAGACGGCACCCCAATGCTTGCATTCAAGGATAGCCTCAGTGGCGATGAAATAGATGCTGTAACTGCATTTCTCAGAAGTCGGGCATCAGGTTGGGATGTACCCGAACCAACAGCTGTAAGTTTACCTACACCTGAAGAATATATTATTAACCCTGAGGGTGGGCAACCTGATTTTGAACTGCGTGAGGGGCTTTACCTATCTGCAGCGCAATTGAATAAGGCCATGGAAGATGGTATGCGATTGGTATTGCTTGATGCCAGGTCAGAAGTGGCTTGGAGACAGACCCATATTCCTGGAGCAATTCCAGTTCCTTACTATAACGAGCCGGAAACCTTTGTAAAAGATATACCGAATGACGGTACCTGGATCATTGCTTATTGCGCCTGTCCTCATGCTGCTTCAGGACAGGTGATCAGCAAGTTGAAAAAATATGGATTCAAAAATACAGCTATTCTTGACGAAGGGATCTTGGTTTGGGCACAATTAGGTTACCCCGTTCAAATAGGAAATTAGAGGCATATCCTGCATAGGCAGAAGTATAGAACCAAAGACGATTACAAGATCATCAATATTTTATGAGAGAGTAATGAGTCAATTGATATTCAATAGGATACTTTAAACAAAAAAAAATGAAAACGACACTCCAGAAACCTCAACTCCGTCAATTATTAAGGTTGGCCTTGGTTTTTCTATGCATGTTATCATTCAACAGCAACCTTTTCGGCCAAACCAAAAGCGATACTTTGCTAATCAAGGAAACAGTATTCAATTATCTTGAAGGACTCCATGACAACGATGCTGTAAGAGTAGAAAAAGCCATGCATCCTGAATTGGCAAAAAGACTGATCACCAAAGACAATAAAGGGAATTACAAGTTGGATATCATGGGATGGTCACACCTTTTGTTCAATATCAAAACGGTAGACTTTAAAACGATGTATAAAGCAGGTGTAAATCCTGAAGAGCCTTACCGGGTTGAAGTGATTTTTTATGACATATCCAACGATATCGCCACAGTCAAAGGCATACAGAACAAATTTGCTTTTTTTGATTACATACACTTAGGAAAAATCAACGGGGAATGGAAGATCATCAATATTTTATGGGCATGGAATTGAAATATTTTAAAATGAAAAAAACGATTTCACTTTTACTCTTACTTACCTTCTCTTCATTGCTTGGCTTTTCCCAAACCGAATTCAGCGAGGAAACCCAAAAGTATATTGCATACCGGGATGCTGTTATCGTCTTCAAAAATGCTTTGTTGATCGATGGTAAAGGCAATCCTGCCAAAACCAATCAGACCATCATGATCAGCAATGGTAAAATCACTTGGATAGGTGACGATACTGATGCAAGCCCACCAAAAGAGGCAAAAATCATAGACATGAATGGCAGAACTTTGATGCCAGGTTTGGTCATGTTGCATGAGCATATGTACATTTCGGGTCATTCCTTTGCGCCAAGAATGGCCCATTTGAAACAAACGCCTGTTACTTTTCCGAGGCTTTATTTGGGGTCTGGTGCTACCACTATCAGGACAGCAGGGAGTATAGAGCCATATTCAGACTTGAACCTCAAAATGGACATAGACGAGGGAAAGATTCCAGGCCCTTCGATGGAGGTTACAGCTCCCTACCTTGAAAGGAAAGGGTCCTTTTTTGCTCAAATGCCCAGAATCGAAACCCCGAAAGATGCCCGTGCCTTTGTCAATTATTGGGCAGATCAGGGTTTTACTTCCTTTAAGGGATACATGTTCTTAGACAAACCCTCTCTGCAAGCGGCTATAGATGCCGTGCATGAGAGAAACCTGAAAATTACTGCTCATTTGTGTGCGGTAACCTACAGAGAAGCAGCTGAAATGGGAATAGACCAATTGGAACATGGCTTTTACGCGAGTTCTGATTTTGTGGAAGGCAAAGCCGAAAACCAATGTCCTCCCAATCTCGATCCATCGCTTGCCAACTTGGATGTCAACAGCGATGAGGTCCGGAACCTACTACAATTCCTCATTGATAAGAAAGTAATTATCACTTCAACCTTGGCTGTCATGGAAGGCAGTATTTCAACCCAACCTGAACCTTGCGAGGAGTTGCTCAGCTATTTTTCGCCTACCAATAAGGAGTACTACCTCAACATGTTGTCCAGAAAAAATCCTCCCCAGGCCCAACGCTTGACGACAGTGTATTTGCCAACAATGCCAAAATGGAGAAGATGTTTTATGATATGGGGGGATTGCTCACTGTAGGTTCCGACCCGACGGGTAATGGAGGCACGATTGCAGGCTTTGGAAACTGGCGGGCCATTGAATTATTGGTGGAAGCGGATGGCTTCAGCCCATTGGAAGCGATCAAGATTGCCACTATGAACGGGTCAATTGCATTGGGATTTGAGGATAAAATCGGGACGGTTGAAATCGGAAAATCTGCCGACTTGTTGATCATTGACGGAGACCCTTCCAAGAACATCAGTGATTTGCGCAAAGTCCAATATGTATTCAAAAGCGGCGTAGGCTATGATTCAAAGAAATTGTTTGAGTCGGTGAGGGGAAAAGTTGGGTTTTATTAACAAAGGAAATTACCAATGACAGAATTTCGGAGCGTCATGCTGAACCTCGGGAAAGCCTGTCCCGTCCCGATAAATATCGGGATTCGGGGCATCTCCCGCGGTCCAGGGAAAGGAGGATTATGACCAAAAGGGTTAATTTTCCTCTAATTCAACTGTGTAATTGTACCTCCTGAGATCCCTCGTGCCTTGGGATGACGCAGAAACCGATGTCATTCTCCTTTCTATAAATATCAAATTTTAATAGCTCAGCATTACTTAAACAAACCCCAAAATGAAAAAATCACTCTGTACAGTCCTGATGCTTTGCACCTGTATGTTTATAAACAGCTGTAGTTCAGATAAACAAGAAATTAACCTGGACGCTAACCGGGATATTGTGAAAAATTTTCATCGGGTTTGGAGTAGCGGACAGGTTTCGGAATTAGAAAAAATTTTGGCACCGGATTTTGTCTGCCACTTTATAAACGGAATTGAATGGAACGGAATTGAAGGAGCAAAATTTTCAATCTCAAGCCATAGAAAAATTTTTCCGGACTGGTATGAAGAAATCGTCGATATGGTAAGTGAAGGAGACAAAGTGGTAACAAGATATAAATCGACAGGTACCCATCAGGGAGCATTTGAAGGACTTGATTCTACAGGTATTAAAGTAACAATTTATGAAACCTCGATATTCAGAATAGCTGATGGAAAAATAGCAGAGCAATGGGGTTTTCCAGATGCATTAAGTTTGAAAAACCAACTATCTAAAAAATGAAAATAACCACATTATACCTGCTCCTTATTTTTTCATTCCTACTTTCCTCCTGCTCCAAAAAACTAACATCCACGATAGACCTTTCAACTGCTGAAAAGGAATCAGTTTACAAAGTATTGAAAGACGTTTCCTATGGTTCAGATACGGAGCAAACCATGGATATTTTCCTTTCCCAAAAAGCAAAATCCTTGGGTAAACGTAATTACACGATTGTCTTTCTTCATGGAGGAGGATATTACTTTAGCGACAAAAGTCAGGAGGAAAGATACATTGAACCTTACCTCAAAAAAGGCCTGAATGTCATCAATCTGAATTACAGGTTGAAAAGAGGGATTCCATTGGCCACAAGCGACCTTACAAATGCCTTGAACTTTCTCCAAGCCAACAATGCTGACTATAGTTTGAATCTGGACAAGGTGATTGTGACAGGTTTTTCTGCAGGCGCGCACATTGCCACCAATGTGGGACTTGCCCAAAACAACCCCGAATATCCCAATAAACTTGGTGAAGACATTGTTATCGAAAGCATCATCAATTTTTCCGGTCCTGTGGATGGATTGGATGTGGTGGAAAGGATTTTTACTGAGCATGAAAATGAACAGTTTAGAGCCGTGGGCCGAGCGCTATTCCCAGCTGAGGATTATGAATCAAAAGAGAGCATCGCTATCTACGAACCGATCACCTATTTTGATCAAAACGACCCACCTATTTTTCTGTGGCATGGTGGCTTGGATGATCAGATTCCTCCGGAGACTTTTGAAAAGTTCGTTCCCAGGCTTCGGAAAAACAAAGACATTCTAATCTACATACCCCATGGAGGACATAGCCCGACGAAGGAAGAATTGGAATATGCATATATCGAGATATTTAAATTCTTGAATAATTTATAAAATGAAAGAAAATTCTGGAAAATAAGACTAAATTGAAAGATGCTCGATTTTAAACCAACAGCGTTTTGTAATTAGACTGGCAAAAAATATGGCAAACCACCAATGATTAAATTTTTCAGGAGAATAAGGCAAAAATTACTAGAACAGGGAAACCTCAAAGTAGCAACAGATTCAGAGTTTGAAAATTTTATTTTCAACCAAATCTGGTTTACCCAGAGAAAAATAAATGGGGCAAAAGAATTACTCACCTTAAATAATGAAATCTTAGATGAGATTCAGAAGGCAAAATAGGTAAGACATTCTACTGAAAACATATACATCAACCTACATGGAAAAAGGATTTAAAAATATTGCTTTATTCTTTGCTGTCACTGCCGCAATTGTTCTCATTGGTTTTTTCCCCACCTACTTATCCCATTTTCCATATTTTGAAGGTTTTGTTGCCTTACACCATTTCCATGGTTTTGTTATGGCATTGTGGTTGGTGGTTCTCATTGTTCAGCCCATCCTGATCAACAAGAGGAAATACCAATGGCATCGCATGATAGGGAAATTTTCCTACGTTCTCGTACCTATTATTGTGATTTCAATGGCGCTTGTGTATCAAAGGTCATTTGTCATTAGCGTCGCAGAAAATGGGACAGACCATATCAAGAGTCTTTCCATGTTGTTTTTACCCCTGACGGATATTCTACCATTTACTGTTTTTTACCTATTGGCAATAATCTATAGAAAGAAGGTAGCCAATCACCTAAGGTTTATGATTTCTACAGCTATAGTGGTTGGCAGTGCGGGAATTGTAAGAATATGTATGGTTTGGTTGGGAATGGATTTCGTTGGGGCAATGTATGCCAATGCCGTACTGATGATTTTGGTTTTAGTTGGGCTGGTTCTGTATGACTTATATCATAAAAAACTTTCTGAAAACAAGTCATTCGTAGTTGCCTTACTTGTTTTGGGCATTCCCAATTTGCTTTTGATGTATGTTCCTTATACAGCATGGTGGCAGTCCTTTGCGGAGGGAATAGTAAAAGCCATGAATTGAAAAAATGTATTGAAAATTGATAAACCCTGATTTGGCAATGATTACATAAAATTTATAAAAATGGAAAAAGCATATAAAAATTTAGGGTACTTCTTCCTGCTTTTGGTTCCACTTGCTTTTTTGGGATTTTATAAAAGGTATTTAAGTCAATTTCCGGAATTTCAGGAGACTACAACCTACATTCATATACATGCAGCAATTGCTTCAATTTGGCTTTTTATGCTGATCATTCAGCCCTTTTTGATAAGGAACAGGAAATATAAGCAGCACCGGATAGTTGGAAGGATTTCATATTTTGTTTTCCCCTTGCTCATTCTTTCATTTATTCCTGGAATCATGCGAATGGCAAGTTCTGGTAGCCCAAATTTATTTTTCCCTTTATCAGATGCCATCATGTTGATTATTTTGTATTCGTTGGCAATATATCATAGAAAGAATGTTGCAAAACATATGAGATATATGATTGGCATCGCATTGGTATTTCTTGACCCTACGCTGGGTAGAATAGGTGTGTTGCTTTTAAATCTACCGGATAACGTAAATCAGAATGCGCTCTGTGTGCTGATTTATCTGATACTGATTTCATTGATATTGCTGGATAGAAAGAATGAAAAGGATTACCAACCTTATTTATTGATTCTCTCCTTATGGATAATCCATCAAATTACCTTCAATTTGATATTTTGACACCAAAAGAAAGAACAGCAACAAAGCAAAAAATGAAAACGAACCACCAACAACGAATAAAATAACTAAAAAGAAATCGATATGAGAATCACTTCATTTCCAACACTTGCTTTAGCTCTTTTAATGCTATTTGCATGCAATCAAGGTAAGGATGCCGAAAATAAAATGGAAAAAAATGAAGGGTTAGAAATAGCCAAGAAGGAGCTACTGATTTCCACCGTAGAAACCTACATAAAAGGAATTAAGGAACGGGATTTTTCAATAATACCTTATGCTGAAAAGGTTACAATGCGTACTCCATTTACCAAAAATGGTACTAAAATTCAATTAAAAGGAAAGGAAGCATTGTTTAATGAATGGTGGAAACCACTTCTATTAACACCGAATGCAAAAGAAGTGGTCTTTAAAGTCACGGATTATTACTTTAATGAGTCATTAACAAGCATAGTTGTAGAAAGTGTGGTGACTGATTACAATGCTGAACCACCTGCTATCGTCTATGTTGCCGAACGATTTACCTTGAATGAAGCAGGTGAAATAATTGACCAAATCAATCATATAGATGTGCGTGATGTTTTGACGCCTGGATGGTCTGAAAAATAACGGATAATTTAAAGAAACAACCATGACAACCCACTCAAATAGAATTTCATTTTCCCCGACCAATGTCAAAACCCACATTAAATTGGATAATATACTATCTAATCATAGGCCTTCTGTAGGACAATATGCAACTACGTTTTCCCGGTTAATTTTAATGATGATGTTTGCCTTAGCAATGAAAACAGCTGAGGCTAAAGTAGTCCGGGTGGTGGTTGAGGAGCGTGTACTGTTGGCAAATGGACATTTCTTTGGCAATGTTGGCCAATATGAAAAAATAAGGGGTACAATCCATTACGAGGTTGACCCGGAAAATCCTGCAAGTGCAGCCATAGTCGATTTGGAATTTGCGCCAAAAAATGTTCGGGGAATGGTGGAGTTTTCGGGAGATTTTATGCTGCTAATACCTCTTGATATGAGCAAGGCAAATGGACGATTGGTTTATGAGGTCAATAACCGAGGGCGCATCTTTACTTTTGCCAGTCTTAATGGAGGTCAATTAACCAATAACCCTCAAACATTAGAACAAGCCGGTGATGGGTTCCTTTTACATCAAGGATACAGCCTTCTTTTCAGTGGTTGGAATTGGGATGTGACTGAGGGAGATGACAGGTTTCAATTTGAGGTGCCCTATGCTAAGGATGGAGAGCAAAGCATTAGGCAAAAAATAGCAGCAGAGATAGTTAATAATATGAGTTTGAAAGCTTTGCAAACTATGCCTTTGGCAAAGCAAAGCCGTGGTTATCCCTCAGCAAATTACCCGCATAATAACATGGATGTGCTGACTGTCAGAGATACTCCTGAAGGGAAGAGAACAATAATCCCAAATGATCAATGGAGTTACTCATCTCAAAAAGGCGATGAAATTTTTGCTGACTCCCTAAGTTTATATCTTAAAAATGGATTTCAACCGGGGGAAATTTATGAGCTGATCTATGAGGTTAAGAACCCAAAAGTTGCGGGGTTAGGTTTTGCCGCAGTAAGGGATATCTTATCCTTTTTTAAATATGAGTATGAGGATGCTTTCGGTTTTCACAATCCACTGATTTCTGAAACCGAACTCGGGAAAGAACCTGCCATCAAATACACTTATGTTTTCGGATACTCTCAGCCCGCACGTTTCATTGCACATATGCTTATGCAGGGTTTTCATGTGGACGAAAATGAAAGAATGGTTTTCGATGGCGCCCGTATTCATGTGGCTGGAGGTGGTAAAGGTGGTTTTAACTCCCGTTTTGTCCAGACGACCCATCATCCCTTAGATTTGCAAGGCAATTATATGCCGGCTGATTATCCGCCGTTTAATTTTCTTGCAGACGATGATCTTGGTTCAGGTGGCGAAAATGACGTATTGGCTGTGGCTAAGAAGCTCGGCAAGATGCCCAAGATTCTGATTACCAACTCAGCATTGGAATACTGGAACCGTTCGGCATCACTAGTCCATACCACCATAGATGGAAGCAAGGATGCCAGTGTTCACAAAAATGTTAGGATTTATTTGATCAATGGCGCCCCACATGGTCCTACTCCAAGGAGATACCTTGAAGTTGCCCAGCATTCATTAAGTATTATAGATTCCGGGCCTTTAATAAGATCCTTTCTAATTATGATGGATGATTGGGTTACAAAAGAAATAGAACCTGCGGATAGCAGATATCCGAGGATTGACCGTAATGAATTGATCACCGCTGCAGAACACAAGCAGCTAATGCCGGCCATTCCAGGTATGCGGCATCCGGGCAGAAACTTCCAGCCTCCGATATGTGACTATGGGCCCGAATTTTGGAACAAGGGTATAATGAGCAACATTCCACCGGTGGTCATTGGGCACTACCCTACACTTGTACCTGCAGTAGATAAAGACGGCAATGGAATTGGGGGCATCAGACTACCGGATATTACTGTCCCCCTAGGCACATACCAGGGATTTAATCCCCGCAGAAATCAAGCAAATGCTCCAAACTACATGACCAGCTTTTTTGGTTCTTTCTGGCCTCTAGCTTTGACACAAGCTGAGCGGGAAAGTAGCGGCGATTCCCGCCTAAGCCTCGAAGAGCGATACGATGGAAAAGAGTCCTATGTTAAAAATGTGATTATTGAAACAAACAAATTGCTTGGGGACCGATTGCTGACGCAGGAAGACGCTGATAGAATCATTGCTGATGCAAAAGCGAAAAACTGGCCACCAGTGATGCTGGAAACATGGCCTTTCTGGAAGTAGCAATAAACAAAACAATGAATCGATGATAAAATTTTTCAGGAAAATTCGCCAAAGTCTACTTATTGAAAACAAACTCAGCAGATACCTGCTCTATGCCATAGGTGAGATTGTTCTCGTGGTCATTGGAATTTTAATTGCTCTACAAGTCAATAATTGGAACGAAGGCAGAAAAGAATTGGCAAAAAGCCATGAGATATTGCGGGAAATAGCAGAAAACCTAGAGTACAACAATGCGCAGTTCCTACAAGAAATCAATGAAGAAGAAGCTGTAGTTAAGTCCATTGATATTGTGTTGGAAAACCTAAAAATGAAAAAAGGCTACCACGACAGTTTAGGTTTTCACTTTTTAAATGTGGCCTATTGGCCGGGATCACTCAAAAAATCCTCAGGATATGAATCACTCAAGTCGCAGGGACTGGATATCATCAAATCTACCGCATTGAGAAAAGCAATCATCGATTTGTATGAAGGCAATTATCAGGAAATTGCTGAAACGGGACGAATTTCAGAGGACAACGTAGCCAACACCATGTGGCCCATGGTTACAGCACTTTTTGAAACGATGCCTTCTGTACCACATCAAGCATTTGAAAGCCTTAAAATAATTCCATTTGATTACAATGAGCTTGTAAATGCCCAAAACTATCGTGGTTTTCTAAGCTGGTGGCGACATTCAAGGGTCGTGTCCATTGAAGTGAGAATGACTGCCATAGAGCAGAACAATAAGTTGATGGCAATGATAGCGGAAGAGTTGAAATAGTTAGACCTAAGAAAAATTTTAATTTATTTATGAATCGAAACCTTTCTCCCCAACAATTACCCTGGTGCCATTATCCAAAAGCAAATGATATAGAAAGCCACGGTCTGTGCGAACTTCCGTTATTTTTAACCCTTGTAGATTGGACAGAAATAAAGAAGTATAGAAGCAATAAGTTTAAAACAGAAGCACTAACAAAGCTGACGAATAAGCAGATATTGGAATTGGCAAGCATAACAGCCAGGTCTTTTGCCCAAAATGAACCCATGGTGAGGCATGTACAGCTTCCGTCATTAATGCCTGAACAATTGCTGAACAGCTTCCATCATGACCCATTCGGTAATGAAGGATTTGGGGAATGGACTTCTGAGAATAACTTTTTTTGGTTTATCCGTTTATTTTCACTTACCAACCCATCCGACCCAATTGAAAACATTAAAATCAATGCTGATTCTGTTGATTTTTCGTTAGCAATTCTTGATGAGAATAAAAGCGTAATCGGAGGGGCATTCAATTCTGTGATGAAAGCCGAGGATGCGCCATTTAGAGACGGAGATCCTTTTCTTGATACAATAATCCAAGTTTACACCCCAAATTTTGATTTGATTTTTACACAGGAACATGAGGCGGTTGAAGCTTTAAAAGAGAAATATCAAGAGTTTAGGATGGCTCTTGAAAACCAAAAGGTAGGTTTACATTTTTTAATTGCCCGGTCACCGGCCCTTCCCAAAGAGGACACTTTTGAATTGGTAGCTGCATCAGCTGAGACATTTCGTCATCATGGCTGCCAATATATGCTTGTTGCTGCGTCTAATCAGTGGACAGGAGCAGCTTGTGAAGCATTAAATGGCACAAGAGTACACTATTCCCCCTATCGGAGTAAAAAAAGAGTCCCTTTAATAAAGGACGCCACCTCAACAGAACCCTATTCCATTGATGGGTATATTTCAGCAAAAGACAGCGGAGCCATGTTTTATGTCATTAAGCTAAATTGATGGGTCAATCCACTTATACCGGAGAATTGAATAGAACCTTAGGCTTGCCTTCATTATTTGCGGTGGCTGTCGGGGTAGTGGTATCTCAGGTTGTTTTTGTGTCCATTTTGCAGGGTGTTGGGATAGGTGGGGCGAGCTTTTTTGTGGCAATGCTCATCGCTTTTGTGCTGACGCTTTGTTACGTTTTCACCTATTCAGAATTAGCCCTCTTGCTGCCCAAGGCAGGCAGCATCAGCTCCTACACAGAGGTCGCTATTGGCCATTTTCCGGCCATAGTGGCTAGTATAGCAGGATACCTCGCGCCCGCTATTTTTGGCTTGCCTGCAGAGCTGTTTTTGTTGGAGTACATTCTCGATGTATTGTATCCTGGCAGTTTTGTTTATACAGGTGTGATTGTTTTGGTAATGTTTACCATTCTCAATTTGATTGGTGTAGATTTATTTTCTAAAGTGCAGAGTTTATTGTCTTACTTGATGTTGACAAGTATGGTCGTGATAGGAGTTGTTGGACTGACTCATTCCGACCCAAGAGGTCTTCCCATTAGTTCAATTGTTGAGGGGATTAGTCATCTTGATTTTAATGTCCTTAATCTTACCATGTTGGCTTTATGGTCTTTTTTTGCGCTTGAATTCGTTTGTCCTTTGATAGAGGAAACTAAAAATCCGAAGAAAAATATACCTCGCTCGATGATATGGGCAGCAGTTTTCCTGATGGTTATTTATTTTCTGATTGCACTTGCAGGGTACAGGACAGTGCCTGCCGGTGAGTTGGCAGGATCCGACATTCCACATTGGCTTCTCGTATTGGAGTTGTTTGGTGAGAAAGGTAAATTGATAATGGCCGTGCTTGCTATCACTGCCACCTGCAGCACCATCAATACCGTAATCGCAACCCTGCCAAGGATGTTGTTTGGAATGGCGCATAATAATCAAATGCCTAAAATCTTTATGAAGATTCACCCCAAAACCAAAGCGCCTTGGGTAGGGATTATATTTGTGGCATCGATCATTTTAATTCCCACTCTTCTGCTAAGCGGTAAACAAGACATCATTTTAACTTTGATGATTTCTGCAGGCACTATTTGGCTAATTGCCTATATTATTGCTCATATTGATTTAGTGGTCCTTAGAAAAAAATACCCAACTATCTCACGGCCGTTCAAATCGCCCTGGTATCCATTTCCACAAATATTAGGTATAATCGGCATGGTGTATATGATTCTAAATAATTCTCCTTCTCCGGATATGACCCGACAAGTTTACCTCAATGCAGGAATTATTCTATTGATCGCAGGTGCATTCGCTTGGTGGTGGGTTAAGTATAAAATGAAGAAGAAGCTATTTGAACCGGAGCCGATCGAGAATGCACTTTCCGAATAGGCTAAAGCCTTTCCAAGCTAATCTAAAATTTAATAAATGAACGAATGATCAAATTCTTTAGAAAAATACGGCAGAAGTTGATAAATAAAGGTAATCTGAAGCGGTACCTGCTTTATGCTTTTGGAGAAATCCTGCTTGTCGTCATTGGAATTCTGATTGCTTTGCAAATCAATGATTGGAATCAAAACAGAATAAACGCCAAAGAAGAACAGCGTATTTCTCAGGATATCTTAGATGGATTTCAACTTTCCAGATTTCTTTTTAAAAAGGGCATAGGGACCTGGGAGACTGTAATAGGGAATGCCGATACTTTATTACTGATTATCAATAATCCATCAATTCGACCTGACGATGAAAAATTGGAGATGCACCTTCACCTGTTGACTTTGCAGGGGATGTCGGGCACTTCTACCACCATCTATGATGTGTTGGCCAATTCGGGTGATCTTGAAATAATTTCCTCTGACTTACTGCGAAACAACCTTGCTGAATTAAAATATCAGATGGAGCATTTGAACCATTCTGAAGAGTCTTATGTCCAATTCGTGAATCGGGAACTCCGACCATTTCTGAATCGCTTCGTAGATCGTTCAGCTTTACGTGGAAACTATGTAAAAGGTCAATGGATTATCAGTTATCACCCATCTCCATTTGGATCTTCATTTGATGACCTCATCCAAAGCAGGGAATTTGCCAATCTATTGGCTGATCTTATTGAGTCTTCAAACAAAATGATCAATGTCTACCACAGACTTGAAAAAGTCATTGACCAAATGGATTCCCTGATTTTAGCAAAGTATCCCTCCATGCAAGCCAAACCATATATTCCTAAATAAAAAGTAGAAAACCGTATGATCAAATTCTTCAGAAAAATAAGACAGCGATTACTAGCAGAAGGAAATCTGAAACGATTTATAGACAAACTAAAACCTGCAGCTTGGCAGGTTTTTTTATTTTTTCATAAAACCCTTCTGCTACAAATGGGTTTCAACATACATGGAACCTTACGCAATCGTTGACGAATCTGGATTCCCGGTTGTTTGGATTCGTTTTACAGGCAATAAAAGCACTGACCAAAACTTTCAAACTTATCTGGCCCAAACCAAAGCCTGTTATCGGTACAGCAAGCCATTGGCTATTATTTTCGATGCTTCAAACGCGGGCATACCCTCACTTTCACATCAAAAAATGCAGGCTGATTGGCTCAAGGAAAATAAGGAATTGATGATAAATTATTGCGCGGGGACTGCTTACATTATCCCCAATGCAGCCATTCGAGCCATCTTAAAAGTGATTTTTTCATTCCAAAAGCAACCTGTCCCTTATCAGATTTTCGAAAGTGAACCTGAGGCAGAAGCATGGGTGCAAAGTCTGGTTCTAAAATAGGCTTGTAAGTTTAATATCAGAACTCTCTTAAATAATTACTCCTCTTTTCAAAGATCAATGGGCAACTCAGCTATCTTTTTGACTTTGATATCCCTGTAGAAAACCTCAGCCCCTTCGGATTGAATTTGGATTTTGCCGCTTTTTAGAGGCAATTCACCTGTTTCAGATAAGTAACGTGAGTTGTAAAGGGCCATCACCACTTTGTCGTTTACCACATGCACAGCTGTATCTCCGAAGCAATAAAGTTCCAGGGTATTCCATTCACCCGTTGGATTTTCGGCATCGGGGTATTTTACACAGCGCCTTCCTACAGGGCTCAAATCACTGAACACCAATTTTTCTGCCTCAGGATTATAGACATAAAGATCATCAGACTTCTTTGCCGGTATGTCCATGATTCCTCCTGCTACCCCCCAATAGTCACCGCAATCGCCTTCCTGCACCTGAAACTCCTGCGAGCGCATCCAAAAACCACCGTCTGCCCCATGTGGTCCCCCGGCATGATAGAGTAAGCCACTGTCCCTTTTATTTTTGTCGCGGGGTTTGTGCTTAGCCTCGCCCCATTTAAATTGAAGGCTGAGGTGGTAATTCTGAAACTCTTGGGTAGTTGATAATCCGCCCCACTGTTCACCGGATATCCGAATAGCGGGTCTTCCATCCACTTCTACCACACTGAATACGCTTAAGGGGTCGATATTTAATCCAATTGGACTATCAGATCTCCCCACGGTAGAGTCGGTGGTGGCCACCCATGCGGGCCCTAGGTAGGTGTCCCAACCACTGAGGTCTTTATCATTGAAGAGTGTTTCCCGTTGTTTTTCAGGCTTACAGGAAACGGATGCCAGAAGAGCAACAGCGAAAAAGAAGATTTTGGCTTTGGACATTTATTTTGGGTTTGGTTAAAGGTAGTCATTCTTCAATAAATGGGAGTTAAAAAAAGCACAAAACAAAAGAATCTAAAAATGCATATATTGAAAGGTTAAAGTTTTTGAATGATTAAAATAACGAATATGAAGCGGTCAATTGTTTTTATCCTACTTATCCTCAACCTATCTATCGCCTATGGCCAAAAACCTCGGGCAAGGGATTTAGGCGTGCCATTTAATGGAACCACAGGTCAGTTTAACGCCATTACAGATGTTAAAGGCGTGGAGGTGGGCTACAGCACCATCATCTCAGGTAGCGGGGAAAATATCGTAGGCAAAGGTCCGGTAAGAACCGGTGTCACCGCCATCTTCCCGCGTGGCAAAGCCCAAAAATTCAGCCCCGTATTTGCCAATTGGTACAGTTTGAACGGAAACGGGGAAATGACGGGAACCACTTGGGTGACAGAATCCGGCTTCCTGGAAACCCCGATAATGATCACCAACACCAACAGCGTGGGCGTGGTCCGGGATGCTGTTTTGAAGTGGTATGTAGATACTGACTGGTACAACGGTGAAGAGTGGTGGTATACCTATCCTGTAGTAGGCGAGACTTATGATGGATTTTTGAATGATATTTATGGTTTTCATGTCAAAGAAGAACATGTACTGGAGGCCATTGAAAATGCCACATCAGGAAAGATTGCCGAAGGAAATGTAGGCGGAGGCACCGGGATGATGTGTTTGGGTTTCAAGGGTGGAACAGGAACATCTTCCCGAATTGTCAAGGTCAAAGATTCCTCGTACACTATTGGTGCTTTGGTACAGGCTAATTTTGGCAGGAAATCCTCGCTGACCATTGCCGGTGTTCCGGTGGGAAGGGAGTTGATGGACACCTTGAACAACGAATTGAAATTGCCGCCACAGTCTTACCGAAAGGAAGGGGATGGTTCCATCATCGTGGTGGTGGCGACTGACGCACCTTTACTTCCACATCAGTTGAAAAGGATTGCACATCGTGTCCCGTTGGGGATTGGAAATACGGGCGGATATGCAAGCAATGGCTCAGGAGATATTTTTATTGCTTTTTCCACCGCCAATCCGGATGCATTTCAGCGCTATGATTTATCGGAAGTGGAGATGCTTCCAAATGATCTGATCGATCCCTTATTGGAAGCGACAGTACAGGCCGTCGAAGAAGCCATCATCAATGCAATGATTGCCGCAGAAACCATGGAAGGCATCAATGGAAACAAGTCTTATGCATTGCCACATGGGTTGCTGGTAGAAGTACTCAAAAAATACAATCGGTTAAATGATTAGATTGAACAATCGTCCTAAAATTCATTTGATTAATGTAAATAATCAAGGGTAAAATTCTTAACTTTCAAAACAACTTTTGTCTATAGCCCATGAAAACACAAAAACCATTCAATCATTTCAAAGGTATTATTTATGGTATCAGCAGTGACGGAAGAATATCCCGGGGGCAATTCGAAGAAATGAAACTTTGGTGTCAGGCGCATAAAGGACTTTGCCAGGAATCACCCTTTAAGGAATTCTTTGACGAAGTAAAATCCATTCTTGATGGCGGTACCGTCACATCTGAGGAATTAGATGAAATGAAGGCTATCCTCAAAAAATATGAATCTGAGCTGAGCGTTTCTGAAACAGTGGAATCCAGAATCCAGATGCTGCAGGGGATCTGTTATGGTATTCTGGCCGATGAGCAGATCAATAAATATGAAATTTATGTCCTAAAAAAGTGGCTGGAAGAAAATAAAACTATGCTCGGTTTATCCCCTTTCAAAGAAATGCATGCTATCCTTACTGATGTAATGGAAGATGGCCAAGTAGATATCAAAGAAGAAAAGGAGCTTAAAAAATATTTTTTGGAAATATTGAAATTAGAAGTGTAGTAAAGTCCATCCAAATTCTTCTCCGGAAAATTAAACCCTTCATTGGGGAAGAAATCCATGCATTTCGTCCTAAGTCAGGAGACCTGAACTATTCATTTTTTTATATTATACCCCAAATGCCATTGTAGGACATTTGATCATGAATGACACATCTTATTCTTTAAACAATCTGTATTCCTAATATTTCTCTCTACATTGAACAAAATGAAAAACTCAACCCTTCTTCTTCTCTTCGCATTACTTGCCTCACTCACCATAACAGGTTGCAGCGAAAACAGCAAAAACTCCTCAGAAGAGGAAAAAACAGCTCCTACACCAAACAAATCTGAAATGGAGGATGAAGCTTGGCATATGGAAGAAATGTATTGGCAATATGTACAGAACATTGACACAGTCGCCTATAAAACGCTTTGGCATGAAGATTTTATCGGCTATCCGGGTTTTGGGGATGGGGTAGCTGACAAAAGTAAAATCGCCAGTTGGATTCCTGACTTGCACAAAGACCAGGAGCTGAAATACAGCTACACCCTTTACAAAAAAGCATCAAATGCAATCGAAGATGTGGTAATTGTATTCTACGACACAGATTTTTTATGGACCGACAAGGATAACCAAGTTGTCCGAAAGGAGACACGAAAATTTACGCATACCTGGAAAAAAGTGGATGGAAAGTGGCTGATTCTTGGAGGGATGGCTGCATTGAAAGATCAGTGGGCTATTGGAGATTAAGCATAATTTCGAAAAAAAATACACCCGTCTTCCCAAAAAATCCATGAAAATAAAATCAAATTTTCTAATAATTCTAACAGGTCTAACGCTTTTCTCTTGCTCTGAGAAAATGGATTATGAAGCAGCCAACGCGTATATTTTAAAATCTGCACAAGAATGGGCAGAAGCGATAAATGCGGGCGATTCTTTAGTAATTGATAGGATTGTAGCAGATGACTTCATGGGGGTAAGTTTAAGGGGTGATCTTTATGACAAACAAACCTTGATTCGTGAGTCTAAAATGAAAGCAAACCGATTTTACAAACCCAAAGTGTTCAATGTTACCATAAGATTTTATGGAGAGGCTGCTGTTGCCCAGGGAAATGAAACCTGGACAAAAAAAGCCGACTCTACCAGCACAACCAATATCTGGACCGATACCTGGATATACAGAGATAAAAAGTGGCAGATAGTAGCGGCACAGGATTTAAAGTTGAAGCAATAAAGATTGTATCATCATGCTCAAAGAAATAAAAGAGGATACTTCGGCAATTATTGAAATATTAGAGGAAGTCATGAAAAAGAAAGAACTAAGAACCAGAAGTTTTTAAAAATTTTTGGTGGAAATGCTGAGGAAATACAATCAACTTAATAAATAATTGATATTTTTTTTAATTACTTCTTTAAGAATGCTGGAAATTAAATTCATTGAAGTCCAAACCAATTAGAGGTTATCTCGCTTTTGTAAGCGTACGATTATCCACATGTGCAGGGGACGAAATCCTACGGTGGCCGAAATGTTTCTGATTCGGACTAAGTTATGTTTGCATTCTCAGCTTGATTCAAGCAATAATGTTTTATTATTAATACAATATTGTTATTTTTGTTTCATTAATAAAACATTATGGCAAATAGTACTCCTGTTTTATTTCCCAAAAGCCAGCGAATTCTGAGCGAATTGGGCGAGAATATCAAGTTGGCCCGACTGCGTAGGAAGCTCTCCAGCGAGCAGGTGGCAGAGCGGGCGGATATCGGCAGGTCTACCCTGGTGAAAATCGAGCAAGGCCATCCCGGAGTAGGCATAGGCAATTACCTGAACGTGCTGCGGGTCTTGGGATTGGAGCAGGATTTTTTACTGCTGGCCAAGGATGATGAGTTGGGCAGGAAGCTTCAGGATGCTCATTTGGTCTCCAAAGAACGTGCCCCTAAAAAATCAAAAAATGGCCACTGAAATTCGAAAGCGAAGTATTTGGGTCTATGCAGACTGGTCTGGTCTGGAATCCCCCCAGTTGATGGGAATACTACAGGCCGAGCTTTTACGGGGTAGGGAGATTTTTTCTTTCGAATATGAACGCGATTGGCTGGCCACTTCACAAGCCCAGATTCTGGATCCGGATTTGCAGTTATATGGAGGCAAGCAGTTTCTCAATGATCCGCATAAATCCAACTTTGGTATTTTTCTGGATTCCTCCCCTGACCGATGGGGAAGAGTGCTGATGCGAAGGAAGGAAGCAGGCATGGCCCGGGCAGAGGAAAGAGCAGAAAAAAATCTTTATGAAACCGATTACCTATTGGGCGTTTTTGATGGCCACAGAATGGGTGGTTTACGCTTTAAGTCAGATCCTGATGGATCCTTTTTGAGTGATGATTCCAGGTTGGCAAGCCCACCTTGGGCCTCAATCCGTGAATTGGAAGAAATCAGTCTTCGCTTGGAGGAAGACGGTGTTTCGGATGATCCAGAGTATTTGAACTGGTTGAATATGCTGGTGGCTCCTGGTTCTTCCCTAGGTGGAGCACGTCCGAAGGCCAGTGTGCTGGATCAAAATCAAGAGCTTTGGATCGCTAAGTTCCCAAGCAATAGCGATGATTCGGATATAGGTGGATGGGAAATGGTGGTACATACTTTGGCGAAAAAGGCAGGAATTCAAATGGCCGAAGGAATGGCCCAGAAGTTTTCTTCAAGGTATCATACCTTTTTGACCAAACGCTTTGACCGGAGATCCGATGGCAGCCGGATTCATTTTGCATCCGCCATGACTCTGTTGGGATATCGTGATGGGCAGGACTATTTAGATGGAATTAGTTATCTTGAGCTCGCAGAATTTATCAGCATCCACAGCGCATCCGTTCAGGAGGACTTGGAGCAGCTTTGGAGAAGGATAGTATTCAGTATTTGCGTAACCAATGTAGACGACCATTTGAGAAATCATGGCTTTATCTTGACTCCAGCAGGTTGGCGGCTCTCCCCGGCTTATGATATTAATCCAATTGAAACCGGCACGGGTTTGAAATTGAATATTTCAGAGAATGACAATGATCTGGACTTGGATTTGGCTTTGGAAGTCATTCCCTTTTTTAGGTTGAAAACGGCCAATGCAGAGAAGGTTATACAAGAAGTGAAAACTGCTGTAGCTGGATGGAGGGCTGTCGCTGCCCATCTCAAAATCCCAAAACAACAAATCGAATCAAAAGCCGGAGCTTTTCAAAAAGCGCATATCTAATCCAATGAAAAGCTAGAGATTTCTTGATAGTAGTGAAATTCTTTAAAGAATGATTGCATTATTTACCCCTCTTCGGAAGGGAAAAGGGGGAGTGGTTGCCAATCTAGTTTAAAAAAACAATTCTATCAACGAGCTTGTCCTCAATTTTTAGAGATGCGGTATATCACATTCTTGCCTCCACCCGAAACATAGATATCACCCGATTGATCGATGGCTACCCCATCAAAGTAGTTGGTAGCAGGTAAGGCGCCTTCTTGACCAACAGCCGGTCCACTCAGGCTGAGACCATCTACTATTTTGCTCACTGCTCCTGTCGCCAAATCTATGCGTGATAACCGGGAAGCACCGGTTTCAACAACCAGCAGTCCACCTTCTTTATCTCAAGACTAACCTTCAGGATTTGTTAATCAGGTCAATATTCAATTGAATTAATCCCAATTGCATTGTCGCTTTTTTTTGCATTTGCCAATTGGAGTTCCACTGATTCCCGATCCCAAAGGTGAATTTCCTTCTTTCGGAAATTAATTGACACCCTAAAGTTGCAGAGAAAGTTATATCCCAATATACCATCGACCCTATTTCCCCAATTGTTTTGGTTGAGTTGGTTTAAAGGTACAAAAAGTGTCTTCATAGGTGGACAAGGAAGGTTACCAACCATCCATTCATTTACTTTAGAGGATTTTACCTGAGTTATGTTCTTCCCAAAACCTGCCATTGAAACCTCCCTTACCCGTGATGAGCCTGAACCGATGTGGTTGATTTCCTGAATATCCATCACATTTGCACTAGCTCCTGTATCCAGAATCATCTTTAACTTTTTTCCATTCATTTTTACTTCGATTAGCGCCAATCCTTTACCTAGTATTATAGGGAGAGTTGACTGAGGCTCTTTATGGATATTTTTTGAAGAAATGCGGTTGCCTTCTTTATTGAGTCGATATATGGTCAGTTCTTTAAATGTATAGTCTAAAACCAGTTCACAATTTTTAAACAAACTATTTCCAACAACCCCTAATAAATCCAAACCAGTTTTTTTCTCCAAAGCAGTGAAATCGATTATGACACCTATCATATTTTTTTCAAATCCTTCGATGTTTAATTTTATAGGCCATATTTCATTTTCTATTTCATTTCCATGAATACCATAAAATTTGATTCCGGTAGCATTGCCTTTAAAGTACCTTTTATTTAAGATTGTTTCCGAAACACCCGTGTCCACTACGAAATATCCTTCCTTGCCATTAGCAGTGGCTTTAACGATGATAAGATTTTGGACGAGATCGAATGGTATGCTGGTAACGGGAGTGTTTTTTAAATTGTAATGTGGAATAATCCACCCAAAGACAATAAATGATAAGATCGTTTTCATGTTATGGAAGTAAAAATGTTATAAATTATTTTTCAGTCCATGATCTGTATTTTGGTGGCTAAAGGCCTAAATACATTTCGGGGAAATGATGTAATTAATTGATAAACAAGGTACTTTAAAGTAAAAAATATGAACTTAGGTATTGTTTCGGATGCTATATACCTTGTTTCAGGTGGTGTATACCATGTTTCATATACTGTATAATTTGTTCCAAAAAAAAGCAGGTTTTGACTGTTCAATTAGTCATGAAGGATAAATAAATCGAAAGCTGAATCAGATCAGTAATGAAAAACCGGTTTTTAGGCTAAAAAAATTATCTTTTCTAAATAAGGTATGGATTAAATAGAGAATAAAAAAACCATTGCCGATTACACGCCAATGGCTTTTTGCATTTCCCGATCTATGTTTATATTGAATCCAAGGTAAATGATTGCCTAAAACATTGGTTTAGCTATTGATTCATTGGCTTTAGACTTTGTTCCAATTCATGCCAAAAGCTGATTATGCCTGTTTATTAATCCAGAAAGAAATCCATTAAAAGTTGTATCCTGAGAACAGCCTTCAAAAATTGGTTCTCAGGCTTTGAAGAATTATCACCCTTTTCTAAAAAAGCTCGGGGCTTCCCCAAATTCCTTGGTAAACTCTTGCGTAAAATGGCTGGGATTGCCATAACCTACAGCGTAGCCAATTTCTGAAATATTCAAGGCTGAATTTAGCAATAGGTTCTTTGCTTCCTGCATGCGTATCGTCCTTATGACTTGGGATGTGGACTTATTGGTCAGGGCCTTCAATTTACGATGAAGCTGAGTTCGGCTTACTGCCAGTTCCTTGCACAATTCCCCAATGCCAAACTCCTCACTTTCCAAATGAGCAACCACGATGGAGCGAAGCTTTTTCAGGAAAGCATCCTCTTGTATTTCGGCAGGGGTTTCGGGTGTTCCTTCAGGGTTGAGTGTGACATAGCGAGCTGAAAGTTTTTGTCGTACCTCAATCAATTTCCGCAGTCGGACTTCCAGCTCTTTCTTCTCAAAGGGCTTGGAAATGTAGGCATCCGCTCCTCTTTCGAGACCTTCCAATCGGGATTCCAGATCTGCTTTGGCAGTAAGTACGATGATAGGAATATGGCTGGTTCGTTCATCTTTTTTTAGTCCTTCGACGAGTTCGTAGCCGTCCTTTTCTGGCATCATCACGTCACTGACGATGATGTCTGGAATCATTTCAATGGCCAATTGGATGCCTTGGAGGCCATTTCTGGCTTTTTGGATTTTGTATTTGTCTTGGAGGCAGAGCTCCAGATAGCTCAATACATCTTCATTGTCTTCCACCAGTAAGGCCAGGGGGAGACTTTCATCGTACCCTTCCTCTGCTCCAATAGGAGATGCCTCCATCAATTCTGTGATCGTTGACTGTGGTTGTTGGACCAATTCTCCAGCATTTCCTTTTGGTGCTTCTTTTAGTATGGGTAGTCTAACTGTAAATTCCGTACCCTTTCCCATCTGACTGCTGACTTCTATGGTTCCGGACATAAGCAACACCAGCTCTTTGGTGAGCGCCAGGCCAATTCCTGTTCCCTCATCTGACCTCGTAGCCGAATCATCTACCTGATAAAAACGATCAAAAATATTGGGTAAATGCTGGGAAGGAATTCCTTTGCCGGTATCCTTCACTTTGATTTCCAAAAAATCTCCCACTTCTCTGGAGCTGATCTTTTCCATTTTAATGTAAATATCACCTCCAGGTGGCGTGAATTTTACAGCATTTCCTACCAGATTGGAAAAAATGGCCTGAATTTTCTCCGGATCAAAGTCCATGTACAACTCCTCAAACCCGGGGAGTAGGTGCAATCGGATATCCTTGGAATCAGCCAGGGAATGAAAAGACTCGGTCAGGTATTTGAGATAACCCAAGATATCGTCATGGATCATTTTTGCGGACAATTTACCCGACTGAAGTTTGGATAGATCCAGCATTTGGTTGATCAGTCTGAGCAGTTGGGCACTATTCCTTTTAATCATTGGAAGTCCCTCTTTCATAGTCTCAATCGAAGGTTGTGATAATATATGATCTGCAATACCTGAAATCACTGTCAAGGGCGTCCTGAATTCATGCGTCAAATTGGTGTAGATTCTGGTTTTGACCTGATCGAGGTCTTGGAGCCTAATTACTTCTGCTTGGGCAAGTTTTCTACGGAGTAAGAATCCATAAACCCAATAAAGCAATAAAAACAGCAACAAAGTATAGGAAAGCCAAGCCCACCATTGGGTAAACCAAGGCGGCATCACAGTAATGGAAACAGATCGCTGCCCCACTTTCCCATACCGGTTAGTCGCCTGTACATGAAAAATATATTCTCCCGGCGGTAATGCATAATAGCCGGCAGTGTATGAAGCTCCGCTCCGCCAGTTTTCATCAAAGTTTTCGAGCTTATATCGAAGGTTTTTCTCAGACTCCAATGTCACGAAATCAATACTGCCAAATTCAAACGTAAAGGTATTCTGATGGTGAGGCAACCGTATCTCACTGGTTTCATTGAGAGGTTTTGGCAGGATTTTTTTATCAGTTTGAGATGAAATAGTACGATCTCCTAGAAAAAAAGCTGATAAATAAGGGGCAGGTTCGATTGGATATTGGTTTTCCAATTCTGCTGGCATGAAAGAAAAATAGCCGGTGGCATTTCCGACAAAAACCTCTTTATTCTTGGAAATAAATGCGTTTTTAGAGTAAAAGCCAGTTTGGTTGGGTTTTTTCCAACTGTACCCAAATAAGGCTGCGTTTTTAGTTTCGGGATCCAATCGAATGAACCCAATATCTGTGTACAACCAAAGCAATTTTGAATCATCCTCTACTAATCCTGTGATGAGAAGCAAATCTGTAATTAGACCGGTATTGTCGTAGTACCGATTGAAAATCCCTGTTTCCGGATCTAATAAAAAAAACCCTGACCTGTAGGAACTGGCCCAAATTCGCTTTTTGCTATCTTCATAAATTTCGAAAATAGCCGCCCCTGTTTTATCCAAAACTCTTTCAAAATCAGCTGATTCTTTCCGATAGAGGTTAATACCATTACCTGTACCTACCCAAACTCTTCCATTGGAATCTTGAAGGAGACTATGCACATCGAATGCGCTTAAACTGTTGGGATTTTTTGGGTTAGGGGTAAAATGCGTGAATTTTCCGCTTTTTGAATTGAAGAGGTCAAGCCCCCTATTTGTGCCTATCCAGATAGTATCCTCATCGACAGGCAAAATGACATATTGAAACAAAGAGGAAAGACCGTTTTTACCATTCTCCTCCGGTCCATATAGCTTGTAGGTCATTGTCTGTCGATCGAAAAAGTACGCTCCGCCCCATCTGTTACCGACCCATAAATTGTATGCTTGGTCAAATTTAAGATCCGTGATTGTTACTGATCTCAATGTATTTTGGACAAAAGTGAAAAAACTATCCCTCGATTGGTTCACGTCATGGCCAAACACGCCTTGCCCGGTTCCAATCCAAACGCCAGCTTCTTGGTCTTGGGCAAAGACCATTGCCCGTGTTCCGATAGGGGTGTGTTCAAAATAATTTTTAAAGGTAGAGATTTGAAACAACACTTGATTCTCTGTCTCGGGCTCCCATCCCGAAACCCACATAAGATTATCCCTGGTTTTCAGCAAGGACCGAAAATCATTTTTCTCCATGTAATTCGGTCCAGTTCCCGAAATTCCAAAAAACTCAATGGTCTTCGATTTCGGATTGTATCGGTTGATCCCTCCTGCATAAGTTCCGATCCAAATACAACCTTGAGAATCTTCATTGATAAAGGAAATGTGATCTACTGCAAAGAGAGCGTTTGGGTTGACAGGAGGGCGGGAAAGTGCATTCGGGTTGCCGGGAATATTCGGCAATCTTTGAAATGTGCCTTGTTCCCGGTTCATGATATGGAGTCCATCCCCATCTGAACCGACATAAAAATTACCTTTGCTGTCCTCAAATATAGCCCTGACCCTATTACTAATTAGGGAGGCCGAATCTTTTGGATCATGTCTAAAGTGAGTGATCCGACCAGACTCTTTTTCAAACTTATATAATCCAGAAGAAGGGTGTTCCTCAAAATCGAACGCATTGCCTGCGCCAATCCAAATCCGTCCGGCATGATCCTCATAGATACTTCTTACTGCTGCCTCTGCAATGGAGCGACCGGCAGGAGTGTCGTCTTGGATATGAACAAAATGCCCGGTCTTCCTGTCCAAGGTATCGAGTCCTTTTGCTGTTCCAATCCATAAAGTACCCGAGCGATCTTCCAGAAGAGCATAGACCCGATTGTCGCGAAGACTGGTGGTATCGCTTGAATCATTTTGGTAATGTGTAAAAGTTTCCTTAGAGGTATCAAGTCTATCCAAGCCCTCATGAACGCTCCCAATCCAGATAATCCCACCTTTTCCTGCATATAGGCATTCCAGCCGGTTTGTATGAAGCGAGCTGCTGTCATTTGGATTGGACTTAAAATACTTTTTATTCGTCCCATCGTATCTTACCAAACCATTGTGGTTATCCGCAAGCCAGATGAAGCCCATATCGTCCTGGCACATTCCCATAATATTGGTACGATTTGGATCAAATATGTGAGGAATAGTTGTGATTTTAACCTCCTGACTTTTACATAGAAAAGAGATGGTGATAAAAATGAAAAACAGAAAAAAAGTACGAATCATTGGTTTTTAAGTGGTTTCTTATCAACAACTTAAATAAAATTTATTTAAATTCCTAAGTCAAATTTTAACAATTTTAAAATGTTGAAGAAGGAATATTTCCTGCTTCGAACTACTAAGGTTAGACAATTCCCGTTCGGAAAGAAATCCTATGCATTGGGGAAGAAATCCATGCCTTTCGTCCTAAGTCAGGGTTTATGACCATTGATTTTTTATCTTACATTCAAATGCATTTACCAAACGCTTCATCTGAATTGGGAATCAAAAATGACTTTATTTATGAGGGACTGGCCCATAAGGGAAACGTTAAGTTCCTATTTTTTCATTTCAGTTTTTATGCGCTTCATGCCATTGTATTCTACATTATTTTCATTTGAAAATCCATAGGCAAATATTCCCAAATACCCGGATTTTTGAGACCCGGATGTTTTCCTTATATTTCTGATTATAACATACAAAAAATAACATAAATTGGAGAAATCGTCATGCTGACATAGGAAAGCCTGCCCCAATGCTTTCGGGGCATCTCCAGAGGATCAGTAAATGATAAAATTAGCCTAAATAGAACCTTGTAAGATACCTCGTACTTACTATTGACAGGAACGTGCGTCACTCTAAGGGAAGCGAAGAGTCTCCTATTATATGGGAGATCCCCCGCAATACTTCGGGGCAGGCATTCGACTCCGCAGGCTCCGTCTCAGTATGAGGAGGCACACTGTATGTAATAACCTTTCTGTAAATTCCAAAATTTTCAATACTCAACATGAAAAATACCATCTTCCTATCCTTATTTCTGGTCTTTTCTTTAAGTTCTTTTGGACAAAACATCTGGACTGCAGAGAAAATCATGCAGTATAAAAACATTACTGCTACAAACATTTCCCCTGATGGAAAATTCATTGCCTATGTCGTGAATGTTCCCGTAATGGAAGGAGAAAAATCAGAATACAACAGTCAACTTTGGGTGGCTGCCACTGACGGAACTATGGATGTGCAGTATACCCGTGGTGAAAAATCCTCCACTGCCCCCCAATTCTCACCGGATGGAAAACAGATTGCGTTCCTTTCCAACCGTATTGACAACAAGAATCAGATTTTTGTCTTACGTCTTATGGGCGGAGAAGCCGAACAGATTACCTTCACAAAATCAGGAGTAAGCTCATTTAAATGGTCTCCAGATGGCAAGCACATCGCCTACCTGATGAAAGATCCTGAAACCGAAGAAGAGGAAAAGAGAAAAAAGGAAAAGACCGATGTAATATTGGTAGACAAAGACTATAAATACAATCATATCTATACCATCTCAATTGAGGCGGCAAAAGACGGTAACCGTAAAACGAAACAATTGACCGGAGGCACCTATCATGTGAATGGTTTCGATTGGTCACCCGATGGCAGCACGATTGCATTTTCTTTTGCCCCTAATCCCACCATCAATGATGGAGGACTGGAATCCGATATTGCGACCATTCCGGCAGACAGCGGAAAAGTAACAACTATTGTAAAAAGACCCGGAGTGGATACAGGCCCTAGATATTCACCGGATGGCAAATGGATAGCCTTTCAGTCTTCAGGTGGAAGACCCGAAAGAGTGGGACTTACGGATATATATAAAGTTGCTGCAAATGGAGGCGAAGTGATTGAACTTCAAAAAACACCGGATCGTAGTGCTAACATCGTCGCTTGGTCTGAAGACGGAACCCATCTTTTTATTGCTGAAAATTACAAAACCTCTCAGGCTTTGGTAGCCCTGCCTTCGAGCAGTGATCTGCAATTGCCCAAGGGAGATTACTTGGCCTATTCAGAATCTGAATTGCCTATTCTGACTTCGACAAATGGCTCGGCGGGGGCATTTTCGGTAAGTAAATCCGGAAATCGGATCAGCTTCACCTTCGAAGATGTGAATACCCCAAAAGAGGTGTTTACCGCAGGAATCCGGGGTGAAAACGCAAAGAAAATAAGCAGTATCAATTCCAATTTCGATGCCCCTCCCCTTGGAAAAACCGAGGTGATTTCATGGAAATCAAAGGATGGCTTGGTCATAGAAGGAATTCTCACCTATCCGGTCGATTATCAACCGGGCAAAAAATACCCGATTATCCTGCAAATTCATGGAGGACCGGCAGGAGTATTCTCGCAAACCTATACCGGTGCGCCCTCTATTTACATGACCCAGTTTTTTGCGCAGCATGGATTTATCGTGCTACGTCCCAATCCACGGGGCAGCACAGGCTATGGAAAAGATTTCCGTTATGCCAATGTACGCGATTGGGGTTTTGGGGATTATGAGGATCTAATTACGGGAGTGGATCATGTCTTGGATATGGGAATTGCCGACAGCAATAATCAGTTTGTCATGGGTTGGAGTTATGGAGGCTATATGACCAGTTGGATCGTGACCCAAACCGATCGGTTCAACGCAGCCAGCATGGGCGCCGGTTTACCCAACTTGATCTCTATGGTGACTACTACTGATATTCCTGACTACATTGTGGTGCATGCCGGTGGCAAAGAATATTGGGAAGATTACGAGGAGTACGAAAAACATTCTGCCATCTACTACATGAAAAATGTGGTCACTCCCACTCAGGTAATTCACGGTGCCAATGATTTGCGTGTGCCCCTCGCTCAGGGTCAGGAGTTCTATAATTCCTTGAAACGAAAAGGAGTGGACACAGAAATGATCATGTATCCCCGCACGCCGCATGGACCCACTGAACCCAAATTCCTGATGGATGTTTCCCCGCGCATTTTGACCTGGTTTGAGAAATATATGAAGTGATAGATATAGATGTGAGGCTTTAGGGTTGATTTTTGATTGGCTCATCCCCATACTTCCAGCCAAAAATTCTTAATAAACTTAAAGGTTCGATCAATTTGCTTATGTATGATTCTATAAAACCTATTTAATTAGGATAAATAGAAATGAATATTTTAGAATTTTCAAAAATTTTTTTAGGAATTCCGGGCAGTTACGCGATCGAATCCGGGACCTTTATGCACGTACAAACATTGAAGAAATGGTAGCCGACGTAAGTCCTTTTTTTTTTATCCGGCCGATGAAAAGAAAATCAGGTTGTTTTTACCAATTATTGAACAGGCAGATTTGGGTTAAAATAAACCCTCCTTCGGGAAATAAACCCTCCTTCGGGAAATAAAACCCCACATTGGGGAAGAAATCCATGCATTTCATCCTAACTCATCCTTCTCGAACCATGGGATTTTTTAATTTAATAAAAGAATAGCCAGTCCAAGCGGATTTTCAATTCGATTGTTAACCCTTAAATAAAAACCAATGAAAAAGCTCCTAGTACCATTTCTGGCCATTTTATTCCTGGCGTCCTGTGGAATGGAAAGCGTGACCGACATGCAGCCAGATCAAGAAGTCACCTCCGAAGACCTCCTTATCGAAGGGATTGGCACAGATAAATTAAACGAAAACATGCGGTTAGCACCTGCCGGATCGTGTGAAAGTGATTGTATTGAACAGGGAGGTTCAGTTTTCTTTTCTGTTTCCGATGTGGCTACGCTAAGGGTTGGCAGAAACACAAAATCGGTAAACTACTCCGCTTACAACACCGAAACAGATTTTGTAGTGGAAGTGACCTATGCCATTACTGCCGGACCTCCAAATGCAAAGGCCACCATTAGGATTGATATTGCCGGCAATATAATGGAATACACAGATGTGAGTTCAGGCAGCAAGGTTAGCCATACTGTGCCTCTTGCTGAGGGCTGGGCCGGATGCGACGAAGTTACCTTTAGCGTAGTACAGGAGGGATTAGGTGCTCCAATCACATTCAGCGAAAGCTATGCCTTAATACCTGTTTGTTCTGTCGTTGCACCTCCCCTTACGGTGGAGAAGACCGCGGTAGGCACCTACGACCGGACGGTTAACTGGCAGCTAATGAAAACCGTGAGCCAGGGCAGCCACACGGGCGCCCCCGGTGACGAGTTTCTCTCCAACTGGACGGTGACAGCCACCAAGTCAGAAATCTCCGCGAACTACTCTGTGACGGGGACCATCACGGTCACGAACCCGAACAGCTTCGCCGTGCCCTTCACCCTTGCTGACGTGCTCAATGACGGCACAGTTGCCGTCATCACGTGTCCAGGAACGGGTGACAACACGGGTACGGTGGCCGCCGGTGGCTCTGTTTCCTGCGCCTACTCCGCCGCTCCGAAGGATGGCAGCGCGACCCTGAACACAGCCACCGTGACATTTGATGTAGGTTCGGGCTTGACCAACGCTAGCGCAACCGCTGATGTAACTTTCACCGAGAATCTCATCGGCGACGAAGCTGTCACGTTGAGCGATCCGCGGGTCGCGTACTCCGAGCTGATTTCGACTACCACCGTTGAAATCTTTACGGAGACATTCACCTGTCCAACAGACCAGAGTCTGTACACCGACGGGGTTTACATGGAGACTTTTACGAACATCGCATACCTCGATGGGGACAACACCGACTTGGAGGCCTCAGCCGAAGTGACCATCAATTGCTATTTGCCTTCATCTGAATGCTTCTCACCTGATTTCTGGAGCCAGAACACCAAGTTTTGGACCGGATACGACCCGAGTGATCTGTATGCTGATGTCTTCGGGGTCCCCCGCTTTGGCACATTGCTGGAGAACGTTACTGCCAACGGTGGTGGCGCCAACGCACTGGCCCGTCACTCGGTGGCCGCCATTCTGAACGCCACCAGAACCGAAGTGGGCTACGACCTGACGGTGTCTGAGATCATCGCCGGCGTACAGGCGGCCTACGCTTCGGGTGACTTCGAGTCCTTCAAGAACGTACTCGAGGTAGAAAACGAAAAGGAATGCCTTATAAGATAATCATTGGAAATAGGTGAAGCATACCAGGGTGGAATAATTGCCTATATCTTACAGCCGGGTGACGAGGGCTATGATACCAAAGTAACCCACGGCATAATAGCTGCTCCAGTCGACCAAAGTACAGGTATTCAATGGTACAACGGAAGTTATACAACAACAGGGGTAACAGGCACAGCCTTGGGCACAGGGCAGGCAAATACAACAGCCATTGTAAACAGCCAGGGATCCGGAAGCTATGCTGCACAACTCTGCAATGATTTAGTTTTAAATGATTATGACGAATGGTATTTACCTAGCAAAGATGAGTTGAACAAACTTTATCTGAATAGAGAGGCAATTGGTGGTTTTTTAATTAGTGTCCTCTATTGGAGTTCTACAGAGAACGCCGCCCTGTATGCGTGGACTCATGACCTCAATGGTTTCCAGGTCTTCAACATTAAGGACCTCAGGCTTAGGGTTCGTGCAGTTCGGACCTTTTAACCATATAGCTATTAAAATATTACCGCGCAGCGGTCGCATTTTTGAGAAACTGGCAGGGAGTAAATCCTTGCCAGTTTTTTGTTTTAAAAGGTTAGAAGAAAGTTTAATAAATCTAACCAGACGGTAGCAAGGGCTAAAATCATGATGATTGGATTTAGAAAATAGTCTGAAGAGTTATCAAGAATTCTATCATAAATTTCAGAACGAACTGAATCACCTTCTCTTCCAAAATATCTCCTTCGGAAAATAAATCCCGATATTGGGGAAGAAATCCATGTCTTTCGTCCCAACTCATCCATCTCGAACCATGGGATTTTTTAATTTAATAAAAGAATAGCCAGTCCAAGCGGATTTTCAATTCGATTGTTAACCCTTATTTAAAAACTATGAAAAAGCTCCTTATACCTTTCCTCGCCATTTTATTTCTGGCTTCCTGTGAAATGGAAAGCATAAATGACATACAGCCCGAACAGGAAATCTCCTCTGCAGACCTTCTCAGTGAAGGAGATGCCGAAGATATTTTAAACTCACAAATGCGGATAGGAACCAGCCTTGAAATAGCCAAGACAGTGTTAGCGACCTACGACCGGACGGTGAGTTGGGTGGTCGAAAAGACCGTGAGCCAGGACAAGCACATGGGCGCCCCTGGTGACGAGTTCTTGGTCAACTGGACTGTGGAGGCCACCAAGTCCGAGAACATCGGGAACTACAAGGTCACGGGGTCCATCTCGGTCACCAACCCGAACGACTTCTCTGTTCCCTTCACCCTTTCCGACGTACTGAATGATGGCACTGGAGCCATAATCGTATGCCCTGGGACCAATGACAACACTGGTACAGTGCCCGCCGGTGGCTCCGTCTCCTGCGACTACTCGGCCTCGCCGTTTGACGCCAGCGCCACGGAGAACGAAGCCACCGTGACCTCGGACGTCGGTGGGAACTCCACGACCGAGGGCTTCGCCTGGTCGGTGAACGTCATCGGTGACGATGCGGTCACATTGAGCGATCCCAGGGTTGCCTACTCCAAGCTGATCTCCGAGACCACGGTCGAAATCTTCCCGGAGACCTTCACCTGTCCGGCCGACCAGAGCCTGTACATTGACGGGGTCTACACCGAGACTTATACGAACACCGCCTACCTCGATGGGGCGAACACCGACCTTGAGGCCTCGGCGGAGGTAAGTATCCGCTGCGAGTTGCCCCCGAGCGATGGGTGTGCACTGACCCAAGGATACTGGAAGACGCACTCCGAGTTCGGACCCGCCCCGTATGATGATACCTGGGCCCTGTTACCTAGCGGGGCCAGCACGACGTTTTACCTCAGCGGTTCCACCTGGATACAAGTGTTCAACACTGCGCCAGCCAGGAATGCCTACTATCAGCTAGCCCACCATTTTATGGCGGCAAAGCTGAACGTGCTGAACGGTGCCAGCCCATCGGCGGTCTCATCTGAACTCAGCGCTGCGGAAGCGCTTTTCAATACCTATACTCCGGCTCAGATAGCCGCGGAATCCCCAAACAGTCCTCTCCGCGCCCAGATGCTCACCCTTGCATCGACGCTAGACAATTATAACAACGGCATCATTGGCCCGGGACACTGCAACTGATGCAATAAGGCTCGACATCACGTCGCGCTAGTCGATTTACGAAGTGGGGAGCGCATTCACGCTCCCCGTTTTGCTTTTGAATGGTTAATTCAACCCTGCATGCCATCAGGCAGGTACTTTGTGATTAATGGATAAATTGAAAAGGCCAATAATAGATCTATCCATTTCAGTGTATATCAATTGCTGTTTCTATGATTCCTTAAGAGCTTGCCCGCCGCTACGGGGAATCAATTCGGTTAGCCTCTCATGCCAATGTGGGGCAAATAATGATAATCAAGCCCAGATCCCCCAACTCTGAAAGCCTGTCTGCTGACAGATAGAAGTTGAATTTGAAAAAAATACCTCCTGAATTTCAATCACAAGAAATATTTTTCATCAAACCGGATCCCATTCTCATCCAAAATTTCTCCTTCGGAAAATAAATCCCCTTATTGGGGAAGAAAATCCAGCATTTCGTCCTAAGCCAAGGTTTCTGAACCATTGAATTTTTTACCTTAATCCCAAATGCATTCATCAAACATTTGAAATGTAACACAAAGCTCAGTCCCTCAAACAGCTAAAATTCCTATTTACCTTGAACATGATAAAAAAATCCATCCATCCCCATTTTTCAAACCCCCTATGCAAACCACCCAAGAAGGATTAAAAAGGGAAGTCGGCGTATGGGGACTCTCGGCCAATATTGTCAATATCATGGTAGGCGCCGGCATCTTCGTTTTGCCTGCCATCATCGCCGAAACTATGGGGGCTTCCGGCGTCTTGGCTTACCTGTTTTGCGGATTGCTGATCGGTTTGGTCATGCTTTGTTTTGCAGAGGTTGGGAGCAAGGTGACCCATTCCGGTGGAGGATACGCTTATGTGGAGACTGCCTTTGGGGCTTATCCGGGATTTTTGGTTTCAATATTCTCTTTGATGGGAAGTATTTTTGCAGATGCGGCAGTTTCCAATGCCCTAGTGGAGATTTTGGCAATGCTTTTCCCGATTTTCAAGACTCCGCCTCTTAGAATATTTATCCTCTTTCTTTTATTTTCAGGCTTGGCCATCCTCAATGTCATTGGTGTCAAACAGGGAATTGGACTGGTCAAAATCACTACCGTCGCCAAATTGATTCCACTATTGCTACTTATTAGTTTTGGCTGGAAAGATGTACAATGGGTCAATTTATCTTGGGAATCTGAACCGACCATCCAAAAATTGGGAGAGGCTTCCCTGATCTTGTTTTTTGCTTTTATGGGTGGGGACGCGGGCTTGTCGATTGGTGGGGAAATCAAAAACCCACAAAAGACGGTACCCCGTGCGATTTTTATAGGGATTTCGGGAGTGCTATTGCTCTATATACTTATCCAATTGGTTTCTCAAGGAATTTTGGGCAATGAACTTCCAAATCAAAAAGAAGCACCTTTGGCAGAAGCTGCTGAAATTGTTTTTGGACCCGTAGGATATACCCTTCTTTTTGTTGGAACAGGGATATCCATGTTTGGAATGGTCAGTGGGCAGATCCTGAATATTCCAAGAGTGATTTTTAGACTTTCCCGGGATGGGGTGATTCCTTTCAGTAGGTTGGCTTCTATCCACCACAAATTCAAAACCCCATATTTGGCGATTTTGCTGTACAGCGGGCTGGGCTTTACCCTTGCCACCATAGGAGGCTTTAGGCAATTGGCCGTAATCGCCGCTTCAAGTGTGTTGCTGGTTTATTTTGGCGTTTCACTCTCGGTGATCGGTCTTCGAAGAAAGAGGGACTTGGATAATGGAGGTTTCAAAATTCCTTTTGGTTATACCGTTCCTATCCTTTCAGCAGGTATCATTCTTTTTTTCCTGTCCAATTTGACAGGATTTGAAATAAAAGGAATACTGACCCTGATTGTGGTTTTGACAGGGATTTATTTCCTGGGTAAGGTGTATCGGATGTGGAAGAAGAATAAAGGTTAGTAGGATAAAAAGAATCAATCAAAAAATACTTATCTTATTTAATATTTATCAGAGGCAAACTATTCACCAATACCAATTTAAAGCTTTCTGAAAAACAGATCTACAAATGAACCATCAGACCAGACCAATCATCTTCATAGCATTTTTTGGAATCCTGTTTTTTTCCTGTGAAAAAGAAATACCGACCCCTAAGTCTCCCAATATCCTTTTAATTATGGCCGATGACTTGGGTTATGCAGATATGGGTTCCTTTGGAGGAGACATTTCCACACCCAATCTGGATCAATTGGCCAAAGAGGGCATCCGTTTTAGCCGCTTTCATACAGCCCCGTTTTGTGCGGTAAGCAGGGCCATGTTGCTTTCGGGAAATTTTAACCATGTGGCCGGTATGGGTTCACAGGATTTGGTCACCGGAATTCCGGGATACGAAGGAAAACTCAGTGACCGGATTATTCCTGTTCCAGAACTTCTTCGCTCAGCAGGCTACCATACTTATATGGCCGGAAAATGGCATTTGGGAGGATCTGCTGAGGCCAATCCCGCCAACAGAGGTTTTGAAAAATCCTTTGTGACCCTGGAAGGTGGGGCCAACCACTACAGCGAAAGAGGTATTTTCCCGGATGTTCCGGTTTCTCTGTATACCGAAAATGGAGAAGAAGCCAATTGGCCTGAAGGCACATATTCCACGGATTTTTATACAGACAAACTGATATCCTACATCAATGCCGATCGGGAGGATGAACAGCCTTTCTTCGTCTTTGCCGCATATACTTCCCCGCATTGGCCGCTTCAAGTGGATTCAACCTACTGGAAAAAATATGAGGGCCGCTACGATGCCGGGTATGAGGACCTCCGTGAAAAGAGACTGGAATCCCTCAAAAAAGCCGGAATGATCCACCCTTCTGCGCAAACACCTCCCCTTCATCCCCGGGTCAAACCATGGGATTCGCTATCGCCCGAGGAACAGAAAAAAGAGGCCCGAAAGATGGAACTCTATGCCGGTATGGTGGAGAACCTGGACTATAACATCGGGCGTTTGATTTCCCATCTAAAGGAAACAGGCCAATACGAAAACACAATGATTGTTTTTCTGTCAGATAATGGCGCAGCTGCTGAGGACTTCTACTACCATGACTATTTTGGGCCTTTCCTCCGGGAAAATTACTCAGATACATTTGAAGATATGGGCCTGGAAAACTCCTTTATTTCCTACGGTCCTCAATGGGCAGAAGCAGGTGCTTCTCCTTTCAAATACTTTAAAGGCTTTACCACAGAGGGGGGAATGAACACTCCAATGATTATCTCCGGTCCTGGCATCGGCTCCAAAAACCAAATCAACCATCAATTTCTAACCATCATGGATCTGGCTCCGACTTTTTATGAACTTGCAGGAATAACCTACCCGAAATCCTGGAGGGGAAAAGAAATTGCAGGATTAGCTGGAAGCTCTATTTTATCTGCTTTGACCGGAGATCCAGATCCAATTCATGATTCCACTTATGTTTTTGGCTTGGAACATCAAGGGGATGCGATGCTCAGAAAGAGGAAATGGAAGCTTTTGAATACCAAAAAACCTTTTGAATTGGATAATTTCGAGCTATATGATTTGGAAAATGACCTATCCGAGCAACAGGATTTGAAAGATGTCCATCCTGAGAAATACAAGGAATTACTGTTGGAATGGGAAAAGTTTTCCAAACAGGTTGGCATCCGAACTCCAACACCCAAATCCGGCGAAAACCTAATGGATAACGATGGCAGATCTCGAAACTAATAAACTGAAACGCGAAGTCGGTATTTTAGGTGTAGTGACCAATGTACTCAGCATCTCAATTGGCAGTGGGATATTCCTACTGCCCGCATTGGTATTTGTGATTTTGGGAAACGGAAGTATTCTGGCCTATATTTTTTGTGGATTTATCTTTCTAGCGCTAGGTCTTTGTTTTGCTGAGGTCAGCAGCCGGGTTCCTGATACAGGAGGGATGTATGTCTATATCGAGCGGGCATTCGGTCCTTTGGCAGGTTTTCTTTCCAATTCGCTGTATTTGTTTGGGGTGGGTGTTTTGGCCTGTGCAGCCTTGCTTAATGCCATGGCAGATATCGCGGCTTCCTCTTTCCCTGTACTTGGGGAACTTTGGGCCAGGATAGGCTTTTTTTCGGTGATTTTGGGAATTATTTCTTTGCTCAGCATCCGGGGAATAAAAGACAGCATGATCTTCGTGAAGATCCTGACCTTCACCAAGGTATTGGCGATGCTGGTTCTGGTGACCTTTGGCCTTTCTGCCATTAGTTTGGATAACATTATTTGGAAAGGGTTTCCTGAATTTTCCAAAATCGGAGAAGCTTCCCTACTCTTGATTTTCGCATTTCTTGGTGGTGAATTGGCCCTGAGCGTGGGGGGTGAAATGAAAAATCCAAAGCGAACAGCCCCTTTGGGATTTGTGATTGGAATTTTCGGCGTTGTCTTGATTTTTTGTCTGATCCATTTGGCCGTTCAGGGAGTTCTTGGTCAGACTTTGCTCGAAAATCAGGAGGCTCCGTTGGCCGAATTAGCCAAAAACCTGGCAGGAAATACAGGGTTTCTTCTGATTCTTATCGTCTCATTTATTGCAGTATGGAGCACATTCAGTTCCATATTTTTACTGAAAAACCGCATTCTTTATGCAGGAGCAGTAGATGGAATCCTGCCAAAAGTATTTGCCAAACTTCACCCCAAATACGGCACTCCTGTCATCGCGATTGTTTTCCTGGCCATCCTGGAATTACTTATTGCAGGCACGGGAAGCTTTAGGTATTTGTTGATATTAGTCACTGGGAACTCCATCCTTATTTATTTAGGAGTGATCCTTGCCTTTTTTAAATTTAGATTAACAGATAAAAACCCAGGTCCTGAATTATTTAAAATCAAAGGAGGATACTTCCTTGGCACTTTTGCCCTGATTGCTTTGGTATGGATTTTTTTTCAACTGAGCCAAACCGAACTCCTGGGCATTGGGCTGTTCGTTCTCATGCTGTCCATAATCTATCAGCTCATAGCTTTCTATAAAAGAAAGAAACCTTCCATAAACCAACAAATTACATCCCTATGAAAAAAGCCACTCATCTTCCTTTTCATCCTGAGTCATATTTTTCCTTGTATTTTCAGAAAGTAATATTTGAAGCAAGTGAACTTCCTTCACAATTCAAATCATCAAACTCTTAAATCGTTAATCTCATGAAATATCGCATCCTGCTATTACTTGGTTTACTCGTTTTTTACAACGGCATTCAGGCTCAAGAAAAAACCAATCTCGAACTGACCGACCTCTTCAATATGGAATATGTCAGCGATCCGCAGATTTCCCCTGATGGTTCACAGGTTGTTTTTGTCCGGAATTTTAAGGACATCATGACCGACCGGGATTATTCCAATCTCTGGATCAGCAATATTGATGGTTCCAGGATCCGTCAGCTCACGCAGGGCAACCAACGCGACTATGCCCCAAGATGGTCGAATGACGGTAAAAAGCTGGCCTATCTTTCCAACCAACAAGATGATAAGGTCAAACTTTTCCTGATGCATCTGGACACCAGGGAAACCGCAGCACTGACCAATACTTCCATACCTCCCGGTGCAGTAGCTTGGAGTCCGGATGACAGTCAGCTGGCCTTTACCCAATTTGTTCCTGAAGCCAAAAAATCGATGCTGAACATTCCTGCCAAACCTGAAGGAGCAGAATGGAATGCATCACCGATCTTTATAGATGAGTTAAATTATCGGGGTGATGGTGCAGGATATTTAAAATCCGGCAAATCCCAGATTTTTACTTTGGGAATCGATGGGGGAACTCCGAGACAACGCACTTTTACAACACATAATCATGGAAGCCCTATTTGGGCTAAAGATGGGAAAAGCCTATTTTTCTCAGCTAACCTGCATGAAAATTCTGAATTGGAACCCAGAAATTCGGAAATATATAGTTTGGATTTGTCTACAGGTGACGTTAAAGCCCTGACCTCAAGGTTTGGACCAGATAGTAGTCCCATACTTTCTCCTGACGGCAAAATGATTGCATTCACAGGTCATGATGACACCTTTCAGGGTTATATGGTGACCAATCTATATATCATGAATGTAGATGGAACCGGTGTAAAAAACCTTACAGCAGACCTGGACCGTGACGCAAGTAATCCCCGATGGGAAGGAAATGGTCAAGGGATTTACTTTCAGTATAGTGACCAAGGAGATGTCAAAGTGGGGCATGTGGCCCTTACAGGAAAAATCCGAACGATAGTTGAAGGACTTGGAGGTTTGGATTTGGGGAGGCCCTATAATTCGGGAACTTTTACCGTATCAGCCAACAACCGCTTTGCATTTACCCAAGGTGGACCGGAACATCCGGCTGATTTGGCCATCTGGAATAACGGAGAAACCAAAAGACTGACTGCAGTCAATGATGATTTGTTTTCCTTTAGAAAAATCGGAAAAACAGAAGAGATTTGGTGGGAATCTTCTTTTGATCAAAAGCGAGTCCAAGGTTGGATAGTCACCCCACCCGATTTTGACCCCAGTAAAAAATATCCTTTTATCCTTGAAATCCATGGCGGTCCTTTTGCCATGTACGGGCCTTCTTTTGCTTATGAAATACAAGCCTATGCAGCCGCAGGCTATGTGGTGCTATATGCTAATCCACGAGGAAGTACTGGTTACGGAGAGGAATTTGGCAATGCCATCCACCATGACTATCCCAATCATGACTATGAAGACCTCATCTCGGGAGTAGATGCGGTGATTGCCAAAGGCTATGTCGACACGAATAACCTATTTGTAACAGGAGGTTCAGGCGGCGGAGTGCTAACGGCTTGGATCATTGGAAAAACAGATCGGTTCAAAGCTGCCGTGGTAGCTAAACCCGTGATCAATTGGACGAGTTTTGTGCTGCACGCGGACAACCCGGCTTTCTTTGCCAAGTATTGGTTTGGATCGATGCCTTGGGAAGATCAGGAGAATTACTGGAGAAGATCACCGTTATCGCTGGTTGGCAATGTAAAAACCCCGACAATGCTGCTGACGGGAGAGCAGGATTTCCGTACGCCCATTTCTGAATCAGAGCAGTATTATGCAGCGCTCAAACTCCAAGGAGTGGAAGCTGCCATGGTCCGCATTCCCAATGCTTCCCATGGATTGGTCAATCGACCCAGCATGCTGATGAGTAAATCAGCGGCTATTTTGAGTTGGTTCAACCATTATCGGGATAAGGAATGAGTTGGATAAGAAAAACATTACTCTCCCTGACAGGGCTTTTAATAGTCACTTTCTCCTTTGCGCAGGAGGCTGAGGTGACTCAGATTCTTGCGCAACGGGAGGCGTCGAATCAGGCCCTTCGTGTTTTTGATGAGGAATTGAATGCGAGCTTTTCCACAGAAGACGCCTTGATCACCACAGGGGCAGGCACTTTGATTTCAGGAAAAAAGGAATTGATCAAGTATATCCAAGAATCGACCGGCCCGAGAATGTATTGGATCAGGACTCCGGATGAAGTGCTGGTCAATCCCAAAACTATGTTGGCATGGGAAACGGGAACCTGGAAAGGATATGTAGAGGGTTCAGATGAGGCAGTGGTGGGAGGGAAGTACTCCGCCCAATGGACCAAAAAATCCGGGACTTGGCTGATTCAATCGCAGTTGTTTGTCACACTGGAAAATTAAGCTGATGGAAGAAAATCAAGAAATAGCTGAAAGCGGGAAAGACATTTCCAATATTGAAATGATCAGCTCTTTGAAAAAGAAGAACTGGAAATCCTATTTCAAGGAGTTCTTTATGCTTTTTCTTGCAGTCTTCTGTGGATTCCTTGCAGAAAATTACAGAGAATCTTTGAGTGCAAAAAAGATTGAAAAAGAATACATCCTCTCTTTGATAGAAGACTTAAAAACGGATACGACCAACCTAAGCTGGTATATCTCCTTCAGGAAAGAAAAAAGCGTGCTCATGGATTCTTTGGCAGGAATGATCCTATCAGAAGAGCGGAGTTTGTTGGGAAATCAGATTTATTTTTTGGCGAGGCAGGTATTTAATGACCAGTCATTTTTCTATTCGGATGGTACCATACAGCAGCTCAAAAATGCCGGGAACCTTCGGCTGCTTCGAAAAAGAAACGTCGTCAATGAATTACTTACATATGAGAAAAAAGTGAAGGTGTTGGAGGAATGGGACGAGAATGACAACAGAACCAAATCTACCTTTCGCGAAATGGGAGGGAAGGTCTTCCATTCCGCAGAATTGAACGCTACGATGGATTCAGAAATGAGATTTGTTATGCCTACCTCCAATCCCCAATTGATCACAACTGATTTTGGGGTCATCAATGAGATTGCTTTTCAAATCCACTACTTATCCAAAATGACCAAAGGCAATAGCCTCCGAGCGGAATCCTTAAAGTCTGACGCAGCTCGCTTATTGGAATTGATTCATTCAGAATATAAAATCGACTGACCATGGAAAATCAGCCTATAGATCAAGATCAGACTATTGAAGAATCCAATGCAAAAGAGTCAAAGGTCTCTAAAAAGAGAAACTGGTCATCCTATTTTAAGGAGTTCTTTATGCTGTTTTTGGCAATTTCCCTTGGGTTTTTTGTAGAAAACCAGAGGGAAGCCTACGTCGAAAACAAAAGTGCCAAAGTCCTCGCGCAATCCATGTTGGAAGATCTGGAACAGGACAGAAAAGCCTTGCAGGACGGGATCAGATTTATGGAGGAGAAAGACCAAAAAATGGATGAATTCCTTCGCATGCTTCATGCTCCCGGTGCGGATTGGGATACGGTGGCATTTTACAAAAGTATGACGATGGTTTTCTCCACTTTTCCTTTTTCACCCACAGACGGCACTTATTCCCAAATGAAATCCTCGGGTACCCTGCGGTATTTTGATCAAAGGCTGGTCAATAAGATGAATGCCTATGACAACCAATTGAAGAAAACAGTATTCCGGGATGAGCTTGTAGAAAAGGGAGAATGGGAATTGGTACCACTAGCAGCCACACTGATCAATTTTGAGGTAACTGGTGAGTTACGGTTCAACAAGCCCATTACCAAAGAGACCTATATCAAGATCAGGAATCAAGACACCTTGGACTTATTTATCAATAAAGTCGCCGTCGTCCGGACGATGACGGGGCGTTCGCTTCAGGAGTATAAGGCGCAGCTGCTGTTGGGTGAAGACCTGATCAAAGAGATCAAAGACAAATACCAATTGAATTAGTCATTATTATCATGAAAAACACCTATATAAATTGCCTTTTTCTACTGATCCTTTTGGGATGGAGTAAGTCTGGAAGCCTACTTGCACAGGATGTTTCTATCCAAATCGGAGTTCATGAAACTATCCAATCTGAGATACTTCTTGAAAGCAGACCCCTGTTGATTCACTTGCCGGATGGCTATCAGACTTCTACTGCATCCTATCCGGTTTTGTACCTGCTCGATGGTTCGGAATATGGACTATTCAACGCCCTCTCTGATCTGCGAAGGTTGCAGAGCCGAAACTTTGCCCCTGAAATGATCATCGTGGCCATTGAGAATACAGATCGCAACAGGGATATGATGCCGGTAGTAGTTAGTGGCTATTCCGGTCCGCCAAGGGCTGAGGCTTTTCTTTCTTTTATAGAAAAAGAACTGATTCCATCCATAGAAAAAACCTACCGGAGCAACGGACAAAGAATCCTCAAAGGACAGTCTCTAAGTGGTCTTTTTACATTGTATGCCTTGCTTACCAAACCCACCTTATTTGAAGCCTATATCGGACACAGTGCCGGTTGGTTTGAAGAAAGCAATGCTTATTTTCTGGACTTGAGCGAAAAGGCTTTTCAAAAACCAGCTGATTTTGAGGGTAGAAAAATCTTTATGGCCAATTCCCTGAACGATCCCTATGACGCCGATCGGGTAATCCATAAGCAATTGGCGGACTTTTCGGAACTGATCAAATCCCGGTTGGGGGAAAGGATTTCCTACAAGTATGTCACTTATGCCGATTACGGCCATGTCCCATATCCGGGCTTTTATGATGGGGTCAGATTCATTTTTGAATCTGAGGAAACAAGACCTGCAGCCGAATCGGACGAATCAGCGGTCAAGAAATTAGTGGAAAGCTTTTTAACTGCAGTTGGAAACGGCGATTTGGAGGCTATTGAGCCTATGTTTTTGCCATGGGCGACCATTGGTGGGGCAAGTTTGAGGGAAGGAAAGTGGACCACCTTTACCACCACAATTGAAGATTATTTGGCCAGTAAAAACGAAAACCCATCCCGATTTACCGAACCGGTATCCAATTACACCATCCATATCAGCGAAGGTCAATTGGCTTTTGTGAAGGCAGATGCCATCCTCTACCGGGAGGGGAAAGCCCAATCCCATAATATGGATTATTTCACTTTACTGAAAGAAAATGGAACCTGGAAATTTCTGAGTGCCGCTTACACCGCAAAGCCGATAATCATTAAATAATAAGGATTCCTATGATCAAATTCTTCCGCAAAATCCGCCAAAAGCTCCTTCATCAAAACCGAATCACCCAATACCTGGTCTATGCTGTAGGAGAAATCTTCCTCGTTGTCATCGGGATATTGATTGCCCTGCAGGTCAACAATGCCAATCAGAGAAGACTGGACAATATCAGACGAAACGAATACATCATTAGGATTAAGGGTGATATTGAATCTGACCTTAAACAACTTGACCAACTGGCGGATGTGTTGGGAATAGAAAATCTGGAGAATATTGATCGATATTTCCAGTTTTTTAACCAGGGAGGTCAGCCCGTTGATTCCTTTGTAGACAGCGCTCTTCGGACACCTTTAAATAGATTTAGATACCTCCCAAACCGACATTCTTTTGAGGATATGAAATCCTCAGGCAACATTCAATTTCTTACAGATGAACAAAGAGGTGCCCTAGCTGACCTTATTGCCCAGCAAGATTTCACCATCATCATATTTGAAAAAATGATTGACCAGATCAACCTGGAGGATTATAGTGCCCGCGGCTATTTGGATATGGACGACGATCCCAGTGTATTTTATCAAATATTGGGTGTAAAAATCAGCCCTGAAGATCAAATCAAAGGATTACACCATCTGCACAATAAGATGAAATGGAGTCGCTCTTTGGGCACGGCTGCAGACGAACAACGAATTGTCATCCGGGACAAATCCAATAAAATCTTAGCGCTATTTTCAAAAAAATAAAATGATCAATCTGTTTCGAAAAATCCGCCAAAAACTTCTCGCCGACCTGCCTGCCAGTAAGGCTGGAAACCGGGTCACCCGCTACTTAGTCTACGCCTTGGGAGAAATCATCCTTGTGGTCATTGGTATTTTGATTGCCCTTCAATTAAATATTCAAAAAGAAGAGAATAAAGAAAAGAAAGTAATAGAGCAGCTTTTAAAAGGCATTCAGGCTGATTTGAAATTAGAAGTTGAACGTATTGATTTTCTGCAGGCTTACTATGGTGATATTACTAATGGTATTCAACAAATTCTTTTAAATTACCAAGGAAAAGAAAGCAATACCAATCAAGAGCTGGGGCAATATTTTCTGAACACTTTTGAATTCCGAAAATTTTCAAAATTTAATACCAACTATCAGACATTTTACGGAAGTGGCCTATTGCAGGAAATTGAAGACAAAACACTTTCAGAAGAAATTATCACTTACTATTCCAAACAATTCTTAGAGTGGTCTTTAGAAATTTACCAACAAAAGGCCAGCTCCTTTGATTTTAACGATGCCCCTGAATTTAACCCATTGGATAAACTTCAGCGAGGGGCCAATTATCAATTTATTCCCAATTTCCGATTGGATGTTGGAGATTTTTATACCACCGATTTTAAAGAATTTATAAAAGAACCACAAGTATTAAACTTCCTGGTAGATCTGCTCCATCAGAGTGAATTGGTTTTTAATAATCTTAAAACCTATCAAGAAACAAACCTGACTTTATCAAAACGAATACAAAAATACCTTGATCAATGATAAAATTTTTCCGCAAAATCCGCCAAAAGTTGCTCTCTCAAAATAGGGTAACCCAATATTTGGTTTATGCCTTAGGTGAAATTTTCCTGGTTGTTATCGGGATATTGATTGCGCTGCAGATCAATAACTGGAATGAAGACCAAAAACTTCAAAAAAAGGAAAAATTGTACTTGGACAGACTCAAAGGAGAGGCCATATGGAATATCGATATTCTAGATAATCAAATTAAATTGTATGAAAGTAACGCGTCGAATCTGGATTCTCTTGCTTTTTTATTGAGCAATTCGGCTCCAAATAATGAACAGTTTAGAATTCCTGCGACGCCTTTTTTTATAAGTGCATGGCTTTTGAAAAACTCTGCCTATACCGAGTTAGTATCCTCCGGTTCATTGGGTATTCTCTCTGATGTCAAATTGCGCGAAATACTGGATGAAGTAGCTAGCTTCCAAACCATCACAATCGAGACACTCCATTACTGGAGAGACCTATCGGTTGCAGATGCCCCTCTTTTCCAGCCCTACAGAATCCAAAAAATCCTTATAGTCAATGGAGACACCACCAAATCTATGAGCCTGGATTACGAACGTATGATAGGGCAAGGGGAGGTCATCGCCGGAATACAGTTTTGGAGACTCGCTAACCAAAAGTTTGCAGAAGGCATTGTTGAGTTTAGAACGCACTACTTTAAAATTCTCGAACGAATCAACTGCCTGGAAAAAAACAATTGTCCAAACTGATACCATGATCCAACTCTTCCGCAAAATCCGCCAAAAACTCCTCACCGACCTGCCTGCCAGTAAGGCAGGAAATCGGGTTACTCGTTACCTCGCCTATGCCATTGGCGAAATACTCCTGGTAGTGATTGGAATATTGATCGCTTTGCAGGTCAATAACTGGAATGAAAGCCGAAAAATGAAAATCAATGAACAAGCATACCTTCTGAGCCTGAAAGAAGACTTGCAGGAAGATATAGCTTTTAATAAAAGAAATGTTTTGTCACGTTTTGAAAAAAAAGTCGAAGCTCTAAAAATAGGTAAAGCATATTATCAAGGTAACTATCAGTTTCAAGACACGGTTCTTTTTTTAAATACCTTGGGCTATGGAGGTGTTTTTGGAAGAGTGGTTTGGGCATTTAAAAAAAATACCTACAATCAACTATTGAATACCGGCCAATTTAAAGAAATAGAGAATGATTCACTTAGAGCCGTTATAATAGACTATTATAATCTTCTTAATACGCTTGAAGAAAGCGGTGAAAATAAAGAAACGGGCTACATTAAGTACACAAACTCACTGAGACCATTTAATAGGGAGGATACGGTTAATATTTCCGAATTTGATCAAAAATTATTCCTGTCTAAGGTCAAAACTGAAGAGTTTTATATGCTTCTAAATTTAGAATTGAATTTAGCCTATGATATTAAAAACAAATGTCTTGTTGTAAATGAAAGGGCAGAAAAACTTATCAAATTAATCGAAATTCAAACAGATAAATGATCTCTTTCTTCCGAAAAATCCGCCAAAAGCTCCTCGAGGGGAACAAAACAGCCAATTACCTTAAATACGCCGCAGGTGAAATTTTTTTGGTTGTCATCGGTATTTTGATCGCCTTGCAAGTCAATAATTGGAATGAGGATAGGAAAGCTCTGCGTTCAGAAGAACAATTCCTAAAAAACATCAAATCTGAACTAATAAGAGACAAGGAATACCTAAGGAAAATAAAGGATTTAGCCCATCACAAAATCCAGTTATTTGAACAGCTGAAAACGAAACTACCCGACATATATTATACGGACAAACCACTATTAGATTCACTGATGCGGGAGTATTTCATAAACTTGGAGACCTTCTTTCCCTTAACTGGGACCTTTGATGCAGGAGTGTCCGGCAATGAAATAAGCAGCTATCGGAATGAAGTTTTGAAAACCCAGGTGTTCAATTTATATAATGCCTCTTACGGCCGATTGAATAGATACCGGGATATTATGATTGACCGTTGGGATTATTTTGTAAGGTCATACAGTTACGAACGTTTTTCCGGCCAACTTGGCCAAATGGATGAGAAAGATCTTGAAAAACTGCAGGGGGACTTGGCTTATATAACCAAAATGTTTGAGCTTTACCTCCAACGACTTACCGAAGCTGACTTGGAAATTCAGCGAATTTTAGATGAGGAAAATTAATTATGCTGAACATATTTAGAAAAATCCGCCAAAAACTCCTGCAAGAAGGCCTGCCTGCCGGACAGGAAGGAAAGGTTATAAACTATCTCAAATACGCCACTGGTGAAATTTTCCTTGTGGTGATAGGGATTTTAATAGCCCTGAGTATTAACAATTGGAATGAAGACAATAAAAATGCAAAACGGGAGCATGCCTTTCTTACCAATCTTCAACAGGACCTAAGATCTGACTCACTTCGGCTGAAGGAAATAAAAGAAAGACTAAAGGTAGCCGTCAGTTACAAAAGAGTTTTTGAAAGTCAGATGAAAGGAAACGTAACAGACCCGGATTCGTTGAATGCGCATTTTTTAATGCAGTATAATCTTTTGATCGATTTTGTGCCGAATTCAACCACGGTGGACGAACTCTCAAACAATGGGCTAAACCTTATTTCAAGCCCTTCGCTGCGAAGACAAATCGTCACGCTCTACAATACCTATGATGACTTGATTCTAAAACTCAAAATCGGACAGGAGAAAGGTCAATCGGTATTGAACTATGTCAGCCAAAAAGTTATGAACATTAACAGCCCTACCACGGATGAAATCCGGCATTTGTTGGAAGACAAATTTTATGTAAACCAAACCTACATGAACTTTCTGGCTACCCAATTGAAGGATGCAGACCATGCCCTTCAGCAGTGCAAAGAAACCCTTTCGATGATTCAAAAAGACTTAGCCCATGATTAGTTTATTCCGCAAAATCCGCCAAAAACTCCTCTCCGAAAACCGGGTGACACGTTACCTGGTCTATGCGATTGGTGAAATTCTTCTAGTTGTGATCGGGATATTGATTGCCTTGAGTATCAACAACTGGAATGAAAACAGAAAAGACAATTTGTTGATGAAAAAATATACAGAAAACTTGATCTCAGAATTGAAAAGTGACCTATTGATGTATGATGAGTTGGACGATAGAAACAAGAGAGTGGCTAAAAACATCCAAAGTTATTTTGCTTACTATAATTCAAATCAACCAAACCTGGACACCTTAATTTCAAAACGGGATACCCTAAAAGCTAATTTGCGGATTTTCGCTTCCTCCACCTATACGATTCAGGATTTGATTTCTACCGGCAACCTCAGACTTTTTCCAAGCCAAACTAAAACCGAAATTTTAAAATCTCAGAGAACTCTAGAGGAGAAGTCCATTTATGTCAAAGAAACCTTCAAGGGAATTACATCTTTAATTCGAGAACTTGACAAAAAAGACGATTTGCTATTTCGACATCACTATTCAACCAAACAGCATGAAAGCGTCAGGAATTGGAGATACAATTTGGATTCAGATAAGTACCTACTGGATAACAATTTGTCAGTTAGGTTTTTAAACTTGTTTTCGTTTCAAGAAAGTGTCAATGATGACCTCAGGAGCGCCTCAAATGAGCTTTTGGACATTCTTAAAATCCTATAAATGAAAGTCGAAAATGATCAGATTCTTCCGCAAAATCCGATATAAATTACTCAAAGAAAATCGGGTCACCCGGTACCTGGTCTATGCTCTGGGAGAAATTGTACTTGTGGTCATCGGGATATTGATTGCCTTGAGCATCAATACCTGGAATGAAAATTTGAAAAACAAAAACAAGGAGAAATTGATCCTGCAAGACCTTCATCTGGAATTTCAAAAAAACAAAGAAAAACTTCAAGCCACGATTAAGCTACATTGGAACGTCCTGAACGGCACCAATGCAGTGCTGGAATTGATCAATGAACCGGAAGATGTTCTCGCAAAACACAATCTGGACAGCCTTATTGCGATAAGTCTGGATTATGGGGATTTCAGTCCAAGTCAATCCGTCCTTGCAGATTTGATATCTTCAGGCAATCTCAACCTGATTTCCTCAGAATCGATGCGCCTATTGATTTTTGACTGGGGAAGTGCCATCGAAGAAAAGGAGGAAAGCTACGAAACAATGGATGAGACTAGTCAAAACCTGTTTCTCCCCTACCTCACAAAAAATGCCTCGATGAAGAACATCGATCAGTATTCCCTCTTGAAGGGAGCGGGAAAATCCAGACTAAACCCTCAAGTCCAAAAGTTGTTTCAGGAACTGGAATTTGAAAATCATTTGGACAATCAAGCCTGGGGAATCGTCAATTATCTCATTAAATTAGAGCGACTTGAGTCGCTCGCGGACCAAATTATTTTTCTGTCAGGCCCTAATTTTGAACCCAAACCATGATTCTATTCTTTAGAAAAATCCGCCAAAAACTCCTCTCCAACCTGCCTGCCGGCAAGGCAGGAAATCAGGTCACCCGATATCTGATCTATGCCGTTGGCGAAATCTTCCTTGTGGTTATTGGTATTTTGATCGCATTGAGCATCAATACCTGGAATGAAAACCGGAAGGACCGGGCGATGGAAGCCAATTATCTCAAAGGAATTTCGGAAAATCTGGAAGGAAATATTTCAGAATTGGAAGCGCTTATTTTGGATGAAGATATTCAAAGCCCCAAGGTCAAAGAATTTACAAACCGTGCCGGATATATCAAGGCCCTTACCTTGGCGAAACGCAGAGATAGGATCAAGTTATTGACGGCTTCACGCGTTCTGAAAGAGGAAATCCAAAATTATTTAAGCCATCCCAACCTTTAAATAAACTCCCGATGAAACGAATCTTCTCCATCCTCAAAGAAAAATGGCCGGAGTACATCCTGGAAATCCTGGTCATTACCTTCGGCATTTTGGGGGCTTTTGCCCTCAACAACTGGAATGAACATAACAAAGCCAAAACCTTGGAAAAAGAGTATATCACCCGGTTGATCGAGGATCTGACCAAAGACAGGGTTCAAATAGTTCAAGAAAAAAAGGACACCCAATTGAGGTTGGAGGTGACCATGTATATCTACGATATCATAACTTCTGATCAACCTGTAGTTGAAGATACATCTTATTTTGTGGTGGGCATTCAAATGATTGGCCGAACCAACAGACCAAAAATTAACGACGCAACCTTTGAAGATCTGATCAGCTCCGGCAATGCAAGTATCATTCAAAATAAGGCGCTGTTCAATGAAATTAGAAGTTATTACAGAAACATCCCTTTTGAGTGGTTTGAAGAATATATTGATCGAATGTGGAAAGGCTATTTACCTCTTGGAATTGATGCAATTAACTTAGATATGCTCCTGGAAATAATAGATCAGGAAGCAGAAGGTTGGGTCGATGCTGATAAATTCAATGAAATCAACCTAAAAGTCAGTGAAAGGGAATTTGAGCAGATTCTGGGCAAGATCTTGAATTCTAAAGAATTTGAATTCGAAACAAAGAATATAGGACGCTCGCATCGTGTACATATCAACTTTCTAGAACGAATGCTTAAGAGTGAACAAGACCTTATACAAGAGCTCAACGCTTACCTAAAAACGCTATAATCATGATTTCTTTCTTTCGCATAATCCGCCAAAAACTCCTGCAAGAGAATCGGATCACAAGGTACCTGGCCTACGCCATCGGCGAAATTTTCCTCGTCGTGATCGGGATACTGATTGCCTTGCAGGTGAATAACTACCGGGAAGCTCAGCAAACCAAATCTCGAGAGACGGCTTTTCTCCATGGTTTGCGGTCAGACCTCTTACTCAACCTCGATGAACTGCACCGTAGCATCGACCGCTATAGCAGGGCCGGAAGATCAGCCGAGGTGATGATCAGCTATTTTGAAGGTGCGCCTATTACCAATACGGATTCTCTGAATTTCCACACCATGGAAGTGTTGTATTGGGATCCATTTATCCGAAATAACAGTACCCTCAGGGAAATGATCAGTTCGGGGAGCCTCGGCATCCTATCGGATGACAGTTTGAAAAATGAACTGCTGCGCATGGAACTCAGCTATGACAAAATCGACGGTGATCAGGAGCATTTGCGCTATGATTACCAAGAATACCTCTATGGGCCATTCTTCCGAACCGGGGATGTGGGGCAAGCCTACAATGATTATATGGCCATATTGGGTGGAGTTGAGCAAGCCACGAAAAACACAAGAAATGCGGATGTCATTAAAGTTTTGCTTAACGATCCAGCTTATAAAAATGGTTTTTTTCTTTGCCTTCTCAATGCCAAAAATTTGATCAGTAACTTGGAAGAGATGGTGATTTCCACACAGCGCTCACTGGCAAGAATCGATACACAGCTAAACAAAACTGATACCCTATGATCAAGTTCTTCCGCAAAATCCGCCAAAAGCTCCTTCAGCAAAACAAGGTAGGCAGTTACTTCAAATACGCCATCGGTGAAATCTTATTGGTCGTGATCGGGATTTTGATTGCTCTGAGTATCAATAATTGGAACGAGGCTCAAAAAGCAAAGCAATCTGAACGGGTAGTTTTAAAAAATCTTATCCAGGATTTAAGGGCAGATTCGCTAGCCTTCAATGATAATCTTGATATTTTAAGTAAAATTAATAACCTACATCAAGCACTTTATGAAATCGGCGTCAAAGGGATGGACTTGGAAATCGAAGATCCCAATCTGATCAGACGACTGATCTATTATAATCCTATAGCGATTAAGAATGATCCTTTTGTTGCTGACAAAATATCAAATGAGTCTATCCGAAAAGAGATAAACACTTACTCCAGGTACTTAAAAGATCTTGATATTACCTATTTAGAATATGCGGAATTGCTGGAAAAAAGAGTTCGGGTATTTTTAGCCAACAATAAAGTCCACCAATTAGCTAACTGGTTTGAAAACAAAGACAGTAGAATTAAAGAAGGAACACCTTTTGAATTTGTCGATAAAGCAGGATTATTCCTCCTCTCCAAATCACCGGAATTCCAACAATTGCTTTTGGAAGTATCCATAAAAACCAAAAATACAGCATCCAATATAGAAACGGTTCTGATCCAAAACCAGAATCTAAAAGAACTGATCCAAAAAGAACTCAAACTCAAATGATGAAACGAATCCTATCCACCCTCAAAGAAAAATGGCCGGAATACTTTTTCGAGATTTTGGTACTGATCATCGGTATCTGGGGCGCCTTTGAATTGGCCAACTACGGGGAAAACAAATCCAGAAGACAAGCGGAGATTGAAATCCTGAAAAGTTGCAAAACTGAACTGATAGCGGATTTAGCGGAAATAAATTGGAATATAGGAGAACTTCAAAAAAGTCATAAAGCCCTGAGCCTTATACTTGGGATATTAGAAAATGACGGGTCTTACCATGATTCGCTAAGTTCACATTTCAATTACACCTTGCTTCCGATGCATTTTGTACACTCGAGCAGCTCCTTTGAAACTGCTAAATCCAGAGGCTTGGATATTATTTCCAACACGGATATTCGGACTAAATTGATCTCGCTGTATGATTCTCAATATGATTTTTTCTTGCAAGCCGAAGCTGAAGAATTAGCTGAGGTACAGTATGGAATGAGACATATCTTCCCAGGTCGATTCGAAGAAGCCTACAATTATCCAAACTCGGATAATACGTTTTTAGGAAGCATGATTCCAACAGACTTTGAATCCCTCAAAACTGATCGGGAGTACTTGTTTTTTATTAAAACACAGCGGAATCGTACCACATCCTACATAAACTTCTTTTATGAAAACATGAGGAAATCGGTGGATTCCATGATCCAGGATTTGGAGGTCGAGATAAAAAGGTTGGATAGATGAAAAGACCTTATCCATATGAGTATCCGCAATTCTGTATATTGAGCTTGGAGAGGCCATATGGTATACAGATACTCGTCAACGGTCGACAGTCCACTGTCAACAGAGCCGCTAATCGTCCTCTAGCCATTATTTGTTTAGCTACGGGGAGTTAAGCGGATACACATAAAAGAAAATTTGACAAAATATGATTTCACTATTCCGCAAAATCCGGCAAAAGCTACTTTCTCAAAACAAGGTCACCAGATATTTGACCTATGCTTTGGGCGAAATTCTACTTGTTACTATTGGCATTCTGATTGCCCTGCAAATCAATACCTGGAATGAAAGTCGGAAAGAAAAAAACTATCTACTCAAAGTATATGCGCAGATCAGGCAGGACTTACAGACAGATACGCTCAATTTGCGGCTTTCCATAGAGGATTTGGAAGCAAAAAATGCAAGGATTACTGAAATTATTGAGCGCAGCATTCCTGTTACCTATTATGATACACTTAACGAATCCAACTATGCAGCTTGTGATAAGTGCATAAGCGACATTACTAATCTTGAGCCCTTTCAATATTTGGACAAAGGCTATCAATTATTGAAAGCTGTCAATACTGCTCAAAACTTCAAAGAGGATTCGCTTTCCAACGCCATCACCCAATTTTATTCCAAATATCTACCTAAAGTTGACGAATCACAAATCTTACTCATTGACCTTTCCAAAAATAAATTAGCCGAATATCAGCAATATGACTGGTTTATCAGCTATGCAGATTTCTGCCGGAAAACCTATAACAAGGATTTTATTTTGTAAATTTTTGAAAGTGAAAAACACCGCAGGGCCTGTGCACACTATTTGATTTTCTCCAATTTCGGACTTAGAATTTTACGGGAGTACCGAGATAATTCCATTCAGATTCTCCAATTAATTGATAAAAAATTAGCCGAATAAAATGATCTCACTCTTCCACAACCTGCTTGCCGGACAAGCAGGAATCAGCCAAAAACTCCTTCAGGACCTGTCTACCTGACAGGTTGGAAGCAGGGGGCACCAGCTACTTAATTATGATGTAATTGGAATTATAAGATTATTTATTAATTTGATTAGACCCTTTAGGGACAAAATATTGGTAGATAAATTTGCAATTAAAGAATATCAATTTCCTCAGAGGGCATTTGTTCCTAAAAAAAGGTGCTATAATCCACTGCGGTGGTTCGATCAAAGGTACTGAAGACGGATGATTTCTAATAAAATTCCGATATTGACAAATAATTTTAATGCTGAATCATGACTAGTTTGACTATTAATGGAAAGGAATATAAAGTTGATGCCACGGCTGGCATGCCCTTACTTTGGGTGATCCGCGAACAGTGTGGTTTGACCGGTACAAAGTTTGGATGCGGCATTGCCCAATGTGGTGCCTGTACAGTTCATCTTGATGGCCAACCTGTTCGCTCCTGTATAACACCTGCAATCTCAGCGGAAGGGAAGAACATCACCACCATTGAAGGTATTGCTCCTGATAAAAATACACTTCATATCGTGCAGCAAGCTTGGATTGAGGAACAGACACCCCAATGCGGCTATTGCCAATCCGGACAAATCATGTCTGCAGTAGCCCTATTGAATGAAAATCCCTCTCCAAGCGATGAGGAAATTGATGCTGCCATGTCAGGAAACATTTGCCGCTGCGGCATGTATGGACGCATAAAGTCTGCCATTAAGCGCGCTTCAGCAGCTCTTCAATCTTCCACATCACTCTAAAAAATATTGCAATGAAAAAATGGACTAGACGCGCATTTATTGGAGCTGGGGTTTTGGCGGGGGGAACTTTGGTGATTGGAATAGCCATCCGACCGGGAAACCGCTCCTCCAAAGTTGCAGGTTTGATTGCATCTGAAGGAGAAACAGTCATGAATATTTGGCTCAAAATCGCTCCGGATAATACGGTCACGGCCATCATTCCTCATGCCGAAATGGGACAGGGCGTGCATACCGCATTGGCAATGATGCTCGCTGATGAAATGGATGCTGATTGGTCTAAAGTAAAGTTTCAGGAAGCTCCCGCTGATAAAGAATATGCCAATTACACCTTATTGAAAGGTTTTATCGCAGGCAATGCAACTTTCCCAAAGTTTATAGAAGAAACGATCGATGGGGTTTTTCTCACTGCCGTCAAATCCCTGAATTTCCAGATTACAGGAGGAAGTGCTTCGGTGAGGTTTACCGGTCAGCAGGCCATGCGGATCGCAGGAGCTGCAGCCAAATCCATGCTGATGCAGGCCGCAGCAGATACCTGGAAGGTCCCGTTAGAGGAGCTCACTGCCCAAAACAGTATCATAAGTCATCCAAGCAGTAAGCGCAGTGCCACTTTTGCAGAGCTCGCGCCTGCAGCAGCCAAGGTCAATATACCCACCCAACCAAAGCTAAAATCACCCGAAGAGTTTACCCTCATGGGGACTTCCCAGCCACGATTTGATATTCCCGCCAAGGTGACCGGAGAAGCAAAGTTTGGAATGGATGTGCAGGTACCCGGAATGAAATATGCCACGATCAAGGCAGCCCCGGTTTTTGGAAGTACAGTAAAATCTGTGGAAACCAAAGTCTCTTCAAGCCAACAGGGAGTAAAAAAGATTTTAAACTTGGGAGAGGCAGTGGCTGTCATCGCTGATGGTTATTGGCAGGCAAAAACTACATTAGATGCACTTCCCATTGAATTTGAAACCACAGAAAATAGTGGCCTGAATCAGGAAGAAATCATGGATCGGTATAGCAAGGCCATGGATACTGATTTGGCGGAAGGAAATCTGGATACACATTTCAAAGACGGAGACGCAGCAACCGCCTTGGAACAGGCAGCTATCCTTGTCGAGGCAGAATACCAACTTCCGTTTTTGGCCCACGCCACCATGGAACCTATGAACTGCACTGCATGGGTGCACGATGGAAAATGTGAGCTATGGTGTGGAAGTCAGAACCCCCTTGGAGTCCGAGCTGCCGCTGCAGAACTCCTTGAAATAGATATTGATCAAGTGACTGTCCACAATCAACTCCTGGGCGGAGGATTTGGAAGACGCTCCGAAACAGATGTGATGAAGCAGGCGATATTGATCGCCAAGGAAGTGGACTACCCAGTCAAATTAATCTGGTCCAGAGAAGAAGATACGCAGCACGATGTCTATCGGGAGGCAACCATCAGTCGGATGAAGGCAGGCTTGGATCAATCGGGAATTCCCATTGCTTACGCCCATCAGTTTATATTCAAGCATCATCCTCCGGAGGCGGCGGATATTCCTTATTCGATTCCCAATCAACTGATTCAATATTCCAGTCCTGCCTCCCATGTTCCTTGGGGTAACTGGAGGAGTGTCGACCATTCCACACATGGGTTTTTGACAGAATCCTTCATAGATGAAATCGCCCATGCGGCAAAGCAGGATCCTTTTACCTTCAGAAAAAGTCTTACAAAGGATAATTCAAGGTTCCAACGGGTTCTGGACTTGGTTTACGAAAAGTCAAATTGGGGTGCACCGCTTCCTGCCAACTGGGGCAGAGGCATCGCCATTGCCCAGTCTTTTGGATCTATTGTGGCTGAGGTAGCAGAAGTGGAAGTAACCATCGATGGAAAGGTGAAAGTGCATCGCGTGGTCTGTGCAGTTGATCCGGGCTTTGTCATTCACCCAAATGGATTCATCGCCCAAATGGAAAGTGGAATAATCTACGGATTGGCAGCTGCTATGACTGGGGAGATTACCATAGAAAACGGGGCAGTGGTGCAAAGTAATTTCCATAATTACCCCGTTACCCGAATGAATGAAGCGCCAAAAATTGAAACGCATATCATCAATTCCGGAAACCCTCCCGGAGGGGCGGGCGAACCCAGTACGCCTGTTATAGCCCCGGCCCTGACCAATGCCATTTTTGATGCTACCGGAATCCGGATACGACAACTTCCTATTTCCAAAAACGATCTGAGAGCATCGATCCGGCAAACGACCTAATCCATTTCTATGGCTTATCCAAAAACTTAGATTATTTAAAACGCCTAAACCATAAAACCACATGGGACTATTTTGGAATCTTATCCAACAAAGCCAAATTTCTGACCAAAAAGGTAGGGCAGATACATTGGAAGCAAGAGTTGCTTTCTTAGAATATGAACTTCAGAGGACCAAATCTCTTTTGATCAACACCTTAAAAATTCTCGAAGAGCAAAGTGGGAAAGATATTGATGGAGATGGAAAGCTTGGATGAGGGAAGTTTTATTTTAAAATAAAAAAACTGGCTATGATCTCACTCTTCCGCAAAATCCGCCAAAAGCTCCTCTCGCAGAATCGGTTCACCCGATACCTCGTCTATGCCATCGGCGAAATTTTCCTCGTTGTAATCGGTATCCTCATTGCCCTCCAAATCAACACCTGGAACGAAAACCGGAAGTACCGGAATCAGGAGGCAGACTTTTACTCAGACATCTTAAGTGACCTGGACAAAGACCTTGAAAAGTTGGATTTTCTAACTGAATTTCACCGGAATCGAATTGAGATTTTATCCACCTTATTGACTTACCTGAGAAATCCGGCTGATAAAATGGGAGCTGAAAAGTTCGGAATATTGATAGAGCCGCTTTATTATTCAGAGGCTGCTACGAGCTATTCCACTGCCTTTGAATCTGCAAAATCCTCAGGAGCATTCAGTAATTTCAGGCAAAAAGAAACCCTTAAATTTCTCAATCAATACTATGCTGATTTTGAAAAAGTCAGAATAATTATGACCTCCATTACCGATTTCATCAATGACAGATTTGAGCCTGTCATGGCTACTATTCCTTCTTATCATGTTTCCATTAATTCGGGCAAGATGGTGATGGCAGAAAAAGGGAATTCAAAATTCTATGAGCTGCTTGATTCCATCAAGGACAACCGAATAATCAAAAGTGACCATGAAAAGGTGTTATATGATCCCCGTTTCGAAGCATTTGTCATTGGGGATTTGGGACGATGCTTCAACCTTATATCAAGAATAGAAACCCGAAAGGAAAATCTCCTTTTGCTGAAAGCGCAACTGGCAGCCAATCAATGATAAGACCAATAAACCGAATTTTGGAAATTAGGAATCGATCTAACAAGACCTTAAGAAATAACAATAACAGAAAGGAGAATAATCAATTTAGCCAGAGAACTACAAAAGGCTTTTCCTTGTCACTTCGACGTTAGGAGAAGTCTATCTTGTCCGGTTAAGATTTTCTAATACCTGACATCCCCCAATCTGTAAATGCCAATTTTCACCACTACTATGACACAACTCCAAATAAATTTTCCCAAAAAACCCACCCTCTGGATAATTACCCTTATTACATTCTTAGGATGCAACACCCCAAATAAGGAAGCTATTGACCTTTCAGAACTCACTGTTTCAGAAATCCATTCAGCCTATCAAAGCGGGAAATTCAACAGCCAACAATTGGTACAGGCTTATTTGGATAGGATAGAAGAGATGGACAATAATATCAATTCCATCAGCATGGTAAATCCCAATGCTATGGAAATGGCAAAAGCCTTGGATAAGGAGTTTCAAGAAACAAAAACCCTGCGCCCGCTACATGGTATTCCCCTAATTGTCAAAGATAATATCAATACCAAAGGATTACCTACTACAGCAGGATCTCTGGCTTTGCAGGACTTTTATCCCGAGGAAGATGCCTTTATCATCAAAAAACTGGTAGCTGCCGGAGCGATAGTCTTGGCTAAATCCAATATGGCCGAATGGGCATTCAGTCCCATGCATTCGGAAAGCTCCACGGTGGGGATTACCAGAAATCCTTATAATCTCGATTATGTTCCTGCCGGTTCAAGTGGAGGGACCGGTGCCTCCATGGCTTCAAACTTCGGGACAATTGGCCTAGGTACGGATACCGGCAATTCCATCCGTGGACCATCTTCCCACAATGCATTGGTCGGTTTCCGGACAACCTTGGGTTTGGTCAGCAGAGAAGGAATAGTACCCCTTTATCTTAGAAATGACGTGGTAGGCCCTATGTGCAGAACAGTGGAAGATGCAGTGAAGGTGCTGGAAGTGATTGCAGGATATGATCCCCAGGATTCTTTAACACGGTATTCCGAAGGAAAAATCCCTTCCAATTACACCCAATATCTGGAGAGGGAAGGACTAAAGGGTGCAAGAATTGGGGTTTTGAGAAACCTGGTTGAAAACAATCCTGATGATGAAGTTTATGCTCTTTTCGAAAAAGCGCTGTTTGATATGGAGGAACAGGGGGCTGAAATCATTGAAAATGTGGCAATAGCTGATTTCGAGAAGCTCAGTGAGGATCAATGGTGTCCCACATTTCGTTTGGATTTGGAGGATTTTCTTAAGACTTATGTCAAGAGAGATACGGTCCAAACCTTGGAAGATATCATGCGAATAGGTTCCAAGTCTGCCTATACCAGAGACAGAATGGAGCGCTTGTCATCCAATACACTCCGTCGGGAAAACCCTGACATTCCTTGTGGTGATACCTATACAGATATCAGAAGGGTGGCCTTTAGGGAAGCCATCGAAAATAAAATGGATGAATTGCAATTGGATGCTTTGGTATACCCCTCTTGGAATAACAAACCTGCCCGGATAGCATTTTTTGAAGAGGAATATAAAGGGGATAACAGTCAGATTGTTTCTCCCCATACCGGGCAACCCGCTTTTACCGTTCCCATGGGATATACTTCCGAAAACCTTCCGGCAGGCATACAGTTTTTGGGTAGGATGTTTGATGAACCTGTTTTGATCAAATTGACCTATTCCTATGAACAGGCAACCATGCACCGCAAAAGTCCGAATTGATTCCAACCAGGGAAATAGAAAATTTCTAAAATCCTTAATAAAATAGAATTACCGTCAGTCAAGAAACTTTGGCTTTCAGGCATAATCAAAAGCTGAGGCATAAAATGGCCTGTTTTTGAAGGCTTGCGCTTCTGCTTCGCTGAAGTTTTGGAATGACTGCATCATATACACATCATTCGATTTTATAAAGGGGTGGATGAGTCCCAAGGGAAAACGCTGGGTCCAGGCCTGGAATTGTGGGTCTCTGGAATCGAGCCAGTACATGGCTGTGTTGAGTTTTTCAAGTTGCAAAATGCCTTCGAACAACTCAGCAAGAGCTGCTTCTGCACCTGTTTCCACAAAAATGGCTTCAAAGGCCAAAAACTTAAAACTTTTGGGGTTAAATATACGCCGGAGCAAAGGCAAGTAGGGGAGGGTTTTTACTAGTAGTTTTCCTGTAAAGCCCGGCATTTTATTTACCCGCCAATGGCAACGGTGATATTGGCATCCAGCGATGATTTTTCCGGAATGGTCTTTTAACACATAATATTGATTGTGCAGAAAAACAGGGTTGAATTGTACCAATGCATGTTCCCCGTAAAAAGTATGCAGCTTTTGGAGGACTAAACGACGCTCTTCGCTGCTTTGACAAAGATGGATACGAGAGGAACGCCTGGGGAAAAAACGGCTGAAACCGATCGTTTTGATGGTAGCGGTGTGTTCATAGCCCGCTCGCTGTACCGACTTGAATGAGGCCTTATTTCCGCGCTCTACCAAGGCAAAATACATAGCCTGTCCTGGAAATTGTTCCTTTACCAGCGACATGATTTGGTGGCCATAGCGTTTGGTGAGTCCCTGTCCTCGGACGGCACTGTCGGTGGCAAAATACCTTATATAGTGACAACTGTACTGTTGAGGGCCGGAGTGGACTTTAACATGGCTGAAAACTGCGGTCGCCTGAAGTTGACCTTCGGTTTCGATGGCTAGCAAGGAAGGATCCACGATGTGGGGGATATGTTCTTCAACCAGCAGGTTTTGATAAACTGCCCCCTCTGCTCCCCAGGAAATACGCTTCCAAAAATCAATTGCGTGGACGGGTATTCCATGATAGCGCACCACAGTATGCGGTGCTTCATTAAGCAGGATGTCTTTTTGGATCATGAGATGGGTTTTAAAGGTTCCAGCTTTACAAAGATGCATCTAAGATATTCAGAGCTTCATCGCATTCATCTTTGGTAATACAAAGAGGAGGTAGGGCAATCATCACATTATAGTCCCATGAGGCGCACCACATGCAACCACGCTTCAACATGCCCAATAATACACGCATGCCAAGACGGGGATTTGGGTTTTTGTTTCGCTGATTATCCACAAATTCACAGCCTAGCATTGCTCCAAGACCACGTACTTCGCCAAATTGCTCCGGTAATTTTTTCCGTAGCAGGAATTCGAAGTTGGTTTTGAGGTAGTCACCTTGAATTCGGGCGTTTTCCAAATAGTTGTCTCGTTCGAGAATTTCAAGGTTTTTTAAAGCCGCAGCACAGGCCATAGGTGTCCAGGCAAAAGAACTCGAAACATCGTCGTATTTGTAATAAGTCTCCAAGTATTCCTCCTTGATCATCGCTGCGCCAATGGCAGCATAGCCTGAAGCAAGCCCTTTGGCAAGGGTAAAAGCCTCAGGCACAATAGAAAAATGCTCGGAGGCCAGCCAGTGACCGGTTCGACCATTTCCTGTGAGCACCTCGTCCATCACCAAAATCACCTGATAATGGTCACAAATCGCGCGTAGCTGGATAAAGTAGTTTTTCGGCGGTACAATTACACCACCGCTACCAAGGATGGGCTCGGCCATAAAAATTCGGATATCTGGATTATCGCGAAGCTTTTCTTCCACTAGCTGTAAACACTCGGTATGACAGGTCAGGGGATCTTTTTTTAGGGGGCACCGGAAACAGTAGGGCGGTTCAACTTTGTGTTCTTCGTATTCCTTGCGGATTTCGGGAAGTTTGAAGGCTTTAATATCGCTCATACCCAATGCGGCATGTGTCCCGCCATGATAGGAGCGGTAAAATGACAATACACTCCCCTTTCCCTGACTTGCAAATAAAACCTTTAGGATAATTTCATTGGCATCACCACCTCCGGTAGCACGCAAGACTTTATAGCCAGAGTCAGGTACAAACTTTACCAGCCTTTCTGCGAGAAGTGCGGCTTCCTCTGTGGGCATCCAAGGAGGGGCATAATTGCTTTTGGCGGCTTGCTGCTGTAGCAAAGCAATCATCTCAGGGTGCTGCCACCCGATATTCGAAACCCCGTATCCCGATGAAAAATCAATATAAGATCTTCCTTCAATATCTTGAAACCGGACACCTGATGCTGTATGAAATGCGGAAGCGAATGAGGCATCGAAAACGAGGTTTTTTCGAGCCAAAGCAAATACTTGCTTGTTATCCATTGGGAAAATTGATTAGAGGTGTGGTGGGAGAAACAAGGTACCTGCAATAAGTGAATTTACAACCTTTATTTCAGTATAAAAAAAGCTTTGTGAGTTGCCTTGATACTGATTTTAGATAAATATCTTTTGGATCTTATTGAAGAAAGGAAAGAATCTATGTTGTTTCAAATTAATAATATAAACAATTTTATAAGTTCTTGATAATTAGATTTTTTTCACTTGATTTTTCTCGTTTCTATTTTTATTAACACCATATTGTTTGATAAAAAATGAAAATCATAAACCCCTTATTACTACTTTTCTTTTTTTCCATAAGTGCCTCAGGTCAGACCTATAATTCTACTAGTTCGATAGCTTTGGATAATAACTCAAATCAAAAAGGGAAGCCCCAAACTTTTGAACCAAAAGAATCCAATGAACCAAAAAATATTCTCGGTTTACAAGTAGGAATAACAGATCCAACTTTGGCACTTTCTTATGAAAGACTATTTTTCAAAAATTTTGCAGCTGAGGTTTCGGCCGGATTGATTGGGTTTTCAATTGGACCAAAAATATACCTTCCTTCCCTCAGACCAGGTAAAATGAGTTTTTATACAGGAGTAATCGTGGGTGCAGGTGCACTTGCAGAAGGAAGATTTGGTTATGTTCCTTTCGGCATAAGCCGATTGACGAAGACCAAATTGTCAATTAGTTTTGATATTGGTCCCCATACCGGCAACGTTTTTAACGATACAGGCTCTGTTTCTCTTGGAGCTCGTTTAAGAATCGGACAAGCGTTTTAAAATAAAATACTTTAAATACCCGATAAGAGGTTATTTCTCAACCTAATTTTTGGTTGAATCATATAATGGGTTTATGTGCAGGCCATTTAATTAGCAGTTGTAGGCAATTTTACCGGGGGCAATCCTAAAACCGGGTTTTTTGACATAAAGCCGAAGGGCATTAGGGTAATCGATACCGTATGCTGATTCATGATGGGCCATTCCTCAGGCCGCACGATGTGATTGACTCCGGCAACATACCATACGACAACATCGGTATTATCAATATTCCTGTTTTGCTGTGTCCATTTCGGCAATCCTTCATTTTTCTGGTTGCTGACCGGGAAATCACCCGTAGGATACATTTCATCAGCCCTATAAGGAGTTGTCCAAAAATGATGATAAAGTGCCGCGGCCCGGTTGTAAAGCGAAGAACCAACTTCCGCCAAAGGCACCACACCGGGACTTGGCATAAGCATGTAGGAAGACATATGGTTGAATTTATTTCTCACATGATGATTCATGACCATCCACATCCTGCTGCTGGCAGCGTTTGCCATGCGTTTGGCCTCAAGCTCATTCTTAAACATGTCCATTTTTCCAATAATGGCATTCCCGTAGGGGTTGTCCGGTCCTTTCGGTACCGCAACCATATTCATTTCTCCCACAGAATTGTGCTGGCCATCAATATCGAGATCAAGCCTGAAAATGAAAAAATGCTGGTGGTTGTTGGCTTCCACATGCGGCTCTACGATAGTCCCGAAATAATTACCCTGATAAGCCTCGTCAGCACTTCCGGGGTCATCCGTTACCCGCTCCACGACACGGATATGCGCGATGCCATTGAGTTCTGTAACGATGACCACTGTACCGTCTTCTTTGAAAGTCCATTTAAACCCGTAATCGTAATTACCTGCGGTGATGTAATATTTGATAGCGAGATCGGTTGCCCTTCTGGCATGGTTTTGATGCCTCCATAGCACTCCGCCATATTCTTCAAATACGGCAATAGCACTATCCGATACAATAGGTTTGGCAAAATCATCATGCAAAACAGCGGGCAGATAAGTGGCGTTCTCCGGGGCGTCAGCACCATAGGTGAGGGGTCTGGCTTTGGTCTGAAATAACCTGAATTCTCCCACATCAAAATAGTTATTGGAGGCATTCAACAAATCCGGAGAACCATAATTCACGATCATTTCTGCCAATCCGCCCCTATACATGATATAGCGCCACTTCTTTTGTTCCTGATCAAAGTAGTGCAGATCATGAATCACCAAACCTTCCCTACTGTGGATACTGAATCTGAATTTCCAAAGGTGAGAAATCACTTGATTTCCTTCAATTCGGTAATTGACCCCTTCCGGCTGGGTAATCAGTACTTGTTTTGGCGTGGTCATGTCAATTTTGATGGAATCTCCATTGAAATAATTCACTTTAACCGGCTCTGACCAACCCCCGCCGGTATCCACTACTTTCAGGACTTTTTTGTCCGTGACATCCACAAAGGCGTAAATTCCTCCAATTTGCATCCTACTGAACTGCTTATTTTTGTAAACAGGAGAAATTATAAGTTCCCGATTACCTATCGGGGCAAGCCCAAGATCAGCTGCAAAATTCCCAAAACTGGCTTTTACGGAATCGGGATGTATCCCCCTTTTGGTAAGCGCAGCTATCCATTCTGAATTGTTTTTGACAATCTCGGAAGCGATGGAATCTGCTTTAAAAGCACCTGTGGGTTGTTTTCCTTCTATCTTTTCGAAGGAAAGCAATTTTTGTTGCTTTAGATCAATAACAGCTTTTCCCAAAGCATTTGCTGGATAATCATACACATAAGCAAAGGCTTCACGCCTGAAGTCATCACCCGGTTTATAGGCCAACACCTCACTTTTGGGAGGCTCCTGTAGGTTTATGATACTATATAGACTGCTGCTGTCATTTCTTACCTTATTTTCTTTCAATAACACCTGTTTGACGATCTTGATCTCATTGGTGTCAAGGGGGTCCAATGGATGCTTATATTGCATGATGGTGGACTGAGAAAATAAATTCCCACTGAACATAAAGAAAAGGCAACAAGCCAGATAAATGGAGGATTTCTTTCTCATTTGGTTGATATTTGAGATTGTTGGTGGTTTTTAAATTATAGATCAATTTAGCAACCTTATTGTATTTTTTTCAAAAAAATGGAAATTTATTTGATTAATTTTCAATTAAACTAATTTCATATTTCATAATCGTTAATTATCGCAGCAAACTCTGGTTCCCATTTCGTTTTGACCCCATTGGCAGCCATTCAAGGTTTTAAAAAAAAGACATCCGTATTCACCACCCCCTCAAAGCCTCAACAGCCCCTTTAATTAAGGCATCTTTCGCTTCATGGGCATTGTTGTTCAAAAGTATCAAAGTTTTGTTCTGATCAACAAAACGCATAATCAGGGTTTTATAGCCTGGATTATCCCCTGTGTGGGAAACGATTTTACCAAAATCCGGATCTTCACTCAAATCCCAGCCAAAGCCATAGTTACTTAAACTCCCATCATTCAAAATCTGGGCTGAAAAAGCCAAATCCAAAGTTTCCTTACTTACCAAAGTGCCTGCATACAAAGCCTGATCCCAGATCAATAAATCCTGTGCCGTACTGCTGACCCTTCCGGGCCCTTTTCTGTTTCCCAACCAAACCGTATAATCCGAAGAATGGAATTTATTGGCATTGATATAATCCCCGTTTTTATCCTTCAGATGACCTGCAGCAAAATTGGGTACCTTGGCTTTTTCCTCCAAGGTCCGGATATCGGTATGGCCCATTCCAAGGGGATTGAAAATCCATTCACGTGACAATTCAATAAAATCCCTTCCTGTGACTTTTTCCACGATACTGGCCAGAAACACATAGGCGGTATTGCTGTATTCATATTTTTCGCCGGGTTGGGCCAACATGGGCGGTTGGTATTTGCGCAGGTATTCCAAAATAGCTGCATTGTCGGCCACTTGGCTTTTGTCCCAATGCCTGTCCATGACAGCCTGATAATCCGGAAGGCCATTGGTATGGGTAAGCAATTGTCTGATGCTTATTCCCTTGTATGGAATATCAAGATACTTATCTGCAAAATCTTCATAACCCAAAAGTCCTTTTTCCGCACATTTCATCACCATCATGGCTGTAAACTGTTTGGAAACTGAAGCCATCTCAAAAATATCAGTTGGCAGTAAGGGTGTTTTTTCCTCAAAAGAACGGAAGCCTGTGGCTTCTTCAAAAACCACCTTTCCATCAATGGCCAAAAGCAATACTCCCGAGAAACCTTTTTTTTCTGCTTCTTCAAAGGCTTTTTCGGCTATTGCTATTTGAGCATTAACCGAAGTACTAATAAGGAGGAATATCCCTAATGTGAAAATTGAAACGGAGGTCTTAATGCATTTGAGCTTCATATTTTTAATTTGAAGGAGTTAATTGAATTTCTAAATCTGCCAAATAAAATGCGGAAATTCAAACTTAAGTTAATTTCCAACTCGATTGGGGAAACAAACCCTATTCACAGGTTTGAAAGAATTAGTCATTTTTGTTTGGACATATTTATCTATGGAAGTGAGGCTAAAAAAACGTGGATTTTTCAGAAATAAATGCAACTAAGGAGTCGATTGAAACTTGATTTTGAAATGGAAAAAAAGAAAACCAAATTTCTATTCCAAAATCCCACTACTTGAATTTACAACCTTAGAATCAAGTCGTTTGCGTTCTTCTTCATGCCTTTGCTTTAAAACCTTTCTATTGCTTTTCACACCAACACTGGTCATTATCCCACTCAGAGATATTTTGGCAAAATAGTTGAAAATAGACCTTGTGCTATCCCTCACAAAAAACAATTGACCCTGACGGTGTGGAAAGGGGTAATCATTGTTTCTCTTAATGACAAGTTCATTTGCTAGGAATGACTCTATGGCATGTCCCAAATTCTGATGATTATGATCCTTTTTATCTAAAATTGAAATACTTAGCTTTCTGTATAGAAAATCCATGTTTCCATAGGCATAGTCTTCATTTCCCAAAGCTTTGATTTCCATTTTCCGCATTTTCCCACTTTTGATCCTGACTGAAGCTAGTGGCTCAATAAGGTCATTGAGTTCACTAAGGTCCATTTTCCCCAGGCTTACATCCATAAAAAAAGAATAGTCAGGATCATCTAGTGAGAAATCAATGTCTTTTGTGAGTTGTCCTGTATCCTGAATCAAGGCCTTTGCCCTCATTTTCATTTTATTATTGGCTACAATTTCCTCAGGAAGATTGGTAATGTTTGTTATGGTGGCCTCAACTTTTGAAAATGCAATGCTAGCGGTTTTTTCACCTAAAGGAGGCTGAGTTTCTACATTCACTATACCGTCCTTTACCTGTACAGTATCTATTGATATCGGGATACTGGAGTTTACCAGTGTTTTATGTAGCATTGGAGGAAAGTGGTTTTCGGGGAAAGGCAATCTCTGATCGCGGTAAGCCCATAATTTGGGTTGACCGATAAGTACTTTTTGTGCTTTCACTTGGGATTTTTGGATCTCTCGCCAATCGATCCCTGAAATTCTACTGTAGCCGGTTTGGATCCCCATCCAAGTTTCCTGATGTGTTAGGAACCTGGTATAAGTAATCGGATCATCAGAAGTCTTGAAACCAACTGAATTCCAGGATATTTCGGAGAAAGGACCTGAAATACTTAAACCTGAAATTTCAACCATTTTGGCCGGATTGGAGATAGAAGCCTTTCCGTTTTCCAAACCCACAGTCCAATCACCCAATGCAACTAAATCTTCGATATTCAAGGTATCTTTAGAATTCCAATAAAAGTCATTATAGGTAAAATTGAAACCTTCAAACCAAATATTCAGATTATCCTGAGGTATTTCAAGATCGATGCTCATGTTTTTTATCCCAAATTTGTGCAGGTCAAGGGAAGAAATTGGGAAATCGTTATTTTTCTGTTTTTCATTGCCAGCTCTTATTGGCGCAGTTTCCACATTCCCTTTTATGAAAAGTTTGGGATTATCGATCAGGAATTCAGAAATATTCACCTCCTGATCCAGATTAATGTTGAAATCTTTTTCTGTGCGGATAATAATTTGAGGAATGTCCAAAGTCATATACATTCCTTTTACCAAATCTGAAAATTCAGACTTTTCCAATTTGCTATTTATGAGGGTTAAAGACTTGTTTTTGCTAGACAGGCTGGCTTGCTCAATTTGGAATTCCAAATTCTTTTGTTGATGTACAAACCTGTTCAGGCTCAGCTCAAAACCTCCTAAATAATAATCAGATTTATCTTGCGGATATCTTATGTCAAAAAAGTCAAGATAGGTCTCTTCACTTTTCCAAAAACTTTCACCCTCTTCCGATTCTTGTTTCAACACAAAACCGGCGTTTGCAATTTGAAGCGTATCAAGTTTAAATGACAAGGATTTGGAATCAGGATTTTGTGGATTTGTTTTTTCTTTTTTGGAATCAACCTTATTTGGGAGATAAAAATCGCCTTTTGGATCATGAAGGGTAATCCGTCCTGCACCAATACATTCATTTAAACTATCAGGTAACATTAAGCCGGATAAGGAAATCAGCGGTATTGAAATATTGAATTTATCCTCACTTTGATCATTATTAATCAATGTTGAACCGTAGACAAAAAGATTTTTTTGATAGAATCCCAAGGAGTCAAATTGGGCTTTACCGGAGGTGTATGATACAGAACTTTTTTCCGTTTTTATTTTGGAATTTTCCGTATCAAACGAAAATGGAAAGTCAGAGCCACCAATAACAATCGATTTTAGGTCAGCTTCTAAACTGTTCATGACCAAAGTACCGGTTCCTGGCTTCACAATACTGGCTTCTAAATGTCCTATGCTGAATTGATCAATAAAAATGGGGCTGGTTTTATCTTCCTTAATTGAGCCCCCCTTTTTTGGTTCCCCGGTAAGGACCATATCTGCCTTGGCATTCCCAATTTTCAAAAAGTTGATTCTGTTATCTGAGGTATAGTTAAGAAATCCATCCAATTGAACATCCTTTAATCTGATTTGTCCTTTAAGTTCCTTTGAAAGAGAGGCGGGTCTCAAAACAATTTCCTGAATATTCAGAAAATCTTTCTGACTGGAAAAATTCACACCTTTAAAATCCACTTTAAATTCCGGTGTATGGAGAATTCCATTCCCAACTCTTGCTTCCAGGTCAAAATTCATTTGATCAGAAATATCGTCTGCAATTTTCCAATCTTTTCCGGAAATGTTTAAGTTGTTCAAAGTTAAAAATGGAGTTGTCTCACCCTTAAAAAGAGCTAAATTTCCTTGTTGGAGGTCTACAGATTCTAATTTAAAAACCTCCAATAACTTCCTTATTTCTGTCGATATATCTGGGATTTTTTGAGGGGAATTAGTGGGGGATTTTGGTAATAAGACTCCGATGTTTGGAGAATCGATCTTAATCCTGCCTCCCATTAATCTCTGATGGACAAATAGATCCTCAAAATCTATATTTTGAATACTGATGGCAGGTATTTCCAAGTATTCAATTATTTGCTCTTCAGTTTTGGATAAACTATCCTTGATAGGGTAAATCTGAATACCCTCCAAGACAAAAATTTTATCTTTGAATGACCAATCCAGGGTCTCAAAATTCACAGAATAATGGGCTTGTTCCAGTTTGGACTGATAATCTTTCAAATGAAGTTGCAAATTTTCCAGACTCCAGGAATTTATGGAATCAGGTCCTGCCTTATAGTTTACATTGGTTAGGGTAATTGCAGTACTGTCTACTTTAAGCGTATTTCTTTCAGTTTGACTACTGTGATTTACCGAAAGAAAACTTGGGATGAGTTGGACATGTTTTATCCTTATACTATCCAGATTGTGTTTTGGACTTTTTTGGTCGGAACGAAAAAGAGAAAGGATATTTTCGTCGACTTCAAAGTGTAGGTGTGTCTCGTCGACAAATATAGTATCCACGAGAAGATAGTTACTCAAATATAAAGTCAGGAAATCTATCCCTTTCAAATGGAGACTTGGGATCAACAAACTATTTTGGAGAAGATTTTCCCCTTCAGAATCTTTGTGATTTATATCCTGAAGGTGCAGGCCATCAAAAAGCAATTCTTTTTCTTTTGAGGAAATTTTTAATTTTTTAAAATTTAAAAGATTTTTTGAATCCGGCAAAAGGATGGAATTGTCGCCGAGTGTAATTTCAAGATGATCGCTCAAAAGAAGTTCGGTTATCTCTTCGCCTGAAATATTTTCCGGAATTATTTCAATATCATCCAATATGACATTGATTTTTTTAAGGGTATACTTCGGTATGTCATTTGACCCTATACTCCACAATACGGATGCATTCTGAGTATTGAAATTCTTAATTTTAAGTTGTTGTAAGAATTTTAAGGTTTTTTGATGTAGCGTTCCAACTTCTTTTTGCAGTTCAAGGGTATCTTCCTTTATGGGTAAAAAAAAGTGAATTTCCGGATCATTTAAAATCATCTGTTCAATTGTCAATGATTTGTCAAAAATCACTTCTTGTATAGATAGGAGGTCTAAAGTGAAGCTTGGAATGGTTAGTTTAATGTTGGTGGTGTCTTTGAAGTTTTCGGTTTGGGTAATATGGATACTTACGTCATTAAGCTTAATCTTACTCTGAATCCAAAAAATCTGAAGATTTCTCAATTTGTAAGAAACCATGGTCTCAGCAGACAAGGTAACCTGATCTTCAAAGTAGTTTTTGATGGTATATTCTACAGCAAGGTGAAACAACCACCTGCCTACAAGAAATATTGAGATAATAAAAATAGCAATCCTTACTCTTTTTCTTTTAAATAGCTGGACCATCTTTTTTCTTGCCCTTAGGTATTTAAAATCATAGTTTTTTTGTTTGTTTTTAAACCTTGGTTTCCGGATTTTCCGGATTTTTTAGGAAAGTTTCAATTTGGTCATTTCCGGATTTAATATGCAAGTCCCGCTGAGGGAATGCTATCACAATTCCTTCTTTCTTGAACAAAATATCAATCTGGGAAATAATATCTCCTTTTAAAAAGGGCAGTTCGAGATAATTATGGCACCAAAATGTAACTTCTAAATCTATTCGGCTATCTGCAAATTCATATGGTAAAACTCTCGATACAGGGTATTTAAGAATCCGTTGATCATGAATCAAAATTTCCATGATCAATCCTACTGTCCTTTTCAGGTCTGTACCATATTCCACACCTACGAAAAATGTCACTTTTTTACCCTTTCCCATAGTCCAATTGACCAACTGATTACTGAGAAGATCCCCATTTGGGATAATAATACTGGAACCTTCAAACATATTGACCACGCTGCTTCTGAATCCTATAGATTTCATGACACCGGGCTTCCCGTCGATTTCGATCAGATCGCCCACTTTTACAGGATTTTCAAAAGCAATGATTACGCCGCTGACCAGATTATTGAAAAGCCCCTGCAGACCTAGACCGATACCCACCCCAAGGGCTCCCAACACTAGGGTGATTTTATCCAAAGGCAATCCTGTGGCAGCAACAGCCAAAAACAATCCCAGGCTAATAATAAAAATCTGGACCAAAAGCAGCCAGCTTCCTAAGCTGACTTTCCTTCTTTTATGAGAATTGACGGGGTTAATTTCAGGTTCGGAACCAAAAAAAGATACAATCCTGGATAATAGAAAGGAAACGGCCAGGATGACAACAAATACAACAATACTGTTTATCGTGAAAGAATAACTTCCCAATACCCGTGGTGTATTTAAGAAATCACTGAAATAGGATGAGAAATTACTGAAATCATAAAAATTCTTTCCAACCAGTAAAATCCACCCAATCACCAAAAGGAGATAAAAAAAACCGGGTACTTTGTCTCCAACTTTGTCAAAATTGATAAAAAACAGTTTTTTATCAGGTCTATTGAATATGGTTGAAGCTAAAGCAAGCATTTGATTTATCAATCTGACAGTCCAAAGCAATGATATGCCCAAGACTACCCCCAAGTAACCTGATATCAAAAGTGCCTTAGATAAGTTAAGGCTACCGTATAATAAAAATATCAATGATAAAGATTGCATCAACCCTAAATAGATGATGAAATAAATAATTCTTCTTTCTTTTAGATCCTTTTTTTTATGGCTAAAAAACAACAAAGCGCTGTAAGTCACGCCGATTATAGAAAGCAGCAAAATAGCATACTGCTCAGGTTTTGAAAATATCAAAATCAGGTTTAATGAACTGGATAGTACGAAAAATATTAACAAAACAATCCAGAAACCCATCCAAAAACCCGCCAGGAATCTATATAGAATTATGGCAAGCGAGATTCCTGAAATCGTCCAAAGAAGAAAGGAAAAAATAAACGGCGGAGATGGGAAAAAAAACTGAAATAGACCGATAATAATGATCAATGCCGATAAAAAGGGAAATTTCAATACCAGATAGTTGGAGTTTGCTTCTTTTTCCTTTTGCTCCTCCAAAATTCTTTTTTTAAGATTATGTAAGAAAAATGTAAGGATTAGCGTCAAACAAATCATTATAAAAATTCTTCCGGAATAAATTTGGAAATATAGAACCAAGGCAAGTGATTCTTTTTCATGAGAAATCTCAATAATTTCCATTAATGACTGAGTAGAAAATAAATGCGAATTAAATCCAGAAACCTCTTTCCGAAAAAAGTCACGGTTCAATTCCTTTCTTTCGTTGTCAATCTTCAAATAGGTGAGTTGCAGCTGTATTAAAACTTCATCGGTTAATGATTCCAAATTTTCCAATTCTTCAATCGTGGAAATTATGGATTCGAATGTAGGTTCAACTTCTTTAGCTATCCAGGTGGATTTTCTTGGATTTGTAGAAAATCCCTCTAATTCATCCTTTAAACTAAATATCTCCCCCAAACTTGAAAGAGAATCTATGGTATAACTTAAACGAATTAAATCGTCTCCCCGAGTTTTCAGATTGGCCCGGATAGCAAAAGTCCTTTCCAACAATTCTCTCAGAATAGCCCCTGATACCGCTAAATTTCTGTCAGACATTAAATTCCCATTGGATTTCTCAACCCCTTTTTCTACAATGAACCTTTGCCTTTCTATTTCTTGAAGTTCTTTTTTTATTTCGGTTGAGTCTTCTCCTTTTCTCAAAAAAATTTTTGCCTCCTGAACAGCTTCATTTATTTGATCCAAAGCAATTCTTTGTGTCCATTGTTTTTTGGTTGTTTCAAATCCACCTATGCTTCGTTTAATTTCTTTTGGATCTAATTCTGGGATTTGTTGATTTTCGGATGCTGCAGGAAATGAATCCTTCCTGACAATAATTGTATCATTGGACTGCGTATAGGCGGAAACTTCTAATACCTGAAAAATGAAAATAGAGTTGAAAAACAAAATGGCAGCAAGAAAATTTACATTAAATGGAATCTTCATACTTTGGTAAAAAAACATGAAAGAAAAAATGAAAGATCTAATGGACGTCCAAAGATCCTTCATAAAACTTACCCTAAAATAATTAAAAACCATAATACAATCTTATAGTTATCCAGAAGTTTTTAGTATATGGCATAGAAAGTTGTGTAATTGTTAAGGCCAAAATTCCAAAATCCAAAGTATAAGGAAATCTGATCATCCTGAATTTTGTTTATGGCTTCTAAAATTCGAAAGATGGGTCATCTTCTGCTTTGAGATACTTCCTTTTCCCTTTTATTAAGGATTCCTCAATGCTTGGTTCCATTGAGGGATTTCTTGGATAACTCTGACCATTCCACGCAAGTTTTATGAAGCCCATTCCCCCGGATCTTACATAAATATTCAAGTAACCATTGGTAACATCCTCCTTCAAATCATCACCAATGATTACAGGGTATTTAACTATGGTCACATAGGAAATTTCTTTGAATTCATTATCAAGTATTATCATGGTGCATCCACCCGTACCACAAAATTCAGGTCCCATCAAACCAATTAAATACTCTGAATTCCCATCTAAATTCAAATCAATCTCATCATAAATGAATCTTCGTGGAAAATCTGATTGATCACCATATCTTGAAACCAAAAATTCTATGATTTTCTTTTCATTGAAGGAATTCAAAATAATTTTCTCTTTAGGCTGAAAACCCAAATAACTGTATATAAATAGAATGCAGATTTTTGCTACAAAATTCATAATTATACTAATTCTAAATGAATGCGTGTACGCAATGGAGAAAGTAAAATATTAATTCAATCTAATTCTTGTCAGGAGAAGAAAATGTCCGGTATTTCCCTGACTGCCTGCAGGCAGGGTCCTTCTGTCAAGTTCCTAGTAAAGTATTGGGTTTCTGACAGAGAATCGCAAAACTTTTTCTTACAAATATCAGGAAACAGCAGTGTTTTTTAAATAATTTCCCAAACTGAAAAAATAACACTATTTGTTTTTTTTATACCAAACGTTATTTTTATATGTTATTTATCCAAATGCGTATCCATATAGCCTTTTTATTCATTGCTTACGCAATTATTTGTGAGTCCTTTGCTCAGGATACTGTATTTGTTCAAAAACATAGTTTTCAAACTCCCCTTAGAAACATTTTTTTAGCTGATCAAAAAATCCATGCAAAAACAGGTGATGGCGTATATGTCTTAAATCAAGATTCTTGGGAAAAAATTGATCTTGAATTGAATAAAAGTTTTGTTTTCTACAATGAAGGTTTTTTTCAATCGGAATTCGTTCCTAAAGAATATTTAATCGATGCAAAAACAATGGCTCATCTAATTCCTCAAAAGAGCCTTATAAATTGCACCAAAGTTCACTTGAATAATCAATTGTTTCTTTCAGTGGGCGGATCGCTTTTTGAATATGAGATCAGACCTTTTTATAAAGTCCAATATCCCGGAATTTCCATCAGGAATGTTTATATAGATGATCAGATCAAGGTAATTTCAACGTATTCTGGAATTTTTGTAAATGACACACTTAAGGCAGGTTTTCCTCCTTATTCCAATGGAAATTTCACCAAAATCAACGGTAAATATTTTCTTAGCACTGATGATCTATTCAAAGTAATTTCAAATGATTCAGTTCTCTTGCTACCCACAGGGCAAAATATATTTGCCGGTCATTCAAGAAAACTTGTTGAGTGGAATAATAAAACCTTTAGTCTGAATACAAATTCAATAAATGAATTGTTAGATGACTTCTCCTTATACCCTATACACAGAGGTTTTGAATATTCAGATCTTGAGGTCTTCGATTCTTCGCTGGTTTTTTCCACCTATGAAGGGAAAGTATTTTCGTTTGATGGAATAGAAGTTTATGAATTGGCTGATGTCGGTGCCAGAATCAGGGAAATTTTTCCGGGCGATGATTTGATTTATTTAGCAGCAGACAACGGTGCCTTTGCAATCAACCCAAAAGTTGCAGATAGTTTGGAAAAAATTCTGGATAGGTCTTTTTGTGTTGATGTCGAAAAGGATCGTTTCAAAAATCTATGGATAGCAACTGAAAATGGCCTGTTTATCATTCCAAAATCAAGTGAAAAATCTATTCCATTAGTCTCAGACGTTGAGTTTAACCGTTATGGAATGACTCTCTACAATGATCATATATATGCAGGGTCTATCAATGGTCTTTATTTAATAGACATATATGATATAGAAAAAAATTTCCTGCCCTTATTTCTTCAAAAAGTCGAAGACCAAAAAATTCTCCAAAGAAGGTCGCTGATATTCCAAATTGTATTCTTTGGTATTTTAATTCTGTTTTTTGGATTTTTAGTATTTCGAAAATTGTATGCGAGGCGAAAAATTAATCTCCACCAAAAAAGTCGGTTCTACAGCCTTGAACAAATCCAAAATGATATCATAGAGCATAAACTTATCTCTGTTGAATTGTTGGCTTCATTTTACGAAACCAATACAGTACAACTTAACAGGCAATTCAAAAATTTTGGAATTACCCCAGGGAAATTTTTGAAAACCGTGAAAATATCCTGGGCAAATCAATTGCTCAAAGAGGGAGTAGAATTAGATGAAGTAGCCAGAAGGGTAGGATATTCATCAAGATTACTAAAAAATGAATTTGGCCATAAAAGCTAAAATACCGGTTTTTGGTTATGTTCCTTCCTCCAGCCAGGTCATGGTTAAAGTATAGGCAAAGGTCAGAATAATGGCCCCTGTAAACAATCCCAAAATCCCTGAATATAAAAATCCTCCAAAAGCACCCATAAATACCACCATAGAGGGTACCGGAGCACCTTTTCCCAAAATTATCGGTTTAAGAAAATTATCCAAAAGTCCTGCTATTACCATCCAGATTGTAAGAAAAATCGCCATTCCTACACTTCCGTTCATCCAGATATAAATAATCACTCCGATGCTGACAGGAAACAGACCAATCTGAAAGACCGAAAGAATCAAACAAACTAAAATCCAAATACCAGTAAAAGGAATTCCAGCAATAAACATCCCCAATCCGCAAAATAAGGATTGAATTACCGAAACTCCCAAAATTCCTTTGGCCACATTAATAACTGTTGTACGTGCATCATCCGCCATTCTCTCCCCGGTTTTTCCTGCCAGTTTGGTGAAAAACTTTGTTGCATACTGGCCTTCCTCCACTGAATAAGCCATAAAAACCCCACTTACAAGTATAGACAGCGTGAAAATGAATATGCCTGATGCAGTATGGGAAGCCATACTTATAAACTTAAGGAAAACGGGTTTGATTTCTTCTTGATGTCTGATAAAAGTCTCTGAAAGATTAATGGAAGCTTCCTCCCAAATCGAATATAAACTCTTTCCAATAATGGGAAAATTGGCAACAGAATCATATGGAGGAGGAATGTGAAGGTCATCGTTTTGAAAGGAGGATATAAGAGCCTTGAACTCATCGACCGTACTCAACATGATCAAAACAGAGGGCAATATGATAATCATCAATAAGCCGACGACAATAATTCCTGCGGCCAATCCAGAACGGTCTTTAAGTTTTTTTGTCAAAAATTTATGGAAAGGGCCTAAAGTTATAGCCAAAACCCCACCCCAAATCAATAAGGTGATAAATGGCTGAAGAATAAAAAAACAAAGCATCAGCAAAATCCCTAATGCAAGGATTTGAATTACTAAATGGATTTGGGAAGGTTTTTGAATCTGGGAGTTTAAAGGATTTTCCATTGCATAAATTGATGAATATTTAAAACCAAAAATTACAAATTAATGTCAATAAATTCATACGTACTAGGAAAATAAATCAGGTAACTGATAGGTACGAATGACATAAATGTTAAATCCCCCTCGGCAAGCTCGGGGAACGGAGAATATGGTTAACTAAGGAGGGTGTTGGAAAAGCGGCGCCGCCGCTTTTCCAACACCCTCCTTCCCACATGATCTACCCGGTGGCCGAGCTTGCCGAGGCCCATTTAATTTGACCACAATGTCATTCCCCTCTTTGTAAATGCCAATTTTGACCACTCAAGATGACGGCTGCATAGCGGGTAAACCTGATATCACTAACTATTTTGAATATCTCAAAAAATTTCCTGCTGAAAAAGAATTGGCCAATTTAAAAGTGGGTTGCAAAATCCTTGAAGTTTGAATCCTCAATTTTCCTCGGGAAACAATTTAAGTGTCTTGGGACAGGATTCCCGTTCATTCGTCCCTGATTGATTTTATTTATCATTGATATTAAGGAGATTAGATAAATAATAAATCTTTTAACTTAACCTCTTTCTTTATGAAAATTTTAAAAATTACGGTGTCCCTGGCATTCTTGATGATGTTGACGCCAATGATTTCAAACGCACAGGATCAGGTGGTAACACTTGAATTTCAGAATGCTGCAAAGGCTTTGGAGGTGGTGCAGAAATATACCAAAGCACTTCAGGCAGGTGATGTAGCTACGATGAATGCCCAATTCGCACCGGGCGCGATGATTTATGGATTGGGAGGAGGTTTGGACTCACTCACAGTAGCCCAACACAAGGAATATTACACCAATAGCACCAACCAATTCAAACATACCCTTTCACAAGAGCTCTATCTACCTGTGAAAGTCACCAACAATTGGAACGAGGGAGAGTGGGTATTGTCATGGGGTACCAATACCATTCAAAATAAAGCAACCGGTAAAATCATAACAGTTCCCTATCATACTGCAGGGCGAATAGTGAATGGTAAAATTGAATTTTTACGCTATTGGTATGATATGTTGAATATTATGGAAGCACAGGGATTTGAAGTCAAACCACCATCCAAGTAAGTTTTTTAAATTTTATATTTTATCGACTTCATCAGGCATTTGGGATATTCTTATTCCAAGTGCCTTTTTTTAATAGAACAGAGAATATCAATCTATGCTCAAATTCTTCTTTTTTAACTTTTACTTAATCGAAAGGATTTTCAATAGCACGCGGATGACGCTGATTTAGCAGATTTTCACTGATTTTTTTTGATCTGTGTTCATCAGTTTAATCAGCGTCATCAGCGTTCCATAACTAAGTTGATGTAAAGGTTTGAAATAATTTATTGATATTCAAGAAATCAAAAAATCCATGAATTCCGATTTCAAGCAAATAAGCATCCTCACAGATTTAGCCAAATCAGCTGCACTAAAAGCCGGGAAGAAAATCCTTGAAATTTACCATTCCGAAGAAATTGGGCTTACCCTCAAAGAAGACCAATCTCCCCTGACCTTGGCAGACCAAGCGGCCCATAGATTAATCCTAGCTTTATTGGAGCAAACCGGTTTGCCGGTATTATCAGAAGAAGGTGCTGATATTCCCTTTTCAGTCCGCAAGGATTGGGAGTATTATTGGTTGGTCGATCCTTTGGATGGTACCAAGGAATTTGTGAAAAGGAATGGAGAATTTACCGTCAATATCGCGCTGATACATTTCGGAAAACCCGTAATGGGTGTGGTCTACGCTCCTGTCTTGGATTGGTTGTATTGGGGTAGCTTGGAATCCGGTGCATGGAAGCAAGAAGGCAATATGGAACCTGTAAGACTGGAAAAGGTTCCGGATACCGCCATCAAGACCATTGTAGCCAGCAGGTCCCATATGAATCCGGAAACAAGGAATTTCATTGCAAAATATCCTGAAGCCAAAGTTATCCATATGGGTTCCTCTTTGAAAATAACACTGGTAGCCGAAAACAAAGCGCAGCTTTATCCCCGCTTTGGTCCTACTATGGAGTGGGATACTGCTGCGGCACATGCCATTGTTTTGGCGATGGGTGGGAAGGTTATGGCAATAAAAGGAGGGGTTTCCTTGACGTACAATAAGCCAAATTTATTGAATTCCGATTTTTTGGTTCAGGGTTTTGGTACAGCTGATTTCAAATTTTAGATTAAGGGATGATTTGATTTTGTTTTCTCTCTCTAGCCTTGACCACGGTGGGAGTGATTTAATCCGATTTGCTATTTCAAGACCAAATGGATGAAAAATGAAAATCGGCCCTCGATTTCGTTCGGGAAATTTTCAGGTGCTTTGGGACAATAAAACCTACCATTCGTCCTACTTCAGTTTCAATAAACCCGATATTTTTTAATTTGAGTAAAAACTGATAAATCATGAAATTTTTAATAGTAGACGATGAAAAAGATGTCGAAATGTTATTTCGGCAAAAGCTTCGAAAAGAAGTAAGAAGCGGGGATATTGAGCTGGAATTTGCTTTTTCGGGGAATGAAGCTTTAGAATTACTAAGAAGTCATCAACCCCCTGAGGTCATGTATATTTTCTCGGATATCAATATGCCGGGAATGACAGGATTAGAGCTATTGGATAAGGTTAAGGCGGAATTCCCCCAAATACAGGTAAGTATGATTTCGGCTTATGGCGACCGTGAAAATTACAACAGGGCCATCAATTCCGGAGCAAAAGGGTTTTTTGTGAAACCTATAGATTTTGATTCTTTGAAAGGGGAATTGAACGAGATTATTGGAAATGCCCAATAAGCAATGATGGGATCGGTTAGCTATCCCTACTATGCCAGTAGGATAGCCCACCTCCCCGACTATTTTTTTGAAAGATGGGAAATCAAAAATAATAGCAAGTGGAAAAATTGAATGAGTAATTAAATCACCCCTTTCCTATTTCTTTAAAAATGAAGAACCTAAGGATTGTCCTTATGATATTGTAAAGGCTCATGGAGGGGAATTGAGGGTGGAATCTAGAGAAGGTATAGGAAGTAAGTTTTTATCCAATTGCCAAAATAGGTATTGATATGATCCGAAGATTATATGTCCATAGATTATCCATAATAGTAACCATAAGTATTTGGTTACTATTTCCAAGTGTAGGGAAGGCTCAGCAGTATACATATACCGACTCGATTCTGACTTCGCTTAAAAGAATAGAAAAAGGAGAAGGGCTAAACAGCACTTACTACAAAGAGGTGATGGATCTGATAAATCGAAACAAAAAGGAGGTGTTGTTGGATAATCTCTCCCTCAGTCAAGAGTTGGAACGCATCAAACCCATCCTTACCGAAGAGGAATACTACCTACTGATTCTGGATTTTTATAAAAGCCATTTTGAATTGGAGAGCATTCCAAATGAAAGTCTGATCAGATTTGGTAAGGATTTTATTGAAGCCAACAAGGCTGATTGTTCCGTTGCTTGCAAGAGAACCTTGCTTGAAATCATCAGGGAAACCCGATTGCCTTTAAGGAATCTGGGATTAATGTACGATGGCATTACCTACTACACTTCTTTGGGTAACTATTTCGTTGAAAAAAATGATGAGGACGCTGCCTCAATTGTGTACAGCTCTATCACAGGATTTTATTCCCGAATGGGGCTAATTGCAAAAGCAGAGTATTATGCGCTAAAATCACTGAGCTATCTTAAGGATAATCCTGCCAACGACACCTTATATATCTTGTTAGGTACCAGTGGAAAAGCGAATCGTTGTTTGCAATTGGCCACTATTTATTTGGCAGGAAATTTTCCCGAAAAAGCTGAATATTATCTAAAGCTTGCAATAAATGAGTACGAAAAATTGGAATTCCCCTTACTTTATGGGGACGCTCCATTTATTTTTTTGCAGATGGCGAGTGCTAAAAGCCTATTGAAGAGTGATAGCAGTCGTTTTTTTTTCGACAAAACCTATGATCTTTTAAATACCTATGATAGTGACGTGATGAACTATGGCTCTGTAGGTGAAGACATTTACTATGCATGGTATTATCTGGAAAAAGGCAAATATTTTTTAATGCAAAATCAAAATGATTCAGCAGCTCATTATTTTAACCTTACAAAAAATCTGAAAGAAATTAAAAATCTGGGAGTCACAAGCCCATTAGGTGAGTTAAAACCAAATTTTTATGCTGCTACATTGGCGCTAGAGGAAGGTAGGCCGTTGCAGGCGATTCAATTATTGAATTCTGAAATTCAGGAACTCAAGGCTATTAGCGGAAGATATTCGCTGATTGAGGAATTGGAGTTATTGGCTAAAGCTTACGCTGCTGCGGGTTTACACAAAGAGGCCTTTGCTACACACCAGGAGCTCTTGGGCTTGCTTCAGCTTTTAAAACAGGAATCAGATGAGGCAAAATCCCTGAGTTTCGAAATAGAACAGAAAATGCAGGCCGATGAAAATAACATTGCCCTTTTGAAAGCCAAAGAAGAAGCCAATGAGAAAACAAAATATTACCTATATGGTATAGCTGGGCTTTTGGGTCTGTTTGCATTTACACTAGGTTTAGCCATTATAAACAAGCAAAAGTCAAACGCCAGTTTAACCTCAAAAAATAAAGAGATCACCACTACTTTGGAGCAGCTCAAATCCACCCAAGCCCAACTGATCCAATCAGAAAAGATGGCTTCGCTTGGTGAACTCACTGCCGGCATTGCACATGAGATCCAAAACCCGCTGAATTTTGTGAATAATTTTTCTGAGGTGAGTGCGGAGTTGGTGGAAGAGATCAAAGAAACAAGAATCAAGAGCCAAGAAACAAGACCAAAGACAGAGGAGGACGAAATCGAGGATGAGATTCTTGAGGATATTAAGAAAAACTTGGAAAAGATCAACCACCATGGTAAGCGGGCGGATGCGATCGTGAAGGGGATGTTGGAGCATAGCAAAAGAGGATCTGGTCAGAAAGAGCCTACTGATCTCAACGCATTGGCGGATGAGTTTCTTCGCTTGAGTTATCAGTCCTTTTTGGCAAAGGAACCCGAATTCAAAGCTGAGCTGAAAACAGACTTTGACCCCAATCTTACCAAAGTTTCGGTTATCCCACAGGACATCGGTAAAGTATTGCTCAATCTGATGAACAATGCTTTTTATGCCTGTGCTGAGCGTAGTCGAAGTGCTGTCAACGAAAAAGAAAAATCCACCCCCCAACCCTCCCGACATGTCGGGACTGGCTCTGAAGGTGGAGAAAAATATACTCCGACTATTTCAGTAAGCTCATTGGTGACCAAGTCCCCTTCAGGGGATTTAGGGGTACAACTCTCTGTCCAAGACAACGGCTCCGGTATCCCTGACTCCATCAAAGAAAAGATCTTCCAACCTTTCTTTACCACCAAGCCAACGGGTTCTGGGACGGGATTGGGTTTATCGTTATCTTATGATATTGTGAAAGCGCATGGGGGAGATTTTCGTGTCCAAAGCACCGTAGGGGAAGGAACAGAAATGACCCTGATTTTATCACTTGATTAAAAAAACAAATGAATAGCACGGCTCGATTAGATACAGAAATTGAAAGTTCCAAACCCTTGATTGATAAGTGGAATTCAGCCTGTGAAAGATCAAAACCCGCAGCCCAAACCTTCCTAAATCATTTTATTGGAAAAGTAAAGGTAAAAGAATCGATACTACTTAGAAAAACATACAAGGAAACTGAAAAAGATAAGTGGTATAGAACTAAATTATTACGGTTATTACTTGTTTTATCTCTAATCGTAAACTTTCAGTTATTTGGACAAAACGAGCGAGTATTACAATTAATGAATGATTTAGAAACTGCATCAACAGACAGTGCTAAAATTTACATTAATAAGCAGTTAGGCTACTACTATCAAAATGTCAACCAAAAAAAAGCATTGGAATATTTTGATGCCGGTTTGAAGGCCGCTGTCAATGCCAATGATAGTTTGCAAATTGCCAACATTCATTTTGCTAAGGGATACACCTATCGCCTTTTAATAGAATTTCCTGATGCCTTGGATAATTATTTAAAATCCGCTCGGATCTATGAGAGCCTGAATGATAACTGGCGCCTGGTTAACACCTACTTTTCCATTGTGAACTTATATACCAGCAATGAAGATGTTTCTAAGCAGACTGAATACTTGAATAAAGCGGAACAATTAGTAATTAAAGAAAATGACAGCTCGCAGATCAGTAACTTTTACACAAAAAAAGGGATAATTTATGATCAGCAAGGGAAACTTGATTCTGCAGTCATTTTATTGGAAAAGGCATTGGAGATTGCTTTAAAAATCAATGATTCAAATGAAATAGGCTCATCTCTCACTAACCTGGGGCTATCGCTAAAACATCAGAATAAAAACCAAGAAGCGTTGGTCCAGTTTGAGAAAGCCTTGCAAATATATTTATCTAAAAATGATCCATTCTCGCTTGGGGCACTTTACAACAATATAGCTTCGACCTATTTTCAATTAGGTAATTATCAATCAGCGCTGGAGAATTTTAATCTCAGTATAAAGTACGGAGTTGAAGCAGGATCTCCTGAAATACTTTTGGAGAATTACAAAAATCTAGCTTCACTATACGAGGAAAGCAAGTCGTTCGAAGATCAGGTAAAATATCTAAATAAGTACTATACCTTAAAAGATAGTCTCTATACTATTGACAAAGAAAATCAATTAACCCAACTGGAAAGCGACTATATCATTGAAAAGAAAAATCTAGAATTAGAGACAAAAGATTTAGAGATTCAAAAAAAGCAAGCTCAAAACATCACATATATTGTTCTCTTCATTTTTAGCATACTTATTCTGGTTTTACTGATCATTTTTTATAAAAGGTCACGTAGAAAAAATCAACTTTTAACTTCAAAAAATGAAGTAATAAACCAGCAAAAAACAGAGCTGGAAAACACCCTGGAAAACCTCAAATCCACCCAGGCCCAACTGATCCAATCCGAAAAGATGGCCTCTCTCGGCGAACTGACCGCTGGCATTGCCCATGAGATTCAGAATCCCTTGAATTTTGTGAATAATTTTAGTGAGGTGAGTGCTGAGTTGATTGAGGAGATCAAAGAAACAAGAATCAAGAGCCAAGAAACAAGACCAAAGACAGAGGAGGACGAAATCGAGGATGAGATATTGGAGGATATCAAGCAGAACTTGGAAAAGATCAACCACCATGGAAAGCGGGCGGATGCGATTGTGAAGGGGATGTTGGAACATAGCAGGACTGGTTCGGGGGAGAAGGAACTGACCGACATCAATAGTCTGGCAAGCGAGTATTTGAACCTGGCTTACCAAAGCTTCAAATCCAAAAATGAAGGGGTCGATATAAAGCTTATCACAGAGCTTGATCCAACAATCCCCAAAATAGAACTGGTCCGAGCCGATATCGGCAAGGTATTGTTGAATATTCTTAATAATGCTTTTTATGCTGTAGGGACAGGACATGCCCTGTCCCTAGAGCCAATGGTCATCGTTACCACTAAGCTGCGGGAGGGCTCCCCTTCAAGCCTGTCCCGAGACCTCGGGAGGGCTGGGGGTAGCGAGAGGAAGTGGGTACAAATCTCCATCTCCGACAACGGCCCCGGCATCCCCGATGCCATCAGAGACAAAATCTTTCAGCCTTTTTTCACAACTAAACCTACAGGACAAGGCACAGGATTGGGATTATCCTTATCTTATGATATTGTGAAGGCGCATGGTGGGGAGTTGAAGGTGGAAACTATTATTGGTAATGGAAGCAAGTTTATTATCTCATTTCCCCTGAAAGGATGAAAAAAGAAAATCAAATATTCAATCGCATCATGATCCAGTATACACGGTTTTGGCATATCCTGCCCATGATCCTTTTCGGGTGGACTTTGAGTCAGCCAGGCTTCTCTCAAAACTCAACCGTTCCACCTGATCAAATTGATAGTCTTAAAGTTTATGTAAGTCAGCTTTCGGAAAATGATCCGCAATATACCAGACTAACATCCTTATATGCACAAATGTGTTTCGACAGCCTCCGGATAATTGATGGTATGGAAGCCACAAAAAGATTAAAAGAGATCGCTGAAGTATCAGGCAACGACCAAGACCTGGGTTATTTCCATGAGGCTTTGGGATTTCTTCACTCCTATTCACAACTGAAAGAAGCAAACCAGGTGAAAGCCGACTGGCTTTTAAAACAACATCATGAGTTTAGCCGATGGGGAAATATTGAGGGGGGTAAGGACATTAAGAGCGACACTGCCGGGGTAGCTATAGATGCTTATGAGCAGGCGTTGAAATATTATGAGGCGTTAAAAGATACCTTTTCTGTAAGGCATCTCCATGCAGAATTAGCCATGATGTACAGATGGTGGAAACTGCCAGGCAATACCTATAGAGAGACAGCAGAAATTCGCAAATACCAGATTCATCGGGACGAGGTGCTCAACCTTTATCCCGATAGCTATCGGGAAACATCGGAAGAAATCCTGCTCAATCTTGTGATGAAAATCCAGCAGCTTGCAGACTTGTGGTATCAACAAATCAACCAGACCTCTGAAATTGAATTGTCGCTTGCTAATCAGGTTTCAAA